>DASRAF010000516.1:0-8867 GCA_035638295.1 Pseudolabrys sp.
ACATCTTCCTGCCCGCACAACGCGGCGTCGTCGCCGATCGGCATTTCAATTGGGACGCAAAGCCTGGAAGCACGATGACGAACGCTTATGTCGAAAGCAGCGTGACCGAAAAGGATGGTCAAGCGGTCATGGTGAAATTCAAGGAAGGCGAAAAGAAAATTATCGTCACGCCGGCAACAGCGATCACCGCGGTCGCGCCGGGCAACAAGGATGAACTCAAGCCGGGCGCGCAGATCATCATCATGGCATCCGACAAGCAGCCGGACGGCTCGGTTCTTGCCAAGACGCTCTATGTCGGCCGCAACCTGACGCCCGCAATGTGAGGCCGGCCGATATCGTTTCTTCACAGTTACTGCGCCGCAACTTCGGGCGGCGCAGTCGTTTAGGGAGAAGGCCGTGAAAACTTTGACGATGATTGGCGCGACGTGCGCCGTTCTGTTGGCTTCTGCTGCAGCATTTGCACAGGACAAGCCGATGCGTGTGCGAGGCACGGTCGAGCAGGTTGACGGTACGGTGATGACCGTCAAATCGCGTGAGGGTGACACGTTGAAGATAAAGCTCGCCGACGAAGGCAAGGTTGTCGCGCTGGTAAAGGCGTCCCTTGCCGATATCAAGCCGAATTCATTCGTTGGATCGACGGCCATGCCGCAGCCAGATGGCAGCTGGAAAGCGGTCGAGGTTCATATCTTTCCGGAGGAAATGCGTGGCACCGGAGAAGGCGACCGGCCGTATGATTACAGGCCACAAAGCACGATGACGAATGGAACGGTCAACAGCGTGGGGAAGAGTACTACGACCGGAACCGTTGCGAACGAGGAAGGTACAACCCTGACGCTCAACTACAAGGACGGTTCCAAGAAAATCGACGTCACGCCGCAAACGGTTATCGTGAGCTACATGCCCGGCACGAGAGAAGAGCTGAAACCTGGCGCCAGCATCTATGTCCCGGCGGCAACGCGACAGGCCGATGGCACCCTGTTGACGGCTCGGGTCAATGTTGGACGTGGTGTGGCGCCGCCGATGTAGCGCCAGGCAAATCGTTTCAGTTGATGCGCGCGCGTCGGGCCGGCGCATGTGCCGAACCGCGTGCGGAGACACCGAGATCCCCCGCAAGCTGCGGCATTTCGCGCATGAGCCGGACGAGACGATTGTGCCGGCCACCGGCAATCCGCGCCTCGCGCTGCTCTTCGATGGGACGGCGTACTTCATCGCAACGCGCCAGCCCGTCAATGTCTGCGCCGTGTTCTGCCAGTCGCGCCAGAAAATGCGTCAGATCCTCCAGCTGGTCGGCAACGACGTGGATGACGCCGCTTTCTTCCTGCACAACACCGAAAACCGTCACATAACGCGCGCCGAGGACGATCGGCCGCAAGCGCTCGAATACTTTCGGCCATACGATTACGTTGGCGACCGCTGTTTCATCTTCGATCGTCATAAATACGACGCCATTGGCCGAACCGGGTCTCTGCCGACATGTGACAAGCCCTGAAATGCGCGTACGCATGCCGGAAGGGGTCCAGCGTAAGGTGTCATTCTGCTTGATACCGTGGGCATCGAGGTCGGGCCGCAGGAAATGTGCCGGGTGCGTGCGCAGCGACAGGTGCAGGAAACGGTAATCGTTGATGACTTCCTCGCCGATCGGCATCGGTGGCAGGCGGACATCGGGCTCCCGCGAAACAATGCGGGCTGGTGTGCTGCCGCGGCTGGTGAACAGCGGCAGATCGTCATCACGGTCGCCGACCCGCCCGAGCGCCTTGGCTGCCCACAGCGCTTCGCGGCGAGCAAGGCCGAGCGAGCCGAAAGCATCAGCATCGGCCAGCCTTTCCAGGACCCGCGGAGAAAGCCTTGTGCGTAACCACACATCGCGCATGGAGTCGTAGGCGACGGAAATTTGGGATGATCGCCGTTCAACGACCAATTTCCCGTCTTCTTCGCTCAGTCCTTTGATCTCGCGCAGGCCGAGACGCACCGCGTGCGTTGCCCGAATATCGTCCTGCATTTCGCGATGCAGCGCATGCAGACGACCGGCCGCATGCGGGCCTGGTTCGAGCGTCGAATCCCAGGACGAATGATTGACGTCGGGTGGCCGTACTTCGACGCCGTGTTCGCGCGCATCGCGCACGATCTGTGCCGGTGCGTAAAAACCCATTGGCTGCGCGTTCAGAAGTGCGGCGGCAAAAACGTCCGGATAACGGCATTTGAGCCAGGCCGAAGCGTAGACCAGAAGCGCGAAGCTCGCCGCGTGACTTTCCGGAAAGCCATATTCGCCGAAGCCTTCGATCTGCTGGAAGCAGCGCTCCGCGAATTCGCGTTCGTAACCGTTGGCAAGCATGCCGTCGATCATCTTGCGCTGAAAAGTGCCGATGGTGCCGACGCGCTTGAAGGTCGCCATGGCGCGGCGCAGACGGTCGGCCTCCGATGGTGTGAAGCCGGCGGCTACGATGGCGATTTTCATCGCCTGCTCCTGAAACAGAGGCACGCCCAAGGTTTTCGATAAGACCGCTTCCAGCGCCTTCGACGGATAGGTGACCGGCTCCTGTCCGCGCCGGCGGCGTAAATAGGGGTGCACCATATCGCCCTGGATCGGGCCGGGTCGTACGATCGCCACTTCGATCACAAGGTCATAGAAATTCCTCGGCGCGAGCCGCGGCAGCATGGTCATCTGCGCACGGCTTTCCACCTGGAACACGCCGAGGGAATCCGCGCGGGACAACATGCGGTAAACGGCAGGCTCCTCAGGTTCAATGGTGGCAAGCGTGTATCGCTCGCCATAGTGCTCATCCACAAGATCAAGCGCCTTGCGCAGGCAAGACAGCATGCCGAGGCCGAGCACGTCGATTTTCAGAATGCCAAGTGCATCGAGATCATCCTTGTCCCATTCGACGAAGGTGCGTTCATCCATCGCCGCATTGCCGATCGGCATGACTTCGTCGAGCCGGCTGCGGGTAATGACAAAGCCACCGACATGCTGGGAAAGATGGCGTGGGAAGCCATTGATTTCCTGCGCGAGCGAAAGAATCTGCCGCATGCGCCGGCTTTGCGGATCGAGGCCGGTCCGGGTGACTGCGTCTTTCGACACGGAACCGCCGCCACCACCCCAGATCGACGATGACAGTGCGCCGATCGTGTCCTCGGAAAGGCCGAAGGCCTTGCCAACCTCGCGGATTGCCGAGCGGCCGCGATAGGAAATCACGGTTGCGGCGATGCCGGCACGCTCGCGCCCGTATTTGCCGTAGATGTATTGAATGACCTCTTCGCGTCGTTCGTGCTCGAAATCGACGTCGATGTCGGGCGGTTCGCGCCGTTCGGGCGAGATGAAGCGCTCGAACAGGAGATCGGCGCGTTCGGGATCGACTTCGGTCACACCGAGGCAAAAACAGACGGCGGAATTGGCGGCCGAGCCGCGACCCTGACAAAGAATGTTCTTTGAACGAGCGAAATTAACGATTTCGTAGACAGTGAGGAAATAGGGCGCATATTGCAGTTGCGCGATCAACTGGAGTTCGTGCTCGAGATTGGCGCGCACCTTGTCGGGAATGCCCTGCGGATAACAGCGGGCGGCACCTTCATAGGTGAAATGTGCGAGCGCATCCTGGGCGTTGTGGAAACCATTCACTTGCTCATCGGGATATTCGTAGCGCAGTTCGTCGAGCGAGAATGAAAGTGCATCGCTGAACGCCAGTGTTTCTTCGACCGCTTCCGGCGCATCGCGGAACAGCCGCATCATTTCTTCCGGTGATTTCAGATGGCGTTCGGCATTTATGGCGAGCTTGCGCCCGGCACGATCGATGGTGGTCTTCTCGCGAATGCAGGTGAGTACGTCAGCGAGTGGCCGACGGTGGGGATGGTGATAAAGCACATCATTGATTGCAATCAGCGGTACGCCAGCGGTGCGCGCATGATCTTTCAACCGTATGAGGCGTACCCGGTCTCGACCGCGGTAAAGCATGGAGGCGGCAAGACGAACGCGATGTGGCGCAATTTCACGCAGGCGCGCGAGCAACGAGGCGTTTCCCGACATCGCAATCAGTTCGAGCCCGAAGGCGTGTGCCAAAAGATCGTCGAGATAAAGAGTGCAGGCGCCTTTTTCGGCTCGCAGATTGCCGAGAGTCAGCAGGCGCGTGAGCCTTCCCCAACCGGCGCGATTGCGCGGATAGGCAAGGATATCGGGCGTGCCGTCGGCGAACACGAGCCGCGCACCGGGATGATAACGCAGCGGCAGATTCTGTTCGCGCTTTGCCAGATGTGCACGCACCACGCCGGCAACGCAATTGCGGTCGCATAGGCCGAGCCCGGCGAGACCGGCGTGCGCAGCCTGCACCATCAGTTCTTCGGGATGCGAAGCTCCGCGAAGGAAAGAGAAATTCGAGGCAACGGCAAATTCGAGATAACGCATACGAATACAGACTTTCCAGCTTTCTTCGGTGGCTTGATCCTCATGCGAATGTCCCGTGCAGGAACCATGTTGGCGCGCCGGCGTCCTGTGCGAGGTCGCGGTAGAGTCCGGAGCGGAACAGCCAGAAACGCAAGCCCCTCTTGTCCTCCACGCGGAAATAATCGCGCGCCGGGCCACCGTGCTCGCTCCACCAGGCACCCTCGATGCGCTCGGGGCCTTCGGCTGCGATCACCTCATGCAAGGCCCGCCGCCATCGGAAACGCAGCGGCGGGCCGTCGGGGACTTCCGCTACAGCTTCAATCGGCTCCGGCCGCGCCAGCAGCCTGAGCGGACGCGACGGCAGCTTTGTTTCCTCGCGGTATTGTCGAAACCCAGCCCAGCCCGCATCGCCGTTGACGGTTTGCGCGGGAAGAACGGCTTCGGCCAGTTCAGGAATATGACTGTTCTGAGCGACCAGCCGGCGGACGCGGCGCGGTCCCAGCCGGGCGCTCAGACGATCGACAAGACGACAAAGCTCGGATGCATCCTCACTACCGCCTATGCCGATTTGTTCGGGCGGAGAGGGCTCGGCGATAACAACCGACAATCTCGCCATGTCGAAGCCGAAGCCGGGATCGAATGCATCCGCCAGAGCGGCAAGCCGCTCCACGAACAGCTCACGGATATCATCCGGATCGCGCAAAGGCCGGGAAGTACCGGCGGCGATGCGGCGGACCACGCCGTCGGTGCGGAACAGAGCCAGCTCGATGCGGCGGGCACCATCGCCTCGCCGTTCCAGCGCGAATTGCAATTGTCGCGCCAGCCGCCTGGTAATTGCCAGAACATCTTCCTCGCGCGCGATCGGTTCGGCAAAACGCTGTTCGGCCACATAAGGTGCCACCGGCAGCCGTGGGGTCAGCGGTTCGTGCTCATGGCCCAAGGCACGATCGAGCTGACGCAGCACATCAGACCCGAAACGTGCGGTCAGCGGTGCGCGCGGCAAATCGATGATATCGCCGATGTGTTTCAGGCCGACGCGGGCAAGGCCGGCAACCGTCGCCGTCTGCAATCGCAACGCGGACAAAGGCAACGACTCGAGAGTTGCACGTTCCTCACCGCAAGCGTGGCTTGCCGGTTTGCCGTAATGCGCGGCGGCCCAGGCGGCGCCAATGGTACCGGCAACGGCAATCGAATAACCAAAGCCGGCATTTTCCAGCCGACCGCTGAGATCAGCCACGAGTTCGCGTTCGCCCCCGTAAAGATGTGCGCAGCCACTGATGTCGAGCAGCAGGCCGTCGGGTGCATCGCAGGCCACCAGTGGCGTGTAACGCAGACACCAGTCGGCAACGGACTCGAGCAGGATGGCATCTGCTTCGGCGTCTTCGGGCATCGTATCGATGCCCGGGTGCATCGCGCGGGCTTGTGCCAATGCAAGGCCCGGCGATAGGCCGAGTCGCTCAGCTGCGTCATCAACGGCAACAAGGATTTCGGCATTGCCGCGTCTGCCGGTGACGACAAGCGGCACATATGAATTACGCGACCTGGCGATGCGATCGGTTGAAAGCCGGCGCAGCCACAGGCTGAGCATGCGTGGCGAGGATGAATCGTTCATCGTTGTCGCTCCATTCAAGAATCCAGGATCCGGCCGGGCCTTGACGATTACGGACAAGGTGTGCGGTAAAGCGCGATCTTATTTCCCGCTCGCTCTGCTCGCGTCCCAAAATGGAAGAGGCAGTCCCGACAATCCAACGGGTGGCGGCAGTGGATGCATCGCGCGGCGGTGTGGCGCGCAACAGGAGTGCCAGCGTCCCGCTCTCCGCAGCCGCAAGCGAAAGTCGTCGTACCGCCACCGTACCGATCTCGCCGGCCCGCATTTCTCCGATCACCGCACCGACGGCGCGACAGCGCAGTGCCTCTTCCATCGCCCACAGCAGGTCGCGCCGGTGTGCGGTCGAAACCGTCACCAGCCGTTCGGGCGCGAAGCCGAAGGCATCGATGCCGGCACCATGCGGCGCGCCGCTTTCGGTGAGGCCCATGTCTTCCGTGATCCAGAACAGGCGAGGTGAGGGAGCGGAGACAGCCAGTCCCAAAGCAAATCCGGCCGCTGCGGGGAGATGGATTTCACCGGGCGCTGCGATTTCGTGCAAGGCGCCGCGCATCAATCCGCCCCCGAGCACTTTGTCGATGGCGGGGATGCCGAGAGGCAGAAGGCCGGGGTGACCCACCATCCGGAGGGGCTTTTGCAAGGTCAGAAGGCGCTGGCGAAGCTGCGCGTCCATCGACAAATCTTTGAAGATGCGAAGTTATTCGGCGCAGTGGCTGAACCGTCCAACTTCTAATGTTCATGGTTTGTTCTAATGTGGCTAAGTCCGCCATACCCGTCAAGCCGCAAGGGAATGGGGTCATGCGCGGCGAAAGAACCCCAAGCCTAGATGTGCGTGACGTAAAGGATGAAGACTGCTGCCGCCAGCACGCTGGCCAGCCAGACGAGTCGAGGATCGGCGGGTCGCTTCATGACGGGTCCGAACAGACAAATCATGTGCCAAAACCCCCACAACGGCCTTAATTTCCTCAGCCGTCGCAGAGATGTGATCAATTCAATTTGAGAAAAGAACGGCCGCGACCAGTCAGCAGAATCTGCGAATCTTTCATCGTGCTGCCGTTCTTGAACTGGATCAGTCCATTAGCGATGGCATCCTCCCAGACCGACAGGTGAGGACAACTTCGGCGCCAGGCATCCGCATCGGCATAGCTGCGCGGCGCCTCCGCCACCCAGGCGAGAAACTGTTTTGTCAGCGCATGTGCCGCGTCTTGCATGACGAGCCGTAAATATACCCGTTCGCGCTCGGCGCAAACTCCAGACAGCCAGGCTGCCGAAGATTGAAGCGTATGCCCAAGAATAGAGCAATTTCGCGACACCCCATTCCGTTCAGCCCGGAATAACAGCGTACCAACCGCGCAAACCTGCCGTTTGATTTGGCACTGGCCGGTCAGCGGCTTGGCACGTCGATTGCAAACTAAACGCTAATTGCCGGGTCCCACGTCCGGTCCAACGGAGGATGTCGCTATGTCCACATTCGGTAACCCATTCGACGCCTCGCGTTCTCTGAACGGCAGCGGCTGCGCTTGCGGTCGCCATGTCAGTCAGGCGGAGCACGACCGCGATGCCGCAAGACAGTTGGGGTGGGCGGCCGTCGAGAGTGAGGACAAACGCTATCAGCACGTTGTCGCCTCGGCGGTGATGCGCGCCATTTTTCCGGCCGACAAGGGCCGTCGCGCTTTCCTGCAGTCGCTCGGTGCATCGACCGCGCTCGCCGCGCTGTCGCAGTTCTTTCCACTGAAGGCTGCGACCGAAGTTTTCGCCGCTGCCGGGCCGATCGAGAAAAAAGATCTCAAGGTCGGCTTTATTCCGATCACCTGCGCAACGCCGATCATCATGGCGAAGCCGATGGGCTTCTATGAGAAGCAGGGCCTGAACGTCGAGGTCATCAAGACCGCGGGTTGGGCGGTCATTCGCGACAAGACGATCAACAAGGAATATGACGCCGCGCACATGCTCTCGCCGATGCCGCTCGCCATCACAATGGGTGTGGGCTCGAAGTCGATCCCCTATACGATGCCGGCGGTTGAGAACATCAACGGTCAGGCGATCACGCTCGCGATCAAGCACAAGGACAAGCGGGATCCGAAAGACTGGAAGGGCATGAAGTTCGCCGTGCCGTTCGACTACTCCATGCACAACTATCTGCTGCGCTACTACGTCGCCGAACACGGCATCGATCCCGATCAGGACATCCAAATCCGCGCGGTGCCGCCGCCTGAAATGGTCGCCAATCTCCGGGCCGACAATATCGACGGCTTTCTTGCGCCAGATCCGGTCAATCAGCGCGCCGTCTATGACGGCGTCGGTTTCATTCACATGCTGTCAAAGGAGATCTGGGACAGACATCCGTGCTGCGCCTTCGCGGCGTCGAAGGAATTCGTCACGGAGAGCCCGAACACGTATGCCGCGCTGCTCAAGGCGATCATCGATGCGACCGCCTTCGCCCATAAGCCGGAAAACCGCAAGCAAATCGCCGAAGCGATCGCGCCTGCCAACTATCTCAACCAGCCGGTTACCGTGGTCGAACAGGTTCTGACAGGCACTTACGCCGATGGTCTCGGCAATGTGAAGACCGTGCCCGATCGAATCGATTTCGATCCGTTCCCCTGGCAGTCGTTTGCGGTCTGGATCATGACGCAGATGAAACGCTGGGGGCAGATCAAAGGCGATGTCGACTACGCTCAGGTGGCGCAGGATGTTTTCCTTGCGACCGATACCGCGAAGCTGATGAAGGGGGTCGGGCTAACCCCGCCTGCGGCAACGTCGAAAACCTTTGTGGTCATGGGCAAGACATTCGACCCGGCCAAACCTGAGGACTACCTCAAGGGCTTCAAGATCAAGAAGGTTGTCTGAATGAAGACGGCATCGCTGACCGGGCGCGCTGCGGTC
>DASRAF010000517.1:0-5466 GCA_035638295.1 Pseudolabrys sp.
TTCTTCTCGGTGGTCGCGAGCGACTTGGTTTTCGCCTCTACGACTTCCGTGCCGGTGTCATCATCATCGTCGTCTTCTTCCGCCTTCTCGCCTTCGTCGTTGTCGGCGTCCTCAGTTTCGACGACGTTGATGCCCATCTCGTTGAGCATCGCGTAGATGTCCTCGATCTGGTCGGACGAGACCTCGCCAGAGGGCATCACTTCGTTGATCTGATCGATGGTGACGTAGCCGCGCTTCTTCGCGGCCTTGATCATCTTCTTGACGCCGGCATCCGAGAGATCGAGCAGCGGCAGCGGAGTATCGGGCGCGCCTTCTTCCTTCTCGGGGGCGTCTTCTTTTTCTTTTGCCTGCGTCGCCTTTGCTTTGCTCGCCATTCCGTTTCTCCTGGACCGTCCTGGCCGACTCACACCATGGCCCGCGCCCCTCGGCGCACGGCCAAAAAGGGCCGCGCCGGCGAGGCGCCGCCCCGAATCAGGTCTTTAGTCTCTTCGGAACCCGCTAAGCTCCGATTAACCAAGAATACCGCTGGAATCGACCCATTATTCCAGGCCGGCCCTGATTTCCCGCTCGCCCGAAACGGCGGCGGCCCGTCATAAGCTACGAACGCCCCGACCGGAAGAGGCTCCGAACCCTTCAATCAGGGCTTCGGTGCCTTCCATCTTTGACAGGCGGGTTTTGACGTCGCGCAACCGCAAGTAATTAGCTTCGCTCGCGTCCTGACCCAGGGCCTGCTCGGCGTCCTTGAGCTCCTTAGTTAGTGAATGCCATTGCCGATGCAAGGCGACAAGCTGCTGCCAGGTCACAAGAACATCGTCCGGTGCGGCCTCCGGGCGGGCCCCCCAGACCGAGGGGGTGGTGATCGACTGGGCGACCCGCTCGATGGCCTCGGCCAGATTGCGCCCGGCGAGTTCCGTCCGCAGGGCCTCGGCGTCGAGCGCCGAGGCATGGGCCGCGATATCGATCAATGCGCCTTTCAACCGCTCGGCATCGGCATGGCGGAATTCGAGCGAAGCGAGCTCCTCGAGATGATCGTGCAGCAGCCAGGGGTGGTTGAGCGCGGCCAGCAGGATCAACGCTTCGCGCCGAGGGACGGCCGTGCGAGGGCCGCGATGCACCGGGCTTGAGGCGAGCTGTTGGCTCGCCACGACATAAGGCGTTGGCCGACCCGCGCTACGCGCCGGAGCTTGCCGCTGCCAGTCGGCATTGCGGCGTTCGCGCCAGTTTCGGCCGCCGCCGCGCGGCTCACGCCATTCGCTGCGCCCACGCAACTCGCGCGGTGGCGGCGCGAAGAAATTTGCAAGGCGAGTCGCAAAATCCTGCCGGTAGTATTTTCGCACCGCTTCGTCGCCAATCTGCCCCGTCAGCTCGTTGACGCGGGCTTCGAGCGCCGCTCGGCGCTCTGGCGTGTCGAAGGAATGCCCTTCCGTCTCACGCGCCCACAGCATGTCGGCCAATGGCCGAGCCGCACCAATGACCTCCTGCACGACCTCGCGTCCGCCCGCGCGCACCAGATCGTCGGGGTCCTGACCTTGCGGCAGCAGCGCGAAGCGAAGGCTTTTACCTGGCTTGATCCGCGGCATCGCCAGATCGACGGCGCGATAGGCGGCGCGCAGGCCGGCGCCGTCACCGTCGAAACAGAGCACCGGCTCATCTGCCATTTTCCAGAGCAGGCCAAGCTGGTCTTCGGTGAGCGCCGTGCCAAGCGGTGCGACGGTTGCTCCGAAGCCCGCGCCCACCATCGCGATCACATCGACATAGCCTTCGACCGCGATCAGGGTCGCTCCGTCATGGGCGGCCTGACGTGCAGTGGCGATGTTGTAAAGCGTCCCGCCTTTGTGAAAGAGCGAGGTCTCGGGCGAGTTGAGATATTTCGCCTGCGCATCTTTTTCGAGTGCACGGCCGCCGAAGGCGATCACGCGACCGCGCAGGTCGGTGATCGGAAACATCACGCGGTCGCGGAAGCGGTCGAACGGCACCGGAATGTCGTCGCCAGAAATCAGCAGGCCGGTCTCGACCATGTCTTCAACCGGAATGCCGTGCGAGCCGAGGTGCTCCTTCAGCGCGAAACGCTCGCCAGGCGCGTAGCCCATGCGGAACTTGAGCTGCGTCGCCGGATCGAGGCCGCGGTCAGCGAGATAGCCGCGCGCTTTCGCACCGGTGCGCGAGGCCAGCGTGTCCTGAAAGAATTTCGCCGCAAGCTCCATCACATCGTGCAGCGTCTTGCGCCGCTCAGCGCGCGCCTCGTCCTCACGCGAGATTTTCGGCAATGCCAGGCCGGCCATCTGCGCCAGGCGCTCGACCGCTTCCGGGAAAGTGACGCCTTCGCTTTCCATGACGAAATCGAAGATGCTGCCGTTCTTGCCCGAGGAGAAATCGAACCAGGCCTGCTTTTGGTCATTCACGAAGAAGGACGGCGTCTTCTCCTTGTTGAACGGCGAGAGACCCTTGAATTCGCGCCCGGAGCGCACGAGCTTGACGCGCCGGCCAACGACTTCCGAAACGGGAAGCCGGGCTTTCAGCTCGTCAAGGAACTGGGGCGTGAAGCGCATGGGTCAGAGCCGAATCGTTTTGCCGATCATAGGCCCGCGACTTGGGAGTTTCTGGGCCGATACCATAAACCGGCGCTGTAGCCTGAGGTTTCGGGCCATTTCCTGCTTTTCCACAGGCAACCCCGCGCCTGTGGAAGCGGTCCATTCTTTTCGTAAAGACATGGAGACTGAAAGACTGGATGGCCGGCCGGCCATGACAGCGGAGACGACATGCAACCCGGGAACGCAAAGACCTTCATCCTCATACACGGTGCCTGGCATGGCGGCTGGGCCTGGCGGCGTGTCGCCGACCGGCTGAGAGCCCGCGGACACATCGTGTTTGCCCCGACGCTGACCGGCCTCGGCGAGCGTGCGCACCTCCTTCGTCCCGGCATCGATCTCTCTCTGCACATTGCTGACGTACTCAGCGTGATCAAATACGAGGAGGTCTGGGGCTTCGTACTGGTCGGCCATTCCTACGGTGGCTGTGTGATCTCGGGCGTCGCCGAAGCAATCCCCGATGCGGTCCACGCGATGGTCTTTCTCGATGCCTTCATTCCGGACAATGGCGATTCAACGCTCGATCTGGTGCAGCCGGCCGTGCAGGAGGTCATCCGTGGCGCGCTCGCGCGTGGCGAGATCACCGTGCCGGTGCGCGATGCCGCGGCATTCAAGGTGAACGAAAAGGACCGCGCCTGGGTCGATTCGCTTGCAACGCCGCAGCCGATCGCCACCATGACGGAAAAGCTCACGCTCACAGGTGCGCGCGAGCGAATCTCGAACAAAACTTACATCCGCGCGTCGGACTATCCGAACGTGTCGTTCGAGAACGCGCACGCGCGCACGAAGGCTGATCCGTCGTGGCGCACTTATGAAGTGCCCTGCGGCCACGACGTGATGATCGACGAGCCGGACCGGTTGACCGAAATCTTGCTGGAGGTGGGGTGAGACGGCTCCAGCAATGCAATGTCTCGCACCCAGCACACCCTACTGCGGTTGCATGCCGGCGGCTTTCACCACCTCCTGGGCGGCGGCGCGGTCGGTTTTGATCTGCGCGGCGAACTGCTCCGTCGTGTTGACCGCCGGCACCTGGCCGCGGCTGATCACGTATTTCTCGACGAAGTCCTTGTCGGCGAAAACGCGCTTCACCTCCGCCGCGACCTTGTCGATGATCGGGCGCGGCGTGCCTGGTGGTGCAAACAGGCCGTACCAGGTCTGCGACGGCGCGCCCTTGTAACCAAGATCTTCCAGCGTTGGTACGTCCGGTAACAGCGGCGTGCGGATGTTGTTGATCAGTGCCAGCGCCGTCATTTTGCCGACGCGGATGTTCGAAATCACGTTGCCGAGCCCGAGCAACCCAATCGGCGTCGACCCGCCGAGGATCGCATTGGTCGCCTCGCCGCCGCCCTTGAACGGTACGCGCACCCAGTCGGCGCCCTTTTCGCTTTTGAGATTGTCCATGTAGGCGACCATCGGCACCGAAGCGGTGAGATAAGAGAGCGTGCCCGGCTTCTGTTTCGACACCGCGACCAACTCGTCGACCGTTTTGGCGTTGAGATCAGAATTGATCACCAGCACCTGGATCAGGTGGAAGAGATTGATGATCGGCGCGAGCTTGTCGGGATCGAACGACAGATTCTTGAAGAGGTACTGGTTGTAGATCATCGGATCGGCGTTGATGATGCAGATCGTATAGCCATCCGGCGGCGCGTCCTGGCAGGCGCGCGCGGCGATGTTGCCGGCACCGCCGGGGCGGTTGTCGATGATCAACGGCTGGCCGAGGCTCTTGTGCAATTCCTCGCCGAGCACACGCATGAAGATGTCGCTGATGCCGCCGGCGCTCGAGGTGGTGAGCACGTGGATCGGCTTGCTCGGGTAATCGTCGGCGTGGGCCGGTGCCCCGAGTGCGACAAGAACAGCGGTCAATAGAGTGGCAACGCGGATCATATTCGGTCCCCTCGAAGGGCAATGACGTCTTCGCCAAAAAGCCTCGCGTCAACCCGACAGCCGCGCCTTCACCATGCCGCTCGCCTTGGCCATGTCCATCTGCCCGGCAAACTTGCCGCGCAGCACGCCGATGACCTTGCCCATGTCCTTCATGCCGGCAGCGCCGGTTTCCTTCACCGCCGCCTCGATCGCCGCCTTCATTTCATCATCTGACATCTGCTTGGGCAGGTAGCCAGAAATGATCGCAATCTCCTCCTGCTCCTGCTTCACGAGGTCGGCGCGACCGCCCTTCTGATATAGCTCGATCGATTCCTGCCGCTGCTTGATCATCTTCTGCAGCAGGCTCAGCACCTCGGCATCGCCAAGCGGCGGCTTGCCCGTCCCGCGCGCCTCGATATCGGCGTTCTTGAGCGAGGAATTGATCATCCGCAGCGTGGAAACGGCCCGCTCATTCTTGGCCTTCATTGCCTCGGTCAAAGCCTTGTTGATGTCGTCGCGCAGCACCGCACAGCCCCTTTCCTGCGTTGTTTGCGCATGGTCTTTATCCGAAGACCGGAACCACTTTTCGGGACCATGCGGTCATTTCGCTTTGATTTGGGGGCGGCACAGCGCGGCCCCTTGCCTCGCACACTATAATACGCAAGTAAGAGGCCATGACCCAGACGAAAGCTGCCCCCGCCGGTCAATGGGCCGAGCCCAAGGCGACGGCGCTATTGGTTCTGGCGGACGGAACCATCTTCGAGGGCTTCGGACTGGGCGCCACCGGACATGCGGTCGGTGAGGTCTGCTTCAATACCGCCATGACGGGTTATGAGGAGATCCTCACCGACCCGTCTTATGCGGGGCAGATCATCACCTTCACCTTTCCGCACATCGGCAATATCGGCACCAACGAAGAAGACATCGAAACCGTCAACATGGCGGCGACGCCTGGCGCACGCGGTGTCATCCTGCACACCGCCATCACCTCGCCGTCGAACTATCGCGCGAC
>DASRAF010000518.1:0-2695 GCA_035638295.1 Pseudolabrys sp.
GCCAAAAGCGGTCATGGCGCTTACTAACTAACCGAACAAGCGGACACGCACACCGAAGGTTTACTCAGGACTTGGACTTCGGATCAGACCCAATGCGAAGAACGTGACCGTCAGGATCCTCGACCGCAAACTCATAAGCCCAGCTGAAATTCTCTGGCGGGCTTCTGATGTGCGCGCCTTTCGCCGAGAATTCCGCGTAGAATACATCAGCGTCCTCGACGCCAATCCAGACCCAGGTGCCCGGCTGTCCCTGTTCGCCTTCAATCAACATGATCGACTTGCCATCGCGGGACACGGAGATCGCCCCGTCCGCTTCCCAATCCAGGGAAAAGCCAAGCGTCTGGATGTAATAGCGCCGGCTCGCTTCGAGATCGTCGACGCGCAGGATGGGCGTCACATTCTCGATCATGGTCATTGTGCACCTCCGTAAGCGTATTCTGTCAACGCATTAGGGTCCACTGGGCGTACAGAATTGGAAACGCTGAAATGGTCTTGTTGATCCAGATCAAAAGAGAAAAAGGAAGGCCCGCTTTGGGTCATTCGCGTCGGCGCGGCGGTGTCCGCTTTCGGCGGCATTGCCGCATGAATTCTTGGGGCAAGGTCGCGATGGGCCAATTGCGGTCATCGCTGAAGCCAGTTACTCGATCACCTCCTACCGGAGCCAAAGACGTTCATGACCAAACTTGAGATCATGGCCGACTATTTCCAGATCTATGTGTGTGATCCGGCGTACAACGAGGACTGGTCTGCGCTGTGGACCGATCATAGCGTTGATGATCGTGTCGTTGCACTTGCTCACACGGTCGTGTTCGGAACGGGCCGCAACATGCCCGTACCCGTTGATGTGGTGGTTCACAAGCAAAAGCCAGATCTTACAGCCCTGATTGCGCCTGCTGATCATGCCGTGGTCGGCAGCCTTTCCTGCTCCAGTGGTCAGCTCAAGGTGGCAGGGTGCAGTGACTACCTGCCAGATGCATTTGCGCTTCCTACCCCGCCAGGGTGTTATGGCGTTGCGTTTCTCTCCTTCTATCTAGGCACGATCGATCCAGTGGGCGGGCTTGACGGCAACGACCGATACGCACTCCACCTTTGGCCGGCATCGACGCTATCCAAGATTGCAGTGCTCAAGCGGTGGAATGCGTCATAGCGCAAGATCCCCTTTGAGAGGAGAGCGCAGAGTTATTCTGCCACGCTTTGTCACCCCGACGTCCGCTTCGGGTCGATACTGTCGAAAAAACGCCTGCCGCAAGGGGCTTTGCTGTTGGGGTGCGTTTTCGGGCTAACCTGGCTGGGCGTCACGCCTTGTCGAGGGAACACCTCGCCCGGATTGCCATGCCACTTACGCAATCGACGCGCACATCCGACCTGTTGGCGGGCCGAGTAAACGAAGCGCCATCGTCTTGAGGTTCTGCACGATGGCGGCGAGGTGAAATTCGTCACGGGCGCCGGAGAGCCCTCGGAGCCGCATGCGTTCAAAGCCGTGGTGCATCTTGAGGTGAGCAAAACGCATCTCGACACGCTTGCGTTCATCCCGCGATTTGAGGAAGCGCTTTGTCCCCATGAGCCGTCGCGCCATGTCGCGGGCGTCTTCGTGAACATCACGGGGCACCTGCCGGGCAACCATCTTCGGACAGCATCGCATCTTCAGCGCACACGCATCGCAGTCGAATTTGGAGGCACGGTAGCGGAGCATGCTGCCGTCGTGCACGGTGCCGGTGGTGTGCAGCACTTTGTTGTTCGGACAAATGTAGACGCCGCGCCGTTTGTCCCAGCGGAAGTCACTGCGTGAGAAGGTACCGTCATCGCGCTCGCTTGCGTCGCGAACGGGAATATGTGGAGCTATCCCGCGGCCAACTAGCCAGCCGAGGAAACGGCCCGTTCCATAAGCGGTGTCGGCAGCAAGCCGCTTCGGCTTCAAACTAAAGCGACGTTCGGTTCGATCGAGCATTGTCTTTGTGGACTCGACCTCGTCATAGGCGCGCGCGGGCGTTGGCTCAACGTCGACAATGACTGCATGCTCGACGTCAATAAGATAGTTGAGCCCATACCCGAACTGCACGCGCTTGTTGGCTTTAGCCGTCCACGCCGAGGATGGATCGGAAGGCGAAATCACCTTCGGCGGCTTGCGATCGGGCGCCGCGGTCGGCTGCCCGTCAGAACCACCACCGCCGCTGGCGCCGCCTTCCTGGGCCTGCGTCTCGGCCTCAATTCCAGCAAGATATTCGGCCACTGCCCGCTTCTGACGTTGCGCATCGGTCCAGTCCAGCTCGTCCGGCGCTTTGCCGTGATAGCGGCTGGCATTGGCCTCCATCACGCTCGCATCCACCGCGAACCCCTCGCCCTTGACGAGGCCCGCGACCATGCAGGCTGCAACCACGCGTTCGAAAATATGGCGCAGGATCTCGCTCTCTCGGAAGCGGCCGAGCCGGTTCACCGAGAATGTCGAATGGTGCGGGACTTTGTCGTCGAGATCGAGCTTGCAAAACCAGCGGTAAGCAAGGTGCAGCGCCACTTCCTGGCACAGCCGGCGTTCATGGCGAATGCCATAGCAGTAACCGACCAGAAGCATCCGGATCATCAACTCGGGATCGACCGAGGGCCGGCCGATCTCGCTGTAAAACCCCTTCAGCTGTTGGTGCAAATCGGCCAGAACAGCGGTCGCGAACACATTGATCCGTCGCAACAGGTGATCAGG
>DASRAF010000519.1:0-2816 GCA_035638295.1 Pseudolabrys sp.
GCGATGCCGAAATGATAGCAAAAGTCGTTCACTGCAACGGATATTCGCTTGCCGAAGACCCGAGAATCCCGCGCGATAAACTTGACTGCGCTCCTACGGAAGGGAGGTACAGTGATTGGGAGCATGTATGCTGGGGTGATCCAAATATCGGTGCTCTTGGGCGAATTCCAATGACGTTGTGGCTTGCCCGCCACGTCGATGCCAGCCTCATCATTTGGTCGACCGGAGCGAGCCGAATCATCGGTGGCGACTATGAGGCGACGGTCTTTCTCAATCGTGCGCTGCTGTCGTTCGCGGAGCTAAAAACGAATTTTCCCGAGCGTTTCAACGATGAGGCATGGTCGAGTGAAGGATGGTATAGGGAGTGGATTCAAGCCATATCAACAACCGAAACAACGAGTCAGCGCACGTCAGATTCGCTCGTCGAAGCTAGAAAAATAGTTGTCGAGAGGTTCGATTCAAAACCGGTAATTCTATATTCGGTAAGTTCGGCAAATCACGCGCCAAGAGTGTTGCGAGACGAACTCATTGCCTTCGAATATGGAACAGGTTCTCGATCGACCCGCAGGAATATAACCCTCTGCGCTGTTGCCGCGGAAACATGTTACGGTGCCCACACGATCCGAGATGTGCAAGTCGACGATCTCGGTGCGTAAGGGGATGCCGACTGAAATCATCGGGTCGCTAACGCGGCGGTGCCGGTCGCGGCTGACCGAAGCCAGCATCAATTCTGGTGTGCCCGCAACGTCGGCGGAGGGGATGGCGACACGATCATCTCCTTGCGACATCGCACACAGCGCGCGCTTGTCCCCACGATCTCGCAAGTGGGGTCGCCCGACACAATGTCGCGCCGACATTTCGGACAGGTATATCGATCGACCGTCGCAGCGAAGTCATACTGGGGACCGACATAGGCGCACATCATGTGATGGAGCACAGGAACGATCTCCAGCTCTTCGGCGCCGCAAGCCGGGCACACCGGTTGACCCGCTTCGATCTGCATCGTGGGGACTCCGCGCGATACCACGTCGTCACGTTCCATAAAGCCCAAACAGCCGAAGCAGCACGCCGGTGACGTGGGCGGAAAATGCGGTGTAGTGCATGCGAACGTCGACCGTCGTGTTCAGCGGCGGCGGCGACGTGTCCGGATCGAAGCGGATGCGCGCGATCTGCGTCGCAGGACGGCCACGCACCAACAGCTGCTGCTGCGTGCCGGCGTACACGCCGGAAACCGGCAGGATTTGCGCGATCTTTCCGGGAATCCGCCGGTTGCCGAATAGCACATAGACTTCGTGTCCGACCGTGGGGTCGATCAGGCGCTCATTGGGAATGTACCAGTCCACGAAGATGTCGGTTGGATCGAGGATTTCGGCGATCGGCGTGCCCGCCGTCAGCGACTGGCCGACATCGGCGATAGCTGTCGAAACTATTCCGGCGACCGGAGCAAGGACGCGGCCCTTGCCGAAATGGCTCTCCACCTCATCGAGGCGTGCTCGAAGTTGTTTGATGAATTCATCTAGCGAGGCGAGTTGAACGGTGGACTCGGCGACTTCCGCCTCCTGCGAGGCAAGGGCTTTTCGGGCCGCGGCGTACTCGCGCGTGACTTCCATGCGGAAGGTCACGGTGGCCGTGGACATAGCGCCGAGGCGTTCGACTGCTTCCTGGGTTACGAGCAGATAAGCACGCGCCGCTTCGAGAAGGTCCTGTGCGACCCGCGCCTTGATGCGCAGTTCTGCCGTACGGCCGGCGATGTCCGCCAGCGCGCGCATATAGGTCGCGACGATGCTGTCCTGCTCCGGTGCCTTGACCGTGGCGCCGGGCACCAGCTTCATCTGGCTGACCTGCACGGTATAAGGGAGCGAGACCACATGGCGCGGGGCGGTGACGGTGCCGGGACCACTGAGATACACGAAGGGCGCCCCGAAATAGATAACGAAGAAACCGAGCACCCCGAACACGACCGTTGCATAGGCAAAGCGCACCAGCCGTCCGGCCGCGCGCCGGCGGCTTTCAACCGGATCGGGAACGTTGGGATCGAGGCGGTTGATCTTGACGTCCATCGGGCCGGCTCCTCAAATCCGAGTCCCCAAGAGGGCGCGACGAACGCGCGGCGGTACGAAGTCATCGTACCGCGACGCGGCGAACATAATTTCCGAGGAGTACGAAAAGAACCGGGCGCATTTGAGATAGACGCCCTGATAGAGGGGAAAGATCAGCGATGCCCCGAGAGCAAAGAAACCGATCGTTCGATTGAACATGGCGAATGCAAGCGCCATGTTGAAAATCGATATCCCGAGCAGCACAACATAGACTGCTGCGAGAAACAGAGCGGCATCGGCGGTGCCGAACAACAGCACGATGTAAACCAGATAGAACGGCAAGCTAAGCGTGGGAACAAGATCGAAGATGATGAAGTCCAGCCGCTGCAGCGTGTCCGGCAAACGCTCGAGCCGATGAAAAAAGCTCAGCTCGCCATACATCATGAACCGGATTCGCAGAGCATCGCGATCCCAACGCGCGCGCTGGCGCAAAAGGCTTATGCCATTTGTCGGGCCCGCTGTTTCCGCCCAGGCATCCGGCACGAAACGGATTACATAGCCGAGGCGACGCAGCCGCAAGCTGTACTCGAGATCCTCTCCGGGACCGACGTCCAGGCCGCCTTGCCGCACGAATACATCGCGCCGATACATGGAACAGGCACCGGACAGACAGGCGATCGCGTCCACGACGTCGAGGATGGATCGCCCTGCACTGATCGACATCAGGTACTCGACGCTTTGAAGACCGGTCCATAACGAGTCACGCTCGTTGCTGAT
>DASRAF010000520.1:0-10648 GCA_035638295.1 Pseudolabrys sp.
TGGCGATCGGTCCGAACGAACGCAGTTTTGAAGCGCTAACGCCTACAAACCGGATCAAGGCCGGCGTGGCCTTGCCTGCACCGGTCCCGGTGTTCCCACGCTACGTGGAAGCTGAAGGAAAAAATTAGAAGTTACGCCCTACTGACGCTTAGAGCCGCCTTCGCCGGCCGGGCCGCCACCTTCAGCCGCCACCACCGCGAACGCTCGAGCCTTCGCTACACCGCACACTGACGCATGTGTCCGAAAGCCTTGACCACGCTATAGCCCAGTCGCTACGAACTGGGCGCAAATGCCCGAATGTCCTCAGGCATTGTTACGAAAATCATTGATCCATGCTCGTCGACAGCCATTGCCATCTCGATTTCCCGGATTTCTCCACTGAACTCGACGCGGTTGTTTCGCGGGCCCGGGCTGCTGGAATTGGGCGCATGGTGACGATTTCAACCCGCGTGAAGAGGCATGCGCAGATACTCGCCATCGCAGAACGGTTCTCGGATGTGTTCTGCTCGGTCGGGACGCATCCACATTATTCGGACGAGGAACTCGACATCGATTCCGCCCGGTTGATCGCGATCGCGAAGCACCCAAAGGTGGTAGCGATCGGCGAAGCGGGCCTGGACTATTTCCGTAACAACAGTCCGCGCGATGCGCAGGAGCAAAGCTTCCGCGAACACATCAAGGCAGCGCGGGAGTCCGGACTGCCGCTCGTGATTCATTCGCGCGACTGCGATGTCGACATGGCTCGAATCCTGCGGGAAGAAAGCGGGAAGGGCGCCTTCCCGGCCGTCCTGCATTGTTTCACCGGCGGACGCGAACTGGCATTTACCGCAATTGAGCTGGGGCACTACGTATCCTTCACTGGCATTCTGACTTTCAAGAATTCGGATGCGATGCGCGAAATAGCCGCAGCTTTGCCCGCTCACCGCGTCATGGTCGAAACGGACGCGCCGTACCTCGCACCGCTGCCATTTCGTGGAAAGCGCAATGAACCGGCCTTCGTGACGGAAACCGCTAAAGTTCTGGCGCAGACGCGCGGCGCGTCGGATGAGGAAATTGAGCGCCAGACGACAGAGAACTTCTTCCGGCTGTTCAACAAGGTTCCGCGCAACCTTGCGGATGCCGCATGAGCTTAACCTTTACGATCCTGGGCTGCGGCTCGTCGATGGGTGTGCCGCGGGTCGCACTCGGCTGGGGCTCCTGTGATCCAAATAATCCGAAAAACCGGCGCCGTCGTTGTTCGCTTCTGGTCGAGCGCACAAATGGCCAAGGGCAGCGGACGCGTGTCCTGGTCGATTGCTCGCCGGACCTGCGTACGCAACTTCTCGATTCCGAAGTCGATTGGCTTGACGGTGTGGTGATAACGCATGAACACGCCGACCACACTCACGGCATAGACGACTTGCGACCCCTCTTCGTCAACAAGCGTCGCCGCGTCGATGTTTACCTTGACGAGCCGACCTCCGAGGCCATGCACGCTCGCTTCGGCTATTGTTTCGCAACACCCTCCGGCAGCGAATATCCGCCTATCGCAAATGAGAAGCGCCTTACGCCTGGTCGACCCTTCACGATCGACGGGCAGGGTGGCTCAATTGACGTGCTCCCGGTCCTGCAGAACCATGGAGATATCCCGTCCCTCGGTTTCCGCTTTGGCAATGTAGCCTATTCGGCCGACATCAAAAGCCTGCCTGGCGAAAGCATTACCTCACTTGCCGGCCTCGACGTCTGGATCGTGGATGCGCTTCGCATTAATCCACACCCAAGCCATTTCAATCTCGAGGAAGCACTGGACTGGATCGCGCGTATAAAACCCAAGCGCGCCATTCTGACCAATCTGCACAGCGACCTGGACTACGCAGCGCTGCGCGGACAATTGCCGCCATCCATCGAGCCCGCCTACGACCAGATGACCTTCATGGCGTCCTAAAAAGCCGTTCAGGGCACACGTGACACCATTTGTTGTTTGTCCAAACTCAACCGATTGCGCGTTTGTGGCCCTGTTTTCTGGTGTTATTGGTTATGTTCCATAATATGTCTTATGCGAATCATGCGTTCTTGTCGCCGTGACGGACAAGCTTTGCTACGGTCCGCCGCCGCTAACGAGCCCAGCCCACGCACGTCGAGCTTCCAGTGAAGCCCTCACGCGATATCTCCCGACTGATTGAGATCATGGCCGCGCTGCGTACGCCGGGCTCCGGATGTCCGTGGGACCTCGAACAGAATTTCCGCACCATCGCTCCCTATACGCTCGAGGAAGCCTACGAGGTTGCGGACGCGATTGCGCGCGACGATTTGGCCGGGTTGAAGGACGAACTTGGCGATCTGCTTCTACAGGTCGTTTTCCACGCTCGCATCGCACAGGAGCAAGGCGTGTTTGATTTTGCAGACGTCGTGGAGACCATCACAGCCAAGCTGGTTCGCCGGCATCCGCACGTCTTTGCGGACGCCGAAGGAAAGACCGCCAAGGCCGTGGAGGGCCTGTGGGCGCGGATCAAGGCCCAGGAAAAGTCCGAGCGCGGGGATAAGGCGCCGAGCGGGGCCTTGGCCGGCGTCCCGGTCGCCCTGCCCGCGTTAACCCGTGCGCTCAAACTTCAGAACAAGGCCGGGAGGGTCGGCTTCGATTGGAACGATCCGCGAGCCGTTCTCGCCAAGATCCGCGAAGAGGCGGATGAGATCGAAGCGGAGCTTGATCGAAACGACAAAAGCCGTGTGGCTGGCGAAGTCGGCGACCTGCTGTTTGCGGTCGTCAATCTCGCGCGCCATCTCGATGCGGATCCCGAGGGCGTGCTGCGGCAAACGAACCTGAAATTCGAACGTCGTTTTTCCGCGATTGAGAGGGCGCTCACGCAGCGTGGGAAGACGCTGCGGGACGCAAGCCTCGCCGAGATGGACGAATTGTGGAACGAGGCGAAGGCGGCCGAGAAGGCCGCCTTCGGTCGTGATTGAGACGCGATCCCGCTTAGGCAGCGGCTAGCGCCGGATTTAGATCGGCGGTTTCACCTCCGTCGTCCCCGGATATTTATGCTTCACCATTTCAGCATTCTTTGCATCAGCACGCACGCTGAGCTCCAAACGCCCGTCATCACGTATTTGACGAGACAAAACTTCTGAATGGCGATAGAGCCAACTCAGGCCTACCCCGTCGGAAGGATCGAGCGACAACTGGAGGGTTTGCCGCGCTTCTCCAAGACGCGCTTCTATCGCGGCGAGCAATTTATCGACCCCCTCCCCGCTTAACGCTGACACAAGAAGCGGGTAGCGTCGATGCTGCTGGCGTTCGGCGAAGTTGAAAATTCGTACGCGCTGGTTTGAGTCCAGCCGATCGATCTTGTTCCAAACCTCAAGCAGTCGCGGATCGTCAGGTTCAATGCCGAGCCCGGTGAGAATCTTCGCCACGTCATAAGACTGTGCTTCAGAATCGTCGTGGGAGACGTCGCGCACGTGCAAGATCACGTCCGCTTCGATCACTTCTTCAAGGGTGGCGCGGAAAGCCGCCACCAGCATGGTCGGCAGATCCGAGATGAATCCGACTGTATCGGAGAGAATGACGCGAGCACCATGAGGCAGTTCGACGGCACGCAACGTCGGATCCAGCGTGGCAAATAGCATGTCGGCCGAAAGCACGCTTGCCGAGGTCATCCGGTTGAAAAGCATCGATTTGCCGGCGTTGGTATATCCGACAAACGCGACAATCGGGTAAGGCACACGTTTGCGGCTGTCGCGATGGAGCTTGCGCGTACGCTTGACCCTGTCGAGCTCCACCTCGATCCGCGCTATGCGTTCTTCGATGACGCGCCGATCAGCTTCAATTTGCGTCTCGCCGGGACCACCGAGAAATCCGAAACCGCCGCGTTGTCTCTCAAGATGCGTCCATGAACGGACCAGGCGACTTTTTTGGTAAGTGAGATGCGCCAACTCGACCTGCAGCGCGCCCTCGCGCGTACGCGCGCGGCGTCCAAATATCTCGAGGATCAGTCCTGTACGGTCGATGACCTTGGTGTTCCAGGCTTTCTCGAGATTGCGCTGTTGGACCGGCGAGACAGGGCAATCCATGACAACGACCGACGCGGACAAACTTTTCGCAAGGCCGGCAATCTCGTCGACTTTGCCTTTGCCGATGTAGGTCGCAGGGCGGATTTCGCTGAGTGTAACCAGCCCCGCTTCGACCACGGTCAAATCGATGGCCCGCGCTAGGCCGACGGCCTCCTCAACGCGCGCCTCCGGCGTTCGCTCATGGGAGGACGAGCGTATCGCGCCCTTGACGGGTGGCCTCTTGAGCCAAGGCTCAATAACAATCGCCCGGCCGGTCTCGACACCCGACGTTGTCGGGCTCAGCAGATCAGCGCGCTGATTGCGACGGCGTACTTCCAATCAGGCCTTGTCTCCCGCCGGTGGCTCGTCAGCCCCTTCGAAGAGTTGGATGGGGTGACCCGGCATGATGGTCGAAATTGCGTGCTTGTAGACGAGTTGGGAATGCCCATCCCGTCGCAGTAGCACGCAGAAATTGTCGAACCAGGTCACCACGCCCTGCAACTTGACGCCATTCACCAGAAAGATGGTGAGTGGGATTTTGCTTTTGCGGACGTGATTGAGGAAAGTGTCTTGAAGATTTTGCGCACGATCGGCTGCCATTGCCGTTTTCCAGTTTTTGCTCGCGTCTAGCGCGCGAGACCTTCGTTGCCCAAGTCCTTTCGCATGCGTAGAAGGAGCATGCTCCGCTTTACCCCTCGCAAAGCGGTACGAGCCTCGGGGGACCACTATTAGATTGCAGGTGCTCTCCGGGTGCAAGCGTAAGTTCAGAGAGATTGTATCAAACCTTTGAATTAAAAGGAGTTTTACGTATTTTCTACAACCGGGCCCGGGGCTAAATCGCTGACCTCGGCGTATTGGTGATAGTCGCGGCGCAACCCGGTTGCGATCAGCCCCGGCGCGCCGTTGCCGACCGGACGGCCATCGATGCTCACCACCGGCAATACGGTCTGGCTGGCGGAAGTGATGAAGGCCTCGCGGGCGGCGTAGACCTCTTCAACCGTAAATGTGCGTTCCTCGAATGGAAGGCCCTGCGCCTTGATTGCGTCGATTACGACCGACCGTGTAATCCCGGGCAGGATGTCGCTGTCGAGCGGATGGGTGATCAGAACGCCGTCGCGGCTGACGATCCACGCATTCGATGATCCGCCTTCGGTAATGCGGCCCTGGCAATCGACGAGCCACGCTTCGCGTGCTCCCTGCTCGCGCGCTGCCTGTTTTGCCAACACGTTCGGCAGTAATGAGACGGACTTTATGTCCACACGTTTCCAACGAATATCAGGCACCGTGACAACCGCTATCCCGTCCGCTGCAACGTCCTCAAGCGACTTCCGATCGCTGTTGCGTGCTGTGACCACCAGAGATGGCCGTGTGCTTGCAGGAGGAAAAGGGAAATCTCGTCTCGCCACGCCGCGCGTAACCTGAACATATACGATTCCATCGCGAACTCGGTTGCGTCGGATCGTTTCGCGCAGCACTACCGCAAGCGCAGCATGCGACATCGGGCGCGCAATCCGCAGTTCACCGAGTGAGCGGTCCAGACGCGCCATATGACGGCGTTCGTCAACGAGCCGCCCACCTATAACCTCGCAGACTTCGTAGACTCCATCGGCGAATTGATATCCGCGGTCCTCGACGGCCACCTTGGCGGCGTCGCGAGGCAAATAACGGCCGTTGACGTATGCGATGCGTGACATGAAAACGCTAATCTATTCCGAGTGCCTTGAGCTTGCGATGCAACGCCGAGCGCTCCATGCCTACGAATTCCGCAGTGCGTGAAATATTGCCGCCAAAGCGGCTTATCTGTGCGACCAGATACTCCCGTTCGAAGACCTCGCGGGCGTCGCGCAAAGGCAGGCCCATCAGGTGCTCGCCTCCGTTGCCGTTCGGCATGCTCGGCACCATCGAGCCGACGTCGGGCGGCAACATGCTGGCATTCATCACCGCCTCGGGATCTCCGCCTGCGAGGATCATCAATCGCTCGATGTTGTTGCGCAGTTGCCTGACATTGCCCGGCCAGTTGTGCGATTGGAGCACCGCCATCGCGTCTTCGCCGATGCGGCGCTTCGGCAATCCCGTCGCCTGCGAAATCTGGTCCATGAAATAGTCCACGAGGTCTGGTATGTCCTCGCGCCGTTCGGCCAGAGGCGGTACGCGGATCGGAACGACCGCAAGCCGATGATACAGGTCTTCGCGGAATTTTCCTTCTGTGATCAGCGTCTCGAGATTGCGCGCCGTTGACGACACGATACGGACATCGACAGCTATCTTCGCGCTTCCACCGACACGCTGGAATGTCTGGTCAACGAGGACGCGCAGAATCTTGTTCTGCGTCTCGCGAGGCAGGTCGGCAATATCATCGATAAACAGTGTACCGCTGTGCGCCTCTTCGAGCGCGCCGGGCTTGCGCCCTTCCGAGCCGTTAGATTGGTCAACGCCAAACAGTTCGATTTCCATCCGCTCGGGTGTGATTGCGGCTGCGTTGATGACGACAAACGGTCCGTTTGCCCGCCCGGACAGCTGATGAAGCGTTCGCGCTGCAAGCTCCTTGCCTGCCCCTGAGGGACCGACGACAAGCACGCGGCTATTCGTTGGCGCAACGCGATCGATAGCCTGACGCAATTGTCCGACCGTTGCCGAGCGGCCGACAAGCGTCGACGGTTGTGGCGCAAGCTGCTTAAGTTGTTTGACTTCGCGTTTGAGCCGGGAATTTTCCAATGCGCGGTCGGCAACAAGAACCAGGCGGTCCGCCTTGAACGGCTTTTCAATGAAATCATATGCGCCGTGCTTGATCGCGGCGACCGCGGTCTCGATGTTCCCGTGACCCGAAATCATCACGACCGGCAACTCGGCGTGTTCCTGTTTCACGCTGTCGAGCAATTGCAGGCCGTCAAGCTTGCTACCTTGCAGCCAGATGTCCAGGAAGACCAGGTTCGGCCGGCGGGTTGCGATTGCGGACAGGGCATCGTCGCTGTTGCGGGCAGTGCGTGTCGTATAGCCCTCGTCCTGCAGGATGCCGGCAACCAAATCGCGGATATCGGCCTCGTCGTCGACTATCAAGATTTCGGCGGCCATGGTGCTACTCGCTTACACTATTTTGCTTTTCTGGCTCAGCGGCGTCGGCTTTGCCGGCGGCGGCAATCCGCATCCGCACCCAGGCCCCCCGTTGGCCCGGAATTTTCTCGGCGGCATCGCGCAGCTCGATCGTGCCGCCGTGCTCTTCAACAATGCGTCCCACGATAGCGAGCCCAAGTCCGGTGCCCTTCTCGCGGGTCGTAACGTAAGGCTCAAGCAGCCGGCTGCGATTTTCCTTTGGCAAGCCAATGCCATTGTCGATGATATCAATCACAATATCGTCGCCGTCCCGTGCCGCGTTGACCTGGATCGTCCCTTTACCGAGTTCGCCGGGCGGCACTGCTGCGATTGCCTCGGTTGCATTTTTGAGGGTGTTGGTGAGCGCTTGCGAAACGAGACGTCGGTCAAACCGCGCCGGCATCGGGTCTTCGCTGATGTTTGCATTGATGTCGATTTCTGAATTGCCGACGCGCATCAAGAACACTGCTTGCCGCACCGTATCGGCCATATTTTCGTTGGCGAGCACCGGCTTGGGCATGCGGGCGAAATGAGAGAACTCATCGACCATCCGTCTTATGTCGTCGACCTGCCGAACGATGGTGTCGGTGCACTGTTCGAAAACGCCACGGTCTTCGCCAATCATTTTTCCATATTTGCGACGCAGACGTTCGGCAGACAACTGAATAGGCGTGAGGGGGTTTTTGATTTCATGCGCAATGCGGCGCGCGACATCGGCCCACGCCGAAGTACGTTGGGCGGCGACCAGCTCAGTTATGTCGTCGAGCGTCACGACATAACCACGGTCAGAGTCGCCCGACTGTTCGCTTGTGACCCGTACTGACAAGTTCCGCTCGCGATTGTTGCGGCTGACCGTAATCTGATCTTGCGGGGAAGCCCCCGATTTAACGGCAGACATGGTCCCCACCAGTTCGGGCAACACCTCGGTCAAAGGTTGCCCCAGGGCCTCGCTTTCTGTTCGCCCGATCAGCTTTTCCGCGGAACGGTTCAGGATGCTCACATTCCCATTGCCGTCGACGCCAATGACGCCTGCGCTGGCGCCTGAGAGCACGGCTTCGGTAAAACGGCGACGACTGTCCATGACGTCGCGCGCGTTCATGATGTCATCGCGCTGCGTACGCAGGTCCTGGATCATGCGGTTGAACGTTTCGCCGAGGTGCGCGAGATCTCCTTCGGCTTGGCGCACCGGAACGCGAACGTAGAGATTTCCGGCTGATACGGCGTTGGCTGCACCGATGAGGCGGCGGATCGGTGCCACAAGCCGATTAGCGAAGTTAAATCCGATCCAGACTGCCGAGAGAAGTACGATCAGCGCGATTACGGTGTACATCAAAGCGAACGCAACCTGTACACCGAGGCGACGTGACTCAAGTGCAGCGTATTCGGTGACGCTTGCGCGTGTCGCCTGCAACTGAGGCACGACCCGCGGATCGAGGAGTCGTGTCACGTAAAGATAGGTATCGTCGAACTGTTCGAGCTTGATGATGGCCGCAACATAGTTGGCGTCCGGCAACAAGACGATTTGCGGCTCCTTGGAGGTGATATGCGCCAAGGCGTCTCGGGGTGGCAGCGCGAAGGTCTGATTGGTGTTGACGTTCGCGCGCGCAATGACCTTGAGATCCCTGTCGATCACGATCGCGGCGCCCAGACCACGGGCCGCCGCTTGGAAGGTCAGGAATTGACGAAGTTTGTCCGGGTCCTGTTCAAAGATTGATTTGCTGCGCGCGATTTCGAACGCGGTGATCATTATGTCCGAACGCACGAACTGGGCATGGTCGCGCAGATAGGCTTCGGCGACGATGAGCGAGTTTTCGACCGCAGAGCGCGTGCGCGTAGAGAACAGTCTGTCGAGGCCGCGGTCGAGAGTAACGCTCGCGACAATCGCGACCAGAATTGCTGGTACCGCGGCTATGACTGAGAACAAGCCGACGATCCGGACATGCAGTCGCGCGGCGGCGCGACCGCTGCGCCTCGCCTGTATGACTTGCCACACCTCGCGCAGGATGATGCTGAGCAACAGCAGCACCGTCACCGCATTTACCAGAAGCAAAGTCACGACCACGTTGTGCGTGGGTGAGATAGGCGTCAGGTCGGCGAGGACGATGAAGGTGATAAAGGCCGAGAGCAGCGCGAGCCCAACCACGACTGGCCCGATAACGCGCGATTCACTCCGCTTGGCGGGAGCAGCAGCAAGCGCTGTTTCGGCTGTCGCGGCTTGTTCGACGGTCATGGGCCCCCGACGGAAGGACGCGGGGAGCACCTGCCCAATCGGACAAGATAACTACAGGGCTCAGGCCCTCCCCGGCACTGATGCTTTTATACAACAATGTTGCCGAATTGCGACTACACTGTGTTCTCAAGGACTTCCCATGACATTTTTGAGAAAGTTTTTGGGCAATTCCACTTTGGGTGGGAAGTGCCAACAAATCTGTTCGTTTTGCGTTCTCAGGCGCAATCCATTAAATCATGCCCAATTTATACCTGCGTTATTAGATAGTAGGCCATTGGGATTAGACTTAAGTCTTGTGTTGCCAAACAAGAAAACTCGGGAGGAGAAGATGGACAGGTTCATGGAGGACCAAAACGTCCTGCTCTATCGCCGATTGCGCAATTCCTCGACAGGCGAAACGGAACGCCGAGCGATAATGAAGCTGCTGGCGGAAGTATGGGACGATTTTAAATATCAGCTACAGCAAGACAAACTCGGCAAGTCGGTACCCGAAAGCAAGTCCGTAAAGCGCTGGCACTAGTTGATCAGACCGCCAAGCAGACGCGATTGAGAGCCTAGCGGGGGCGATCATGAAGCTGTTGTCGCTCGCTCTTATCGTCGCCCTCACTCTCGCGGTTGTGTGGCTGACCGCTTCCGTGGTTCGGCTCGAAAATTATCGCTACGCAAATTCGCTCGGCATGTGCAGCCAGTACGCCATCAATGACCCCATGCAGCGCGTCCAGCGCGAAGATTGCCTAGAGAAAGCCGAAACTCGAACTAACTGGTTATGGCTCCTTCTCTACGGCTTGAAACGTGGACCAATCAAATGGTAGCTCGAAACGATTGCGCCCGGCTCTGAGGCCGGGCGCGGACAGGCGAATTTGAAAATAGTCACGATCATTTTGCTCACGCCTTCCCTCCCACCACCCGCAGCTTGAGCCGACGCTCTTCGGGTGTGGCAGTCTTGGCCTTACGGCGTAACTCCGTATTCCACGTCGAGTGCCCTTGGTGCATTAATCATGTCCACAGCGCGTTGCACCATCGCGGATAAAGTCTAAAACCGTACAGACACGCTTCTAGTAGAAGCTAGGATAAATCATCCCCGACCGAGGCTCTGCCGACAGGCGTGCCGGTGACTGAGAGACCAATCGCGCTCCCGCCTGTACCAAAAAGGGGGTGCCTGATCCGTCCCCGTTGCCACCGATTGCCAGACGTCGCTGTCCGAAGTGCGGATTGCAGTTGTTTCTGTCGCACATGGAACCAGCAGAATGCGACGGTTATGAAGATCGAATCTACAAATGTTCGGTTTGCTCATTTGAT
>DASRAF010000521.1:0-2705 GCA_035638295.1 Pseudolabrys sp.
CCGCTCGGGTCAGAGGCGGTAAGGCTCAGAATGAGCAATTTTCCGGTTTGCCTCCTCCTTACCTCGGTCCGGCGCTAAGAGGAAACTGTATTAGTTCAATGGCCGTCGCTGCGTAATTTCTCGGATCAACTCTGCAGGCCGAGTCGAGACATGCCTCTTTTTGTTCTTTAGTCAGGTACTGCTCAGGGTTCTTACTGCCACGAGGTGCGAGAGGCGAGCCGGGACTTGCCAACGTCTCTGGAACCGAGTTGAGTGACGGTGGGTGAGGCCGGAGACTTAAAGGGCCTCAAGGGATCCACCTCAAGCCCCGTGCTTCAGGACCGGGGCTTTTCTTCTAGCCCCCACGGCACCGGCTATATCCTAGGGTTGGCGGCCCCGGCCCGCCGCCTGTGATCGACGACAGCGCGCTCGCACGCGGGTTGAGCCTGAGGTGCTCGACGATGTTCTCACCGTTGGCATCCCACGATAGGCAAAATGCGTTAGCGTCGGCGTCATCGCCACCCCTTGCCCCCAGCCTCTTGGGAAGCCCTATGAGAACGAAGTGGTCCTTTGGGAAAGAGAGTCTTGGCCGTCGCCCCTAAAGCACTATCCTATTGCGTCGCTTTGACGCCCAGTGTCTTGGCGAGGGCGGCGAGCTTGTCGCGCTGCTCTTGCACGCGGGCGCCGAGTTGGGCAGGCCCAAGGACCGACATGATTTGACCGGTATCGCCAAGCCGCTTGGCGATGATCGGATCCTCGGCGATTTTTTGGAAATCCGCCGCAATGCTCTCGCGCAATTTGTCCGCCATGTCGCGCGGGCCGAACACCCCGCCGATGCTCTCGAATGTCAGCGCTGGATAGCCGGCTTCCGCCGCGGTCGGAACGTCGGGCGCGCTGGGCGCGCGCTGCCGGCTGGTCACCGCCAGCACCTTGATGCGGCCGGCCTTGCTCAACGGCTGCACCACCGCAAGCGACGTCGACAGAACCTGGATGCGACTCTGGGCGAGGTCGCTCGGCGCCTGCATGATGTCGCGATATGGCACCCTAACGATCTGCAATCCCATGCTCTTGAAGAAGCCGAACAACAAAAAGTCCGAAATGCCGTTGGCAGCTGCGGCGTTGAGTTTTCCTGGCTGCGCGCGGGCCATCGCCACGAGCTCATCAATTGAGTTGACGTTCATGGATACCGGCATCGAGACGGCAAGCACCACTTCCGACACGCTCGCGATCGGATTGAGGTCGCGTTTCGGGTCGAAGGGCAGCGTATCGTGCTGGTAGGGAAGCACATTGAAGGTGCCGGCCGGTCCGAACCACATGGTATGATCGTCCTGGGCGCCGACGAAGGCGTTGAGCGAGACAAGGCCGTCGCCGCCAGGACGATTCTCCACCACTACCGGCTTGCCCCAGCGCGCGGACAAACGCTCGGCAAACAGACGGGCTGTGGTATCGCTGGCGCTGCCAGCGCCAAACGGCAGTATGAAGCGCACCGGCCGCGTCGGATAGGATTGAGCCCGCGCCAAGCGTGACGCGGCCGGCAGCGCGGCAGCGCCCGCGGCCAGATGCAGAAATTGTCGGCGGGGAAGTTTCATTTTAAACCTCCCTTCACATCATTCAATCACCGCGTCGGTGCAGGCGAGCAACGTTACGGCTCTGCGACGAAGACCGGAATTTGACGTTCCGTGCGCGCCTGATAATCCGCATACGGCGGGTATGCCGTCACGGCTAACTTCCAGAGACGAGCTCTTTCCGCCGCGTCCTTGACCTCACGCACGCGCATCGGGCGTACGATGGTCTGATCACGAAGCTCGATATGCGGATTGACGCGCAGATTGTGTGCCCAGGCCGGATCTTTCGGCGCTCCTCCCTGCGACCCAATGAGAATATACTTATCGCCGTCCTTGACGCGCATCAAAGGTGTCTTCCGAATCGCACCTGTCTTATTGCCCCAGTGAGTCACGAGGACTACAGGTAACCCCGTGTCCCGCAGAGTGATGCCTTTGGTGCCGCCGCTACTTTCGTATAGCTCTACCTGCTCACGCACCCAGTTCCAAGGGCTCGGAATATACTTGGCCATAGGCACCCTTCCCTCCCAAGTCGGCGATCTACATTACGGCTTAAGCAAAATATGTCGCGAGCCGTACTACTTTACTCGCCTCGAGTCATGCGCGGCCTGGCCGCTAGAGCTGAGTAAGCAGACCACCCTCTCAGCGAGCAGGCAGGCGCCCAATCCCTTTCGGTCGCTCCAAATCAAGCCTCAGCGTTGCTATACTGCGCCACATGAAAGTCGAAGAAATCGCCGAAGCTGTTGCCAAGCTGCCGCCGGATCAACTCGCTCGCTTCCGCCGCTGGTTCACCGCGTTCGAGTCGGGCCGCACCAATCACGCCGAGGAACTCGACTCTTCTGCGACTAAACTCGGCCGCCTCGCCGGCCGCGCGTTTGCTGAATTGAAAAGGCGCGCGAAGGAACCGTGAGTCATTCTCAATTACCTCGTCGGTGCGCGCAAGCAGCGAGACGGGCGGATCGAGGCCGAGCGCCTTGGCGGTCAAGAGTGCGACGCCAGCGCAAGGGAGCGGACTACTCAACTCCGGTTCGGCTTGCCGACGAAGCCGCAGCCGTGGCCCGCCGCTTGCGCGGCCCAGCCGCCAGCGACGCGCCCGCTGAAAATCGCTGGACCCAGCATGGTGCCTTCGAGACCGGCACGCCCGTTGATGTGGCCACCGGCCAT
>DASRAF010000522.1:0-34674 GCA_035638295.1 Pseudolabrys sp.
GTGGCGTGCCCCTGGCCAGTCGACTGTGAGCCAATCAGCAACGTCACTCCGCCATCGCGGTCGAGAGTGAGGTTCGCGGTCTCCGGACCATTGTTGCCGCAAGCTTCGACATAAGTTGCGATGCCGATACCGCGCAATCTGCCGGCGCGTTTCGACTGCGTGGCGCGCTTATTGAACCCATCCCACTCGATAAGCTCCTGCGCGCGCGCAAGCGTCCCCGCAAAATCACCGGAGTCGTAGACTTTCCCGGTCGGAGTCTTGTACGGCAACGCTTTCGGTTTGATCAGATTCTTCCGGCGCAAGACATCCGGAGCGATGTCCAGATCGTGAGCCGCCGCGTCGACGACACGTTCCATCAAGTAAGATGCTTCCGGGCGACCTGCCCCACGGTACGCGTCAACCGGAACCGTGTTGGTGTACGCCGCACGAAGTCGCGCGTGCGCAACCGGAATGTCATATGGACCCGTGGCCATGCCGACGCCGAGCCAGGGGATGTAGGGCGCATAACAGGAAAGGTAGGCACCCATGTCCGCGATGATGTCGAGCTCGAGCGCCAGAAAGCGCCCCTTCTCGCTGACCGCCAGACGGGCGGTCGAGATATTGTCACGCCCATGGCTGTCGGCGAGAAAATGCTCGGTGCGGTCGCAGATCCATTTGACCGGGTGGCGGACCTGCTCAGCAGCGACGGCCGCCAGTGCATATTCGCGATAGGGAAACAGCTTGGTGCCAAATCCGCCGCCGACATCCGGCGTCACAACTCTCATCTTTTCAGGTGGCAGATTCATCACGGCGCCGCCGATGATATCGCGAATAGTGTGGCTGCCCTGACTGCCGAGCGTCAGCGAGTAGCGGTCACCGTCGTATTCAGCGACGACGCCGCGCGTATCGAGATAGTTGGCAACCAGCCGCTGATTGATGATTGTGAGCTCGACGACCCGTGCCGCTTTGGCAAAAGCCTCTTTCGTTGCCTGCGCGTCGCCAGCCTCGGTTTCGAAGGCGAGATTTCCAGGCCGATCGTCCCATACTTGCGCGGCGCCGGGCTTGAGCGCAGCGACTGCACCGATGACATGAGGCAATGCCTGCCAGTCAATTTGCAGTGCCTCCGCGGCGTCCTTTGCCGCATTGATGCTGTCAGCCACCACGAAGGCGACCGCATCGCCGACATGCCGCACGATATCCTTCGCCAAGATCGGATAGTTCGGCACCTTGATATCGACGTCCGGCACAACGCCCGGTGTCGGCAAGGGGCCGAGCGCCGCGATGTCGGTAGCGGTCAAAACCAGACGGACGCCCGGCATTTCACGAACATGCTCAAGATTGATGATGCGAAATCGCGCGCGCGCATGCGGCGAGCGCACCATCACGGCATGAAACGGCCTTTCCGGACCAACATCTGCGATGTAACGTCCTGCCCCGCGCAAGAGCGGATCATCTTCCTTGCGCTTTAGTGGCCGGCCGAAACCGAACTTCATCGTCATTAGAGTTCGCCGAACTTATGAATTGGTCTTCTTTGCCACTTCGCCGCGCTTGCGCTCGATTGCGAAGCGCTTCGCGAGCCAGCGCGTTACCACATAGAACACTGGCGTAAAGATCAGGCCGAACGCCGTAACACCAATCATGCCTGAGAATACCGCAGTGCCAAGCGTTTGCCGCAGTTCCGCGCCGGCACCGACGGCCCAGACCAGCGGCGTGACCCCGAGGATGAATGCAAAGGACGTCATCAGAATTGGCCGCAACCGCAGGTGGGCTGCCTCGACGGCGGCATCCAGCGTGGAGCGTCCGGCATCCTCAAGCTGCTTTGCAAACTCGACAATGAGAATGGCGTTCTTTGCCGCAAGGCCGATCAGCACGACGAAGCCAACCTGCGTCAGAATATTGTTGTCCTGTCCGCGCAACACGACGCCAACAATTGACGCAATCAGACACATGGGCACGATCAGGATGACCGCGAGCGGAAGCGTCAGGCTTTCGAACTGCGCAGCCAGGACCAGGAACACAAACACGACCGCCAGCACAAAGGCGAAGGTCGCTGTATTGCCTGCACGGATCTGCTGGAACGCCAGCGTCGTCCATTCGTAGGAGAAACCCTGCGGAAGGGTCTGCGCCGCCAGCTGCTCCATGATCTTGATCGCCTGCCCCTGGCTGAAGCCGGGCGCCGCGGCACCATCGAGTTCGGCGGCCGGATAAAGATTGTAGCGCGGCACTCTGTAGGGCCCGGTTACCGTTCGTATGGTTGTGAATGCGCCGAGCGGGACGGTTTCGCCATTGTTGTTGCGGACCCGAATCTTCAACGCATCAAGAGGATCGCTGCGATTGTCGGCACCCGCCTGCGCCACCACGCGAAAGGTACGGCCGAACAGGTTGAAGTCGTTCACATAGGAAGAACCGAGATAGATCTGCAGTGCCGCGAAGACATCCGGGACATTGATGCCAAGCAGCTGGGCCTTCGTGCGATCGATATCGAGATAGAGCTGCGGCGTCGTATTTTCGAAAAGCGAATAGACCTGCTGCAGCCCGGGTGTCTGAGCAGCCTTGCCCATCATCGCGTAGGCCACACCCTGCAGCGCCTGAAAGCCGAGGCCGGCGCGATCCTCGATCATCATGCGGAATCCGCCCGCGTTGCCGATGCCGGAGACCGGCGGGGGAGCCGCGACGAAAATCAGGGCCTCATGGATAGACGCGAGCCGCTGGAACAATTGACCCTGAATCGCGGCCGCCGATTGACGCGGGTCTTGGGCCCGCTTCTCGAAGGGATCGAGCGTCACGAAAACAGCGCCCGCGTTTGGCGCGTTCGTGAACGTCGCTCCGGAGAAGCCGACGATGTTGACGGCATGCGCGACCCCAGGAACCGACAGCGCGATTTCGACAGCCTTGCGGTTGACCTCATCGGTGCGCGCAAGCGACGCCGCCGGCGGCAACTGCGTAACGATGATCAGATAGCCGCGGTCAAGCTGCGGAATGAATCCGACCGGTGTCTTGCGGAATTCGTTCAGGCCGAACGCGATGATGCCGGCATAGACCACCAGCATCATCACAGCGATACGGACAAGCTTCGCCGAGAGCTTACCGTAGCCGCGCGTCAGCATGTCGAAATAACGGTTGAACAGGCCGAAGAAGCCGTGGATGGGCTTGCTCCACCAGTGTCCGTCCTGCATCTCATGATGCGGCTTAAGCATCATGGCGCACAGCGCCGGGGACAGCGTCAGTGAAACGACCAACGAGATGGCCGTTGCGCCCGCGATGGTGAGCGCGAACTGCCGGTAGAACTGTCCGGATATGCCGGTGATGAAGGCCGACGGAATGAAGACTGCGGACAAAACGAGCGCGATGGCGATCAGCGCCGCACCGACCTCGTCCATGCTCTTTACCGCCGCGTCGTGCGGGCTGAGCCCATCCTCGATATTGCGCTGGACGTTCTCGACGACGACGATTGCATCGTCGACCACGATACCGATCGCAAGCACAAGGCCGAAAAGCGACAGGTTGTTGAGCGTGAACCCGAACATCGCCATGAAAAAGAAGGTGCCGATCAGCGATACCGGAATGGCCACAATGGGAATGATCGCGGCCCGCCAGGTCTGCAAGAACAGAATGACGACCAGAACGACGAGTATAATGGCCTCGCCGATCGTCTCCTCGACGGCGTCGACCGACTGCTGAATGAATTCGGTCGGATTGTAGACGATGTCGTATTTCAGACCGGGCGGAAAACGTTTCGCCAATTCATCCATCGTCTTCTTGATGTTGGTCGCAGTCGAGAGCGCATTTGATCCTGGTCTCTGGAAGATGCCGATCGCAATGGCGGGATCACGATCGAGGTAGGAATTCGTCGAATAATCCTGCGCCGCGAGTTCAACCGTTGCGATGTCTTTCACCCTTACGACGGCGTTCGCCGTCTGCTTGATGACGATGTTGCCGAATTCCTCGGTGCTTGTGAGTCGGCCAAGCGTCTGTACGGAAATCTGGAACGCGCCAGGCTTGTCCACCGGCGGCTGGTTGAGCACGCCCGAAGCAACCTGCACGTTCTGACCCTGCAGGGCGAGGACGACGTCATTGGCGGTGAGACCGAGTGACTGCAATCGGTCCGGATCGAGCCAGGCGCGCATCGCGTAATCGCGGCTGCCGAATACGATGAGCGAGCCAACGCCGTCGACGCGCGTAATCGTGTCTGTGATTTCGATGGTTGCGTAGTTGGAGATAAAGAGTGTGTCGCGCGATTTATCGGGTGAAACGAGATGCACGACCATCATCAGGTCGGGCGAACTCTTATTGACGGTCACGCCGATATTGCGCACGTCGACCGGCAACCGGGGCTGCGCGATGCTGACCCGATTCTGCACCTGGACCTGCGCGATATCGAGGTTGGTGCCGAGGTCGAAGCTGACGGAAATTGAGAACCGGCCGTCGCCCGTCGAGTTCGACGACATGTAGATCATGTTCTCGACGCCGTTGATCTGCTGTTCGATTGGCGTCACCACGGTGGCGGCAACGACATCGGCGCTGGCACCGGGGTACTGGCCCGCCACGGTGATGGTCGGCGGCGCGATTTCCGGGTATTGCGCGACGGGCAAGCGGAAAAAGGCCACGCCGCCTAGGATCACGAAGACGATCGAGACGACAGCGGCAAAGATCGGTCGGTCAATGAAGAAGTGCGAGATGCGCATGGAGCGTCACGCCGTCATTTGGACGCCTGCGGCGCGCCCCCGGGACCGGGAGGCTTGGCTCCCTGCTCCTCCGGTTTCACCTTCGTGCCCGGACGCGCCTGCATGAGGCCGCTGACGACGACGCGGTCATCTGGGCCGATTCCGTCCTTGATGGCCCGCAGACCGTCCTTGGTGACCTGGCCAAGCGTCACATATTTCAGCCGGGCAGTATCTTGGTCATCGATGACGACGACGAAACGGCGCGCCTGCTCCGTGCCGATCGCGACGTCCGGAACCAGCAGCGCCTCGTAAGGCGGCGTGCCGGGGATGCGAACGCGAGCAAACATTCCCGGCGTGAATATTTCTTTAGGATTGGCAACGACGGCGCGGCCACGGATGGTGCCGGTCGAGCGGTCGATGACGTTGTCGACGAAATCCATCCGACCTTCGTGATCGAAATCGGATTCATCTATCAGCTTGAGTGCGACCTGCACGCCGGTGTTACGGCTTGCGACATCCTGTCCTGCGTTCGCGAGCCGCTCGTAACGAAGATAGGACGCTTCGTCGAATGTGAATTCAAAATAAATCGGATCAATAGACACGATCGTGGCGAGCAACGTGGTATTGCCCCCGGTCCCGCCGGTGACAAGGTTGCCAGGCGACACGCGCCGGTCACCGATTCGTCCATTCATCGGTGCACGCAGCTCGGTGAATTCCATGTCGAGCTCTGCCTGACGCACGGCGGCCTCGTTGGCGCTGACCCCGGCCTTGGCGTTTCGGAATGCCTGTGCGCGTTGTTCGAAAGTCTGGTCGGTAATGGTCTTGTCACGTACGAGCTGCTGGCCGCGCGTGTAGTCGGACTCCGTGAAAGCGAGGTTCGATTGCGCCTGCAAAAGATTCGCGCGCGCCTGATCGAGCGTGTTCTGGAACGGTCGCTTGTCGATGGTGAAGAGCAAATCGCCCTGTTTAACAACTTGCCCGTCCTTGAAATGCAACTTGTCGAGATAACCTGAAACACGCGCGCGGATCTCTACGGAATTTATGGCGGCGAATCGGCCGACATATTCGTCGTAGTCGACGACAGTTCGTTTCTGGGGTTTGGCGACCGTGACCGCCGGGGGTGGCTGACCGCCAGCCTGTTGCTTCTGCTCGCCACAGCTTGCGACCAAAGTCGCAAGTGCAAGCAGGGCCGCGATCTTGGGCGCACCAAACATCAGAGAAAGTGATGAAACCGGACCTTCAGAATTCATGGATTCCTGCACGGAAGGCGCAAACACGGCCTGTCCCCATAGCGTCGACAGTGAGCTATGTCCACCAGCGGCCTTAGGCAATATTGCAAGGAAACGTCAATTTAGCGGCGACGCTTGCTGCGAAATGCCGCGATCCAGTCGGATCCGAACAGCATCAGGACGGTCCCGCCATAAACGACCAGCGCGACGGCCGCAAGGATCGCCAGAGCGGCAAGATCGCGCGGGCCATCCCACCCGGCGAGCCAGCGAGCGACCGGCGCGTGGCAAATTAACAACGCCGCGGTCAGCGCAAATCCGGCAGTAGCCAGCCGGATGATCGACTGACGCAGGCGGGCGTCGTGTGCCAGATGCCCCGCACGAGCTGCAAACCAAATGACGAGGCCGAGATTGATCCAGGCACCAATCGAGGTCGCAAGCGCCAGACCGACCTGCGCCAGGGGACCCATGAGCAGAACTTTGAATGCAATGTTGACGGCTGCCGCTATCAATGCGGCCTTCACGGGCGTGGCCGTGTCGCCGCGCGCAAAAAAGGTCGCAACCGCGCTGCGAATCAGAACGAACGGCAGTAATCCGAAAGCATAAGCCGTCAGCGTGCGCCCCGCCGCTTCGGCATCGGCCGCCGTGAAGGCGCCTCGCATGAACAAGGCACGCATGATCAGATCGGGAATAACGAAAAACGCAACGATGCAGGGGATCGATAGCAGCAAGGTGAACTCGATGACGCGATTCTGCGCCTGCCCAGCGCCATGCTGATCTCCGTGCGCAATGCGACGTGACATCTCGGGGAGAATGACGGTGCCGGCGGCGATGCCAATGACGCCGATCGGCAACTGATTGAGACGGTCGGCGTAGTAGAGCGCAGACAGCGCGCCTGCGGGCAGGAAGCTTGCAATGATCGTGTCCGCAAATAGCGCAAGCTGTACGCCGGCGGAGCCCACGACCGCCGGACCCAACGCGCGAAAGAATTTGCGTACATCAGCGTCAAGCTCGGGCCAGCGAAATCGCGTGAGCACGCCCGTAATCCCGGCATCGCCGGCAACCAGCAGAAATTCCAGGATTCCTGCGACGAGTACGCCCCACGCGGCCGCGTGGCCGGCGGTTGGGAAAAAGGCCGCCAGCGCCAGCGAGAGCATGAGCGACAGATTCAACAAGATCGGAGCAGCGGCAGCGGCTGCGAAACGCTGCAGCGCATTAAGAATGCCGCCATAGAGCGTCACCAGAGTGATCAACAGCAAGTAAGGGAAAGTGATTCGGGTTAGCTCGACCGCAAGAGTAAAGCGGCCGGGATCGCGCGCAAATCCAGGCGCGAGGACATCGATCACAGCCGGAGTGAATATCAGCGCAATCGCAAGCAGCACGATCTGGCTTGCGAGAAGCAACGTGAAGATGCGATCCGCAAATTGCCCGGCACGTACGCCGCCGCCCTCTTCCCGAATGCGGGCGTAAGCGGGGACAAAGGCCGCATTGAAGGCGCCTTCTGCGAAGATTGCGCGAAAGTGGTTGGGCAAGCGCAACGCGACAAAGAATGCGTCCGCCACTGGACCGGCACCCAAAACGGCCGCCAATATAATGTCGCGGGCAAAGCCGGTGATGCGGGAGAGCAGTGTAAAGCCACCGACGGTGAGAATTCGATTAATCATCGGGGTTCCCTGCTCCCGGGGCGAAAATAACGAATTAACCGACTCGAGGTTTACGGGGGCAATCACGATAGCCAGATACGTGGAACTGCCTTAAGACAATTTCTTACGGGAACAAAGAGCTCAAACAGCCGCTACCTATGTCTTCACCGATCATCCCCATTTTGCTTGCTGGCGGTGCCGGGACCCGGCTTTGGCCGGTATCTCGCGATGCCTTGCCCAAGCAATTCCTGCCTTTGGTGGGTGACAGGTCCACCTACCAGCAGACCCTGCTGCGCGTGCGAAATCCAATGTTCGCTACGCCAATCGTAATTACAGGGCCGAATTTCCATTTCTTTGCCCGCAGGCAGGCCGAAGAAGTCGGCGTCGAAGCGACGGTTGTGATCGAGCCGGCGCGACGCGATTCCGCTCCCGCCATCGCGGCAGCGACGGAGGTCGCCGCCGCCCGCGACCCGCAGGCCGCTGTGTTGGCGCTTGCAGCCGATCACATCATTCCGGACGTCGAGGCCTTTCACGCCACGTGTCGTGCGGGACGAGCGATCGCCGACACCGGTCGCATCGTGACCTTCGGAATAAAACCGACTGAGCCGAAAACCAGCTACGGCTACATTCTTCCTGGTGACCCCCTCGGGAACGATGGCGTCTATACGGTGAAGAAGTTCGTCGAGAAGCCGGACATCGCGGCGGCCACCCGTTATGTACGCGAAGGCTATCTTTGGAATTCAGGCAACTTTCTCTTCCGCGCCGACGTCCTGCTTTCGGAACTCAAGCGACTGGAGCCCGAAATCGCCGGCGCCGTCAGCGAAGCGGTCTCACGTGCGAGAAACGATCTTGGCTTTGTGCGGCTGCAGCCTGAAGCATTCACGCGCGCGCCGAAGAGGTCGATCGACTATGCCGTGATGGAAAAGACCGATCGCATGGCGGTCGTAGCCGGACAATTCCGCTGGTCCGACATCGGCAGCTGGGATGCCCTGTCCGACATTACCGAGCGCGATTCCGCTGGAAACGTGGTGCAGGGCGAAGTCGTGACAATGGACTCGAGCGATTGCGTGGTGCATTCGCACGATCGCCTTACCGCGTTGGTGGGACTCAAGGACGTGGTCGTCGTCAGTACCTCAGATGCGGTGATGGTGATGCCGCGCGCGAGGGCACAGGACGTGCGTGAATTGGTCGACAAGCTCAAGGCCGAAAAAAGGCCCGAGGCGACAGACCATAGGCGGACACACCGTCCGTGGGGCTACTACGAATCCATCGATATGGGTGAGCGTTTCCAGGTCAAACGGATTGTTGTCATTCCCGGCGGAGTTCTGTCACTGCAAAAGCATCGACACCGTGCCGAACACTGGGTTGTCGTGCGCGGCACCGCCGAAGTGACCATCGGTGATCAGGTCCGCGCGGTGCACGAAAACGAGTCGGTCTATATCCCAATCGGAGCCGTGCATCGCATGGCCAACAAGGGAAAAATCCCGCTGGAATTGATCGAGGTCCAGACCGGCAGTTATCTCGGTGAGGACGACATCGAGCGTCTCGAGGATATCTATAAACGCAGCTGACCACCGGTCTTAGGGGATCATTTCCCCAGCACGCGACGGGTCGCATCGATGATGCGGTCTTGCGTTGATGTGTCGAGATAAGCGTGCATTGGCAGGCTGATCACCTCGTCGGCCAGCCGATCGCTCACCGCAACTCCACCCTTGCCGACCGGATACTGTTTGTAAGCCTGCTGGCGGTGGAGCGGGATCGGGTAATAGATCGCGGTGGGAATGCGCTCCGCCTTCAACTCCGCCGCAAGCACATCACGCCGCCCGCCCTGGACGCGGATGGTGTATTGAGCCCAGACCGAGGTCATGCCCGGAGGCACGCCGGGAACGATCGCAACGTCGTTCAAGCCTTCGTTGTAGCGCCGGGCAATCGCATTGCGTGCGTCAATTTCATCCGGGAAAATCTTCAGTTTCTCGATGAGAATGGCAGCCTGTATCGTGTCGAGGCGCGACGCCAAACCGATGCGCGCATTGTGGTACTTGTCACTTCCCTGCCCGTGCACGCGCAGACTGCGCATTGCATCGGCCAGGTCGTCGTCGTCGGTCATCACCGCGCCCCCATCCCCGTAGCAACCGAGTGGCTTGGCCGGGAAAAAACTCGTCGCGGTGCAAAGCCCGAATGTACCCAAGCGACAGTTGTCGCATTTCGCCCCAAAGCTCTGCGCCGCATCGTCGAGAATGAGCAGATTGTCGGCGGCGGCAGCTGTCCGAATGGCTGCGTGATCGGCCGGCAAGCCAAACAAATCGACTGGGATGATCGCCTTTGGATTGAGACCGGCCTGTCTTGCGGTCTCAACCGCGCCCGCTATGTGCTTCACATCGATATTGAAGGTCTTTGCATCGACGTCAACGAACACAGGAGTCGCGCCAACTAGGGCCGCCACTTCCGCCGTCGCGCAAAACGTGAACGATGGACACAGCACCGCATCGCCTGGACCAACGCCCATGGCGCGCAGCGCAAGCACGAGTGCATCAGTCCCGCTGGCGCACGTGACTACATGACGGGCACCGCAGAATGCGGCGAGATCGCTTTCGAACGTCCGAACCTCCGGTCCCAGGATAAACTGACAATGGTTCAAGACAGTGATAACCGCGTCATCGATGGCGGAGCCCAAGCGCCTGCGCTGAGCAGCAACATCAATGAATGGAATCGGTGGCGGGTTGGTACGCAAGTTCATGGGGCGCCCGTAGATCGCACTGCCGTCAGCCAACGACGGCGCGCGGGCCTTTTCGTTTGGCGGGCGCGACCACGGTCGGACGCGTTGCTAGGCAGCGCGTCGCTATTTCAAGGCTCGCTACAGCCTCCTCACCGGTCACGGCCGGCGCGTCCCCCGAGCGCACCGCACGCAGGAAGGCGAGCAATTCCGACCGCAACGGCTCGGCGTGGCCGACCGACAGGTGGCGCATGGAGTAGCTGCCGTCGGGCTGGAAGCCGAAGCATTCCGTCACCTGACGCGTGAGAAGATCGCCGGTGACATATTTGCCGCGTGTCGCAACCGTGACGTTGCGCGCCTTGAACGGTGTCAACCAGTTGGTGTTGATGTGTGCCAGAACACCCGATGCAGTACGAAACTGCAGAAGGGCAATGTCTTCACGCTCGGCTACAGCGCTCGAGAGCTGCGGCTGTACATCGACGATATGGGAATCCGTGAACCAACGGATCAAGTCGATATCGTGGACCGCTAGATCAATGACAACGCCAACGTTCGACATGCGCGGCGGAAAGGGCCCGACGCGGGTGATGCCGATGGACAGTATGTCTTCTCCCCGGATGGCTTCTTTGATCGCTTCGACCGCCGGATTGAACCGCTCCACGTGGCCAACCATCAACGTCACGCCGGCACGGCGCGCCGCGCTGATGATCTCCTGGCCCTCCTCGACCGACGACGCGATGGGCTTTTCCACCATGACGTGGATGCCATGTCTGATACAGGTGAGCGCGATGTCCCGATGCAGATGAGTCGGGGCCGCGATTGTGATCGCGTCGGCATCGCGCTCGATCAGCTGGTCGACATCTGCGACCGGGGCACAGCCCAATGTGCGGGCAACGAATTCGGCCTGTTTCCGATCAGGATCGGCGACGCCCACCAATTCGGTTCCAGGCAAACCGGCGAATACACGGGCATGATTGCTGCCCATGACGCCAACGCCCACGACCCCAACGCGCAGCGGGCGTTCCGCGCTTGCTACCGCAGCCTGCATCATGTCCAGACGATCCCCATCCCCTGACCTTCGGCGGCTTATCAACTACCACGACGGGTAGCGGCTGGCGACCACCCCTGGGACACATAAGCGAACACGTTTTGCATCAAAGCGTTACAGGGCCGCAAATTACCTGCGCGTAAATTGCGGCAGGCAACGCCTATTCTGCGGCTCGCGACGCTGGAAGCGGGAGCTGGAGGCTCGCCATGACGGCGTCGTCGCGAAAGGATTTGACGGCAGCCAGTGAGAGCTCGGCAGCCGTCTTTGTGCCAAGCGCGGGAAGTTTTTTGAGAACGTCGGCTGGCGCGGTGATGATGTGGCAGCCCATGGCATCGGCTTCCACAATATTGAACACTTCGCGGGTCGAGGCCCAGATGATCTCGACATTGCGCGTCTTGCGCGCGCGCGCGATTGCATCCTGCACGATCGGCCGATAGTCGAATCCAAAATCGGCAAGCCGGCCCGCAAAAACCGATACGCAGGCCGGCGCACTTCCGTTGAGTGCCTCAACCGCGCGCGCAACCTGTTCGTCCGTGAAGATCGCGGTCATGTTGATCCTGACGCCCTCGCGCGAAAGCGTCCGCACCGCCTCGAACAATGGCTCCCCGCGCGTATTCGTGACGGGCAGTTTCACATATATGTTTTTGCCCCAGCTCGCGATCACCCGGGCCTGCGCGACCATTTCCGCCACGTCGTCGGAAAATACTTCAAATGAAATGTGCCGATCCGGCACCGCCGCCACAAGATCGCGCGCATAGGCTGCGTAATCGCTCACGCCCGCCTTCTTGAGCAGAGATGGATTGGTGGTGAAGCCGGTTATCCACGGCTGTTTGGCCATCTCGACGATCTGGGCCTTGTCGGCACCATCGGTGAAAAGTTTGACCTTCAGCTTTGCCAACGTTGGAGCATTCATCGTTTTTCTGGCCCTGGGTCGTTGGGGGAATATAGGACGTTTGCCGCGGCGATCCAACGCATTGGTGAACTAATCCCAATGGAACTGCTGGTCTAATGGCAATGATACGTCCGGTACCACTCGATGAAGCGTGCGATCCCCTCGCCAATCGGCGTCGACGGCCGGAAACCGACGTCGCGCACCAAATCGTCGATGTTGGCGTAAGTTGCCGACACATCGCCGGGCTGCATGGGCAGCAGCTCGCGTTTGGCTTTTTTCCCGATCGTTTCCTCAAGCAGGCGCACCACTTCGAGCAGCTCGACTGGCTTGTTGTTGCCAATATTATAAAGACGCCACGGCACACTGCTCGATGCAGGATCCGGCGATGCCGTCGAAAACGTCGGATTTCCCGTCGGCGGGCGATCGACCAGCCGCACGACCGATTCAACGACATCGTCGATGTAGGTGAAGTCGCGCTTCATATTGCCGTTATTGAACAGCCTGATTGGTTCGCCGGCGACAATGGCCTTGGCGAAAATCCAAATGGCCATATCGGGGCGGCCCCACGGACCATAGACGGTGAAAAACCGCAGGCCGGTCATCGGAATTCGGAACAGATGCGCGTAGGCATGCGCCATCAGCTCGTTTGCCTTTTTCGACGCACCATAAAGACTCAACGGGTGATCCGTGTTGTCATGAACCGAGAACGGCATCGTCGTGTTGGAGCCATAGACAGACGAGGACGACGCGTAAAGCAAGTGCCGGCAATTATTGTGGCGGCATCCTTCAAGGATTGTGGTGAAGCCGGTGAGATTTGCATCCACATAAGCAAAGGGGTCTTTGAGCGAATGGCGGACTCCAGCCTGCGCCGCGAGGTGAACAACGCGAGGAAACCGGTGCTCCTCAAACAAGCTTGCCACGCCATTGCGATCGGCAAGGTCAAGTTTGACGAAGCGAAGCCGGTTGGATTTTGCGAGCTCGGCTCGGCGCGATTCCTTCAGCGCGGGATCATAATAGGCATTCATGTTATCGACGCCGACCACATCGCAGCCGTTGCGCAAAAGACCGCGCGCGACGTGAAAGCCGATAAATCCGGCGGCGCCGGTCACGAGTATGGGGCCATCAGTCATCGATTGCGTCCTGGAGCCTGTCGACGTCTAGAGCCGCCACAGATCAATTCCGTCCGGCTTTTTTGCACGGTCGAGTTTCGCCTTTACGTCCAGCACAATTCCCTGGCGGTCCTTAAGCAGCTTGGAGACCAACGGCCACCCGCGCGCTACATATTCTTTGTGCGCAACGGCAAGGATGATAGCATCGGCAGCCGGTAAGAATTCGAGCGGCGTCAACTTGATTCCATATTCCCGGGCGGTTTCATCGGCAGATGCAATTGGGTCGGCCACCTGCACGCTGATGCCCACGCGCTCCAGTTCTCGCAGGATGTCGATCACCTTGGAATTGCGTATATCGGGGACGTTTTCCTTGAACGTCATGCCGAGGATCGTCACCGTGGGATTGGCGCGACCCCGTCGCAGCAAGGCGCGCATGCATTCTCGCGCGATGCGCTCACCCATGCCGTCATTGATGCGTCGGCCAGCGAGAATGATCTCCGGATGATAGCCGGCCTTTTCGGCACGAAAGGTCAGATAGTAGGGGTCAACGCCAATGCAGTGTCCGCCTACAAGACCTGGCTGAAAGTTCACGAAATTCCATTTCGTTGCCGCGGCCGCAAGCACATCGCCGGTATCGATGCCAAGCTGATGAAAGATGGCGGAGAGCTCATTCATGAACGCGATGTTGAGATCGCGCTGCGTATTTTCGATAACCTTGGCAGCTTCGGCGACCTTGATCGTAGGTGCGCGATGGATGCCTGCTTTAACAACCGAACCGTAAACATCCGCGACAACGTCGAGGGTTCGCGTGTCCTGCGCGGACACGACCTTAGTAATGTTTTCAAAGCGGTGCGCCGCGTCGCCCGGATTGATCCGCTCAGGGGAATAGCCGACCGCGAAATCGCGTCCACCGGCAAGGCCCGAGTTTTCCTCGAGGATCGGCAGACATTCTTCCTCGATAGCGCCCGGGTATACGGTTGACTCATAGACAACGATATCGCCGCGCCTGAGCACCTTGCCCACGATTTCAGAGGCCGAAAAAATAGCGCGGAGATCCGGCCGCCGCGCGCCATCGATCGGGGTCGGTACCGTCACAATGTAGAAGTCCGCCTCGATAAGGCCCAACGGCTCATAATCGAAGCGCAGGCACTTCTGCTTGAGGCTGGCAGATGGGACTTCAAGTGTACGGTCATGCCCCGAGCGTAGCTCATCGACGCGCATTTTATCGATGTCAAAACCAATCACGGGCGCACCCGAACGCGCAAAAGCAACTGCAACCGGCAAGCCGACATAGCCGAGGCCGACGACGGCAATCTTACGATTATGCGGCAAAGTATGCGTCTCTAGCCAATCGCCGCCCGCTTACGATCACGTTCTGCGCCGATGGTGGGAACCCATCGCCGACGCCAAGCCTCTAGCATCAGGATCGTCCAAATTGAATTAGCGCGATCGCGGCCGTTGATGTGCTCGGACCACAACTGACGGACGGCAGCAATATCGAGGAGGGAGTCCCCCAACTGTTGCGGATCGAGCAGATCCTCGGCCCAATCCCGCAGCGGGCCGCGAAGCCAATTCGCAAGCGGCATCGAAAAACCCATTTTGGGCCATTGCACCAGCTCACGGGGTAAGTGTCTATCGAGCACGCGCCGTAGCAACCATTTGGTCTCCCCGTTGCGCACGCGCAGGTGTCGCGGGAGTGTCCAGGCGAATTCGACAACGCGGTGGTCGAGCAACGGCGGTCGCACCTCCAGTGACACTGCCATTGTGGCCCGATCGACCTTTTGCAGGATGTCGTCCGGTAGATAGGTAGCCGTATCGAACAGCTGCATACGCTCAAGGATGCTCTCACGCCCGATGCCCGCGCATTCCGGCATGCGAATCGTATGCTCCGCGAGCCCATGTGTAAGCGCGGAAGGATTTGGGCAATGGCTTACTAACCGCAAGTAGATCCCGTCGGCGTCGAGCCGCAATACTTCAGCGAGCTTTCTTAGCTTGTCGGCGGGTTGCGCCGCGCGTAGGGAGCGCGGTGCCAACCTAGCAAGCAATTCTGCCGCATTTTCTGGAAGGGCCTCCAACAGGGCGGCGGCCACGTTGCGGACTGGATGCGGCAATTGCGTCAATCGCCGCAAAAGCCCTTCTGCCAAGCGATATCGATTATACCCGCCAAACAGTTCATCGCCGCCGTCGCCAGATAAAGCGACTGTTACGTGTGCGCGAGTCAACTTGGCTATTGCATGCGTCGGAATTTGCGAGGAATCCGCAAATGGTTCGTCGTACATTTCGGGAAGACTCGGTACGACTGCTAGCGCTTCCGCTGCGGTCACGATCAACTCTTCATGAACCGTTCCGAGGTGGTGCGCGATCGCTCTCGCATGTTCCGACTCATCGTAGCCGAAGTCGGGGAAGCCGATCGAAAAGGTGCGTACCGGCCCTCGCTGCGCTGCCACCATCAGAGCGACAACCGTCGAGGAATCAATGCCGCCCGATAGGAAGGCGCCCAACGGGACGTCGGAAATCGTTTGTGCCGAGACAGCGTTAGCCAGAAGAGTTTGTAAGGCCACTTCAGCATCGATGTCCGAACCGCTAAAAGGACTGGCAAGGCCGACAGCAGCGACTTCCGCGATGTCCCAATACTTGCGTCGAGTTATTCGCCCGCCGGCCTGAACCGAAACGATTTCGCCAGGAAGCACTTTGCTAACGTCGCGATAGATCGAAAATGGCGCGGGCACATAGGCGAAACGCAGATAGCTTGCGATTGAAGCGGTATCGAGATCGAAAGCGAGGCCCGTAGATACAAAGCTTTTCAGCTCGGATGCAAAGTAAAATACGTCTTTGGATCGGGTATAGAAAAGCGGCTTAATGCCGAGACGATCCCGAACGAGGTGCAGCGTGCGATTAGCGCGATCCCAGAGCGCCATCGCAAACATCCCGTTGAGCTCGGCGAGTGTCGCATCGAGCCCGCGCCGCGCCACCGATTCGACGATTATTTCAGTGTCAGAAGTACCGCGCCGTTTGAGTCCAGCCAAACCAGGCGCGGCAGCGATTCTTTCTGCATTGTACACCTCGCCATTATAAGAGATTACCCAGCGCCCGTTGGCGGACATCATCGGTTGCGCGCCTGTCGGCGTGAGATCGATGATGGCGAGCCGCTGATGTGCTAGCGCAACGCCGCGCTCGGCATCGCTCCAGACGTCGGCGCCGTCGGGTCCGCGATAGGCAATCGCCTGTGCCATGGCGCCGGCGCGACTCGCAAGGTCGGAACGATGACCCGATCGGGAAAGATCGAGCAGACCGGCTATACCGCACATGCCCTATTTTCGAGCCCTGGCACGGGCGCGGATTTTGTCCACGGCATGGATGAACGACGGGCTAAACGAAACTTTAACCAAGAGCGAAGCCGGGAGCATCAGCGATACCAAGGCTTTCGCCCACCATGTTTTGAGAGGCGCTAAGGCATCCATCAGTGTTTGCCGCGAGGCCTGTGCAACGATCGGAAGCATTATCGCCGCTTTGAGAAATGGCATCGGTGAGTAAAAAAAGAACGACAGATCGTTGTTGAGCAGCCAGACATAGTAATGCAGCCGCCCCGGGGCGTTCTCACTAATGCTTTTGCGCTTCGACAGGACAATTCCAGTCGCTTCATCGTCTACGTAATAAATACGAAGGACTTCATTGACAAACCGCATCTTGTAGAGTTTCCCGATTTCAACCCAGACCCTGAGTTCCGGTATGAATTGGGTATCGCGAATCTCCGAAAACGGATGGCGCCGAAGCACGTCTGTCGAAGCAATGAACCACTTCTCGCCGCCAACGCGGTGAACATAAATCATTTCACGTAGATCGCCATCGAAAGTATTGGCTGGAAAACGGTCGCCAACGAGCGTCCCGAACTGGTTGCAACAAAGGGAAACAATACCAGAATAAAGAGGCCGCTGTTCGGCCGGAATTTCGTTCCAATGATAGGCCAGTCGTTCAAGCGCCTGAGAAACGCAGCCGTCATCAGAGTCGAGAGGGACGAACAATTCTCCCTGCGCCTCGCGCAACGCCAGATTATGGGCGATGTGTTTTCCGGAGTGCTGTTGCTTCACATAGCGAATCGAGAAGGTGGCAGTTCTAGCCCATTTCGCGATCAGGTCGGAGGTCGCGTCGGTCGATCCATCGTCCACCACCAGCCATTCGAAGTCACGCAAAGTCTGCGCGCGCAGGCTGTCATATACGCGATGGATCGTCTGCGCACGATTATAGGTCGGAGTGAAAACCGTAAATTGCGGCGCCTTGGCCATTGACACTTGTCAGGTTGACTGCGCCTGTATTAACGCATGCAAGCGCTCGCGCCGATTCACCAGCTCGTCCCAAGCTCCAGACTCGACGAGTCGGCCCTCGTTGAGGACGGCAATCACGTCCGCGTGGCGAACCGTCGCCAGACGATGCGCGACCAGCAGAATTCCGATCTCACCACGTAATTCTTTTAGAGCCGACAATACCGCTGCTTCGGATTCCGAATCCAGGGCGCTCATGGCCTCATCCATCAGCAATACGATCGGATCCATCAACAGTGCGCGCGCGATGGCGATGCGCTGACGCTGCCCGCCCGATAACAGGACGCCTTGATCACCAATAATCGTGTCGTACCCCGCTGGCAAATTACTAATAAATTCGTGGGCGTGCGCTCGCCTTGCCGCGAGCTCCACGTCTGCGTCAGTGGCATCCGGCCTCGAAAGCATGAGATTTTCACGGACGGACGCATGAAATAGGATCGTTTCCTGCGGCACATAGCCGATCTTCCGTCGCCATGCGGGAAGCGAGGACGTCGCTAAATTATGTACATCGAGTGTAATTGCCCCAGCCGACAGCGAAACGAGTCCCAACAACACGTGCACGAGCGTCGATTTTCCAGCGCCCGAGGCGCCAACCACACCAGTTATACCGGGTATCGGAATTGCCAGATCGATGTGCTCGAGTGCCTTGCGCTCTCCGAATCCCACCCCAACGTTGCGCAATGTAAGTCGTGAGGGGAGCGTTACCTTGAGTTCTTGGTCAGCCGTGTTCCGGAGTTCGGCATGGGCTTCGGCGCTGCGTTGTACTTCGCCGATTGTGTCCATGGCGTGCAAATAGCCGTTGAGTAGATGTAGGTAACTTTGCACGGTCGTAATGCGTGGGAACAAACGCATAAACAAAGCAAATACGACGATAACGTTTCCCGCTGGAATACCAAAACGTTCCTGACCCAGCACGAAAATCGTGGCCAGAGCGCAGAAGGAGAGGAATTCGAACAGTCCGCGTACGAACATCGGCAAAAAGTTCACCACGGTATTCGCTCTTTCGAGTATGCCGACGATAGAATTGACGCGGGCACAAGCTGCAGCCTCGCTTGTTGTCGCTTTGACAATTTTGAGACCAGAAATCCGCTCGCTTAGGGTCGATTGCAATTCGGCATTGAGGGGGCCGATCGACTGGCCGACCGCAAAGCTCTTTGCGTAGAGTCGTAGCACTGTCAGCGTCATCATTGCCGCACAGCCAATCAAGGCAAGCGTGATCGGCCACGCAATCATAAAACCAAAAGCTAGGTAGATGCAGGTCCCCAGGAATGTCGAAATCAGATAAAGCCCGATATAAAATGATTGCGCGAGCCGCTCACTTTCACTCACGATAGCATTGGTGAGTTCGCCCGCTCGTTTTCCAGACACGTATTGCCACTGAGCGTGCACAATTGCGTGGAACAGCTGCGATTGACGGAGGCGCTTATAGCTGCGCGACGCGCTCGTCATCCACCAATGCAGCGCGATGAAAAAAAATGCTTGAAGCGCGGCGACACCCACTATGATCACGAGCAAGCCCGGAATTCCGAACGACCCACCGATGGCGCTGAGAGCCTGGTGCAACAGGCTGCCGGCAAGGCCGGGGCCGGCCGAATAGGAAATCCCGATCTGAGATAATAGGGGCAGAAGCAAACTGACCGAGAGCCCTTCGGTCACTGCTACCAACCCCATAAGAATAAGCATAACTGGAAACTTCCAGCGTAAATATCGGACGATATTGATCAGTAGCTGAAGGTGAAGTTTCATCGGTTATGGAAAGCAGTCATTTCAACACTTGATCAAAGTTTCCGCCGTGTCACGAAGCGCCATGTTCTGCCGAGGAAGCGGCGCACTCCGGATTCCTCCCATCGAGCATAAATCTCAGACTCGGTAGGCCGGTCGGTAGAATCGAACGTGATACCGAGCGCCGCGAATTGACGGATCGCATCAGGCATCCATCGTCCACGCCGCACAGTGTGGCGGTACGGCAGTGCAAAACCGTCGTAGACGCTCAGGAATGGATGAGAGATCTGATCGCTGCGTCGCGAGCCTTTGAGCTCGAAGTCCCACGCTGTCTCGTCTTGCCGCAACAAACCGAGCAAAGTTGACCGCTCCCAAAACGCGATTTGCAATGATGTCCGGTAGGGCGCGCCCTTTGCGATATATCCGATGTCTGAAAATCCGGGACACGGACTGTCAGGCTTCGGCGCCGGTGCCAATCGCAAATAGGCGGCCCTGAATTTGACCATCGCGGCATGCATTCTGGCGATCCGCGGAGTATCGACGCGGCCGGTCAAAAAATAGTCTTCGAGCATCAGGAGCACGTAGCGGCTGGGAACATAGTCAAGGGCGCACATAAGCGTGTGCGACCATGATCGCTCATCGCCAATTCGCACCGGGATAACCCGGTCATCCGGGAAAGTCCGGTGGTTGCTGACGAGATGCAATGGATAGGGTAGATCCGGCCAAAAGCGAAACAGCAGCTCAAAAAACGCCGGCCAGAGGTCCGCATATCCGTCGTGTGATAACACCACCGCCGACACATCGGATGCCTGCTGCTCTTTCACCGTCACGCCTTCGGCCAGGTCACGAGTGGGTCGCTGCTTCAAGCAGCCCAGCACATCTTCGGTGCCGCGCACAAAATCTCAAGGTTTGATGGAGAATTGCTACCGCAGTCTGGGTGAGCCATGACCCAGATCACACGCAGACCATTCGCCACGCCGCGACTATGCCGCCGCCACCGCTTCGGCGCACACCAGCACACGTACCTTGCGGCCGAGCAGGTCGAGCAAAATGGTTACGCGGTCGCGATCAGTCATGCCCTCATAGAGGCCGAGACAGTCGGCGAACACACCCTCGAGAATACGAATTTTGTCCCCGGCGCGAAGGGGGCGTGGCTCTAGGCGAATGAAGCCGGCTGCATCCTCGCGCCCTTTCAGCGTCGTCACCACTTCATCGGAAATTGCTGCCGGCACGTCGCCATTGCAGATCAGTTGCGAAACACCGATCGTCGAATAGATCGATCTCCAGCGCTGCAGGGTCATATCGATCGCCACGAAAAAATAGCGGGGGAATAGCGGAACAGGAACGACATCCACACGCCGTGCGTGCCGCCGTCGTTTGAGATAACGCGGTAAGTACGTCATAAAGCCCTGGCGTGTGAGATGTACAACCGCTTTGTTCTCAGCGTTCGGTTGCGAATGCACAACGTACCATCGCAAGTTAGCGTATGTCACTCGATTGCCTCTTGTGCTTTCTTGATCCTGACCCTGAGCATTTCCGGCACCAATACGCGATCGGCGCCGAAACGCACAATTGCGGCTTCGGTTAATGCGCGCGCGTCAGTAACACCGGTGATCAACACGCAGTCAAATGACTTCGTCACCGCCTCGAAATCCGGGAACACCGGCGCTCCCATGAATTCGCGTTTTATCGCGGCGTTCTGTACAAGGCCGACTATTTCGACAGCATGCTCCATGCTGCAGAGCGCGGCGATCTCGGCTAGATCAGATTCGCCCGCGAGCAATATTTTTCTTATGCCCTGGCTTTTGGCGATGCCAAACAGCTCTGAGCAATCATGCTTCGCCTGCCGGAAAAATCCGAACGAATAGGAAAGATATTGGACGGTAAGCCGCGACTTTTCGGCGAAGCCCTGCGGCGTGAGATAATAAGCGTATCGCCGCGCCGGTGCGCTACGGACCTTGACGAGGCCTTTTTTGATACAACGCTTGAGGTAGGCGTTGACCAGACCAAGCGCGATGCCGAGCTCAGAGGCGAGCAGCCGTTGTGATTGCGCGCGGTCCTGCTCCACAGCGTCGAGCAGGCCGAGCATTATTCGCGAACTTTCCGGATTTTCTTCGCCCATCCGGCGCATGAAAAACGCTCCCCCGACAGCAACGTCGTACAGCGTTCATTGCGTGAACGTCAAGACTTAGCGTTCAAGTGGTGAACACAAATTGTTTCCATTTTGATTCAATAATAGTAGTGAAATGACAATGTCTTACATAGCACCCAATCTCGTCGAGCCGGCCCGGCGTCAAGGAGTTGCAGGTAGATGCCGCAGGCATCGGCAATGGCGGCCAAAGCTGCCGCAGATGCGTTCAAGGAATGAGCCGGAGGGATGTTGCTGTACATTCGGTCAAACCGCTGAGTTGGCCGCTCAAACGGGCGATAAGCACGTTAGCTGGGTTGCGTTTCCCAGTGGTGCTGAGGAGCGGTGTTCGCCTCATCGTTTCGTGACTCCTGCACTACATGCGAATCATAATCAGCAAACAATCACCGCGGAGGTTCAGCCTCCCGCAGGTTTGGCGTTACTGTCCGCTTTTGCATATCACCATCGAGACGAATATCCGGGTATACGACAAATCGTTCTGATCGGTTCTGCCGACGATTGGAAAAGCGCAAAGGCCAATGCTGCCGGGATTTGAGCGGATCCACTTTTCGGATTCGTATCCATGCGGCCAGATCGCAAATACAGAAGCTCATGTTGATGCCCCATAAAATCCTCTACCTTGTCTCTGAAGACTGGTATTTCGTCTCGCACCGGCTTCCGATGGCACGCGCTGCACAACGAGCGGGGTACGAGGTGCACGTCGTGACACGAATTGGCGATTGCGCCGAGCAAATAAAGCAAGACGGTTTCGTCTTACATTCGATTCATTGGCGTCGCGGCAATTTGAATCCAATTCGACTACTCGGGGCGATACTGGAAACCAGGCGTCTCTATCGGAAAGTTCAACCCGACCTCGTTCATCACGTTGCCGTCGTGCCAGCGCTGATCGGTTCGCTCGCAGCACTGAGGATGCCGATCGTGCGCCTCAATGCCCTCGCGGGACTGGGTTTTGCGTTCACGTCGGACACGACCATGGCTGTCGCTGTGCGGCCGTTCGCCCGTTTCCTTCTCGGTTGGTTGTTAAAGCGGCCGAAGACGACCGTTCTGGTGCAAAACCCCGACGACTACGCCGTCGTCGTGAAGCTCGGCGTGCCGCAGGAGAGAATCACCTTGATTCCCGGTTCCGGCGTCGACATCGACGTTCTTACGCCAATGCCGGAGCCTTCGGGTGCTTTTACCGTAGGGTTTGTTGGACGATTGCTTGATGACAAGGGCGTGGCGACGCTGGTGCACGCGCATGAACTTTTGTCAAGACGCGGTGTTAGCGTTCACACGCTAGTTGCGGGGGAACCCGATCCATCCAATCCAGCGTCAATCCCTGGTCGCGTGCTGATCGACTGGCGAGTCATACCAAATCTCCGATTCCTCGGGCATGTCAATGATATCCGCGACGTCTGGTCCCAAGCCCATGTGGCCATCCTGCCGTCAAGACGCGAGGGCCTACCAAAGAGCCTGCTTGAAGCAGCGGCCTGTGGCCGGCCGCTGATTGCCTCAGATGTACCTGGATGCAGGGAGATCGCGCGACACAACGTCAATGCGCTACTTATTCCGCCCGACGATCCCGAAGCGCTGGCACATGCTATTGTAACGCTTATGACCAATCCCGAAATGCGGATCAATTTTGGCCGCGCAAGTCGCCAAATCGTCACATCAGAATTTTCCAGCGCGCGAATTGGCAGGGCGATTGTCCTACTCTATGCGCGTTTGCTGGTAGAGACGTCTGAGAACCGAGCTGTCGGCCGAGTGATTCAATGAGACAAAGCGGAGATGCGTTGGGAATCGCTGGAATCGTGCTCCTTGCCGCGGGCATTCTCAGTTTTGTTCTTTCGCTCTGGCTCAAGCCCGTGCTCAGCCGTTTTGCAGTGGCAAAACCCAATCTCCGCTCATCGCACAAAACGCCGACCCCGCAAGGCGGCGGCATCGCTGTAATCGCAGCGACGATCGTAGTTTTTGCCATCACCGCGATCTTTTCTTCCATCCCCATAAATGAATCCTGGCGATTGGCCGTTGTCTTTGTGTCGGTTATCGGCCTTACCGTCATTGGCATCACCGATGATATCCGGTCGATCGCACCACTACCGCGACTGCTGCTGCAAGCGATCGCGGTCGTTGCGGTTGTGGCTTCGCTGCCCGACGATCTGCGAGTACTCGTAGTCCTTCCGTGGTGGCTCGAGCGCGCACTGCTATTCGTTGCGATGCTGTGGTTCGTAAACCTCGTCAATTTCATGGACGGCATCGACTGGATGACCGTAGCGGAAGTAGTCCCGCTGTTGGCCGGTCTCAGCCTGTTCGGTTTGATGGGCGCACTTCCAGAGCATGCGACCCTCGTAGCTATTGCCATCTGCGGCGCTATGGTTGGCTTTGCGCCCTTCAACCGCCCGGTTGCACGGCTGTTCCTCGGCGATGCAGGAAGTTTGCCGATAGGCTTGTTGTTGGGCTGGTTACTGATTTTGCTTGCCGGTCGCGGACATCTTGCCGCAGCATTGATACTGCCGCTGTACTACCTGGCAGATACGACCATCACTCTTCTGTATCGGCTTATCAACCGCGAGCCCGTAATGCAGGCACACCGCGGCCACTTCTACCAACAGGCAATCGGTGGAAAGTTTAGCGTGTACGAAGTCATCGGCCGCGTTTTCGCGCTAAATATAATCTTGATTGGGCTTGCGACAGCAACAGTGATAACCAAATCCATAACGCTGCACATTATGATGCTGGCGGCCAGCAGCACAATCGTGGGAATCCTGCTTTGGAATTTTCGTTATGCGCATCGTGGATGATTGCTGCACGGTCCATCATCAGCTGACCGTGCTGCATATGCTATGCTTTGTATGTAATGACCGCTCGCAATCCCAAGGCGACAACGAAATGTCGGCCCTAGAAACGCTTTAGCGTTTCGTAACATGTTAATCCAGGTCGAATGCCGAACTGTAGTCGCGCTTCAGGTGATGATCCTGTGCAGTTTTATGTAGCACGCAGTTTCCGACGACTAGGAGATCAAGCTCGTTGCCCATGAAGCACCGAAAAGCGTCCTCCGGTGTGCAAACGATCGGCTCACCACGGACATTGAAGCTGGTGTTAACCAGCACGGGGCAGCTCGTTTTCTCTTTGAACCGCTTAAGCAGCCGATGGAAGAGCGGATTGGTGTTGGCGTGTACCGTTTGAATACGGGCCGAGTAATCCACGTGCGTGACCGCGGGAATCTCTGAACGCACGAGATTGAGTTTTTCGATGCCAAACAGCGCCTGCTGCTCGGGTGTCATTGAGCGCCGCCGATCTTTGCGGACGTCAGCGACGATCAGCATGTAAGGACTATCAGAGTCGAATTCGAACCATTCGGCGACATCCTCACGCAAGACCGCGGGCGCGAATGGCCGAAAGCTCTCTCGATATTTAATCTTAAGGTTTAGATTGCGCTGCATGGCTGGCGACCGCGGATCGCCAAGGATCGAGCGGGCGCCAAGGGCGCGTGGGCCAAACTCGAGGCGACCCTGGAACCATCCGACCGCTTGCTGTGCCGAAAGAGCGTCGGCCGTCTGTTCCACCACGGAGTCTTCACTGGCGACTGAGAATTTTGCTCCTACTGCCGTCAGCCGTTGTTCGATGTCCGCCTGACTGTAGCTCGGGCCGAGAAACGAACCATGCATACGATCACCGCCATTCGGTCTGCGCGGATGCCCCTCGTAAAGGTGTACGGCCGCAAGCGCCGCCCCGACCGCTCCACCCGCATCGCCGGCCGCCGGTTGAATCCATATGTTTTGAAATGCACCTTCGCGCAGGACCTTGCCATTGGCAACACAGTTGAGCGCCACGCCGCCGGCGAGACACAAGTTGCGAGCGCCAGTCTGCTTTGCTAGCGCCCGAGTCATCCGCAATACGATCTCTTCGAGCACGGCCTGAACCGAGGCGGCAACGTCCATGTGAAAGGGCGTAAGAAGCTCATCCGAAGCTCGCACGGGCGCGCCAAACAAATCTGAAAATTGCTGGTTGGTCATCGTCAAGCCGGTGCAATAATTAAAGTACGACATGTCCAACCGAAACGACCCATCAGGCTTTAGGTCAACCATCTTGTCGAGAATGAGTTTGGCGTATTTCGGCTCACCATAGGGAGCAAGTCCCATAACTTTGTACTCGCCCGAATTCACCTTGAAGCCGGTATAATAAGTGAACGCCGAATAGAGCAGTCCGAGTGAATGTGGGAAATGGATTTCCTGAAATACCTGCAGCCGGTTTCCGGAGCCCATCGCTGCCGACGTAGTCGCCCATTCTCCCACTCCGTCCATGGTTAGAACCGCCGCGTCCTCGTACGGCGAGGGAAAAAACGCCGATGCCGCATGACTGAGGTGATGCTCACAGAATAGTAGTCGCCCTGTCCAATCGCCCTTCTCGCTAAACCTCTTGAGCTCCCCACGAAGCAGCGGTTTCTGAAACAGTTTTTCGCGTAACCAAAGCGGTATAGCCATTTTGAACGAGCGGAACCCACGCGGAGCCGTAGCTACGTATGTCTCCAGAAGCCGCTCGAACTTGAGAAATGGTTTGTCGTAAAAAACGACATAGTCCAGTTCATCCAGGCAAATCTTTCCCTCTTGCAGGCAATAAGAAATTGCATTTTGGGGAAACGACGAGTCGTGCTTCTTGCGGGTAAAGCGTTCCTCTTGCGCAGCTGCAACGATGCGGTCGTCTTCGACGAGCGCCGCAGCGCTATCGTGATAAAAGGCTGAAATGCCAAGAACGCGCATCGTTACTAGATTGGATCAGCTAGAACAGTGTGTAGATGAACGGAGCGACGGCAGAGCCCTTGCTTAGCACCACAAGACCGCTGAACACCACCATCATCAACAGAACTGGCAGCAGCCAGAATTTCTTGCGGACACGCATAAAACGCCACAGTTCTTGAAGAAAATCTACCACGCGATTTCACCTCAGAATTGATCTTTCATCGTCTCCGGCTCAGGTCCAGGGGGCTGCCGAGCGATCCAGTAACTGCTGCATTCGGGCTCCCGCTTGAGCCGGAGCAGGTCTTTCCCGAATGCCCGCATCACTAGACCGGTCGGCCACACGGCGGCGTAGAACAGTAGACCCATGACAATGGGATTGACCACAGAGTGAAGCAGTAGACCAAATTTGAACCAGAGCCAATTGAGAGGCCTGAGCGCTGCAGGACAAAAATAACCTGTGACAATAAACAGAAGTGAGGTCCCTGCTAGCCAGGGCCAGATTTTTCCGTCATGCCACCAATTGAACAGCGAGAGCAGCCCTAGGGCGGCTGCGATGACGACGCCAAAGGAACGCTCCGACCCGCGCACAACGGTCTCTTCGCGCGAAAAACTTTCATGCGTGGTCTGGGTTTCCATGGATTTGCGCGTCAGCCTTTGCAGAAGCAGAAACCACTCTTCTTTTCGTCTAGCACAAAGCTCGCACCGACTAAAAATCCGATTTTGAGCCGATGCATGGAACCAACCGCGCAACCCGCTAACACACTAGCACTCAACAGGCAATAACCGTCGCGCAAACTCCCGAATAGAGCTTTGTAGAAAATCGCCTCGCCAAACGTATACGTGCAGATTCGCGCGTGGATGCCTTTACACGTTGTTGCGACGAACCGCTTATCGCGATAATTGGCTTCAAGGCGACGCGTGATTCAGAGCTGTTTTCACCGCGGAGTAAAAGAACTTTCCCAGTGCCGCGTTGCCAATCTTTGACAGATGCACAACGTCTACGTAGGCGTCGGGCAAATTCTCCAAAATACCTGATGCGTCCAGATAATGATCGCCGGGCATGTTTCGAATAAGCGCGTAGCCGCGCGAGAACATCTCGTGATCATGTGGGAAATATCTTGCGTTCTCCAGAATAATGGCCTCGGTACTCCCCGTCGGTGCGCCCTCCAGCACCGGGATTGGCTGCAATATGAAGAGGCATTTCACCTCGTAGTGCGCGCATAACACCTCAGCAGACTCTCGCGCTCGCAGGTAGTAGCCTACTTCCTCGTCTACACGCGTGAGATCAACCTGACTCGAAACGTGTCTCGAGCTTGGGAAAATGCCCGTCCTGATCAGGGCTAGTTGGGCGAACCGACTCTGGTTGAGTGCCCGGTCCAACAAGGACATGATTGGGCTTTCGACCCGTTTCCTCACGCCTATCGTCCAATGTGCATCATCGCCTGGCCGCCCGCGCAGATAATTGGAATAAAATTCATTGAAGCCGTCGAGAAATAGGGCGACATCTGGTTTTAAGTCCGTAACTTCATCCATGAAACGGGCCAGCATATTCGACAAGCGAGCACCCGGCTCGGCGAGATTGATACTCACGATATCTTCGTGTTGGCCGAAGGCGTAGTAGTCCAGCGAAGTGAGGTAGTTGACAGCCCCAACATTCGCCATGGTCGACCCACCAAACATTACAATCCTGATCTTGCCAGAACTGAACAGCCTTCGCGCGCAGCCTTTATCAAGCGCCTTTGAGCTAAACCCGAACCGCGGATTCCAATGTAGCTTCGATTTGTCCTCTCGGATGCATTCGCCGCCTTGCCGAGGCAGGTACATTGGCAGATCTGTCCGGTTTTCCTCTTCAGTGTTGAGTTTGTTCCGAATTTCCGACGACAGCGATGACTGCTTGAACATGGGGTTCGGCAACGCAACCCGAAGTGCCAACTCCACTCCGCCGAAAAAGAGCAGACAAGACAATAAAAGTGCCGCCACCCGGACTAACATCCGATAATGCGAACTTGCCGGCTCGGTACGATGCTCGCTTGTTGTTGTCTGTTTCATTGCAGGAAGGAGCGCGGTTTAATTCAGATTAACCCAAAGAGAGACTGTTTTTGCAAATACGGGAGGATATCCACGGATTCGACGCTATATTGATTGGCGACATCCTGCAAAAGATCCTAATTCGCTCCAATCGATCGCAATATGCTGGCTGAAAGCTAAGGACTCGATCGGGAAGCTTGTGACCTACTGCAGGTCGCACGCTTCTACCGCCGAATAAGTCGAGATAATACTCTGCCCAATCCTTTTTCTTCAGAACCTTGCGTGCGGGCGACCGTATCGCGCCTTCAATGTTCACTTTGTATTATGGCATCGTGAATGTACTTGCCGAGCAAAGCGTTGCCGACCTTTGTGAAATGTTCCACATCGAAATACGCATCTTCGACGCCGTCAAACAGTGCAGAGGCATCCAGCACACGATTGCCATTGCGACCTCTCTTCAGAAGGGCATAGCCGCGTGTCATTATTTCCTGACTCTGTGGAAAATTTTTCAAACGCTCCTGAACGAGCAGACGGTCGCGGTCATTTAGATTGCTTTGCGCTAGGGGGGTCGGTTGGAGAATGAAAAAGCATTTAATCGAATACTGTCTGCAGAGAACTGAAGTATATTCCTGCATACGAAAATAATAATCGACCTCCTGATCGACCAAAGTGAGATCTATCTTTCTGGTAGCCCTTGGGCTTAGGTAAATCCCTGTTTTTATCAACAATGCTTGCGCGAGCTCGCTGCTGTCGATTGCTTTATCCAACAAGAACAGCATCGGGTGGTGCACTCGTCGAGTCACGCCAGCGGTCCAATAAAAATCGTCACCAGGTAAACCCCCATATTGCATTGCATGAAATTCGTTAAATCCCACTAGAAACACTGCCACGTTCGGTCGCAATTCAATGATTTCGTGAATGAACCTAGCCAACATATCTGACAACCTCGCGTAGCTTTCGGACAAGTTAATGCTTACGAAGTCTTCTTCACGGCCAAACGCGTAGTTTTCGATGGTTGTCAGGTAATTTGGCGCAAAAGCGCTACCCATTGTCGAACCACCAAGTAACACAACCTTAGTTCTTGCAGATTTGAAGAGCTCTTTTGCGCATGCCATGTCGAGCGTTTTTGAGGCAAGCCCGAATCGCGGATCCCAATTCATGACCTGCCCTTGCTGACGCACACATCGGCCTCCTTGCCCTGGCAGGATCTGCTCCGATCGCCGTAACTCCGCTGGTGAATATTGGCGATCGTAAATGTCGTCTCTAAAGCGCACCATTTTTGCATCTGTTGCAAGGGACCAAAGACGAAGGCCAATCTCCAGACTGCCCGCAATGATTATGAAAAACACCAAGCCAGCCAGAATTCGAACAGAAAGACGGAAATGATGAACGTGCCCTACCGGATACTGGCCAGTCGATGGAACGGATATCATGTGGTTACCGGTTGTTCGCTACCATTGGTTTCAATGTGCGATAGAGGCCCTGTGCAATCAGATCATTGGCATGGGCATTTGGATGCGGGTCCGGTGGCGTGACCCAAAGAGCTGCTGATTCTTCCTTTTGCAAATAGGGCAGGATATCCACGTAATCGACGCTATATTGATTGGCTGCATCTCGCACAAGATCGCTGATCCTACCAAAGCGATAGTGTTGCACATCATGGAGTTCTGGAAGGTTCGCGATTACGAGTGCAATTCCATGCGATTTACAGTAGCCCGCAAGTTTCTCTATGGATTCCTTTGCTTTCAACCAGCCCGTTGCGTTTCCATCATCATATAGGCCGAGATAATACTCAGCCCAATCCTTCTTGCTCAAGAATTTGCGGGTAAGCGTGTCTACTCGACCGAGAATAAAAACACACGCGTAGCATACGCGCGCTAGAATAGAAGGTGATTCATGCTTCAGAATGGGCTCGGCGTCGTTAACGAAGAAATTCAAAACTACGATGTCAGGCCGATATTTAAATCCTTCGGTCACAAAGTATTCGACCTCTTGAATCGTATTGTAGTTACCGACGCCAGTATTAATCACCTCGGCATTGACGCCATCAGCGGCAAATAGTTTTTCAATTCGCTTAGAAAACGTCTGCTCGACAGGAACACCCCAGCCAACCGTCAGCGAATCGCCCAACATCAGGATGCGTAGTATACCAGGTTGTCGATCATACGAGAATTCCCGGTCGCGAAGCCGTTTTGAATTTGTTTGGAAATCAACGCCCATTAGTACAGCGGCGCGGTTCGGTGCATGCTCGTGTGCAAGCAAAGGATCAGCAGAAAGCTGTTTCACATCGCGGGCATATTTCCACATTTCAAGATCGAATTGCATTCCGTCATCAGCGATGACGCGAACATAGATCTCGATCACCAACACGATTGCGCTTAACGACAAAATGATCCCAAGAGCATCAAAGACTCGTCTTCGCCCCATGCCAGAAATCCGATATTGCTCGACTTAGATGAGACAATGGGGTTTTAGAACAGCGTATAGACGAAGGGAGCGATAGCAGTTCCCTTGGTAAGGACGACGAGACCCCCGAATAACCCTAGACAGACGACGAGAGGGAGCAGCCAGAATTTCTTCCGTGTCCGCATGTACAGCCAAAACTCAGACAAGAATTCCATTTCTTTCCTCTTTGCGACCAAGTCCAATCGCCCGCCCAAGCCGCTTTCATACACCGTTGCGAAGCAAGGAATCAATAAGGCCGGCTCGAGTGGCGCTGAATCCAATTATGTTCATATTTTTGCGCGGCACAGGCGTGCCGCCGAAATAATTGGCTGAGTTGCCATGCGTTCACGCCTTCAAGTGCTTTTATCTAAACTATTCACGCAATAAAAACAGCGACCGATTCTCACTCAAAGGAGCCAGATTGCATTTATCGGAGGTCAGTCCGAATAACGGCCATTATATTATACGGCGTGCTGTTATAGGCCGGCTTGCAGGCGCGCTCGCTCTGACGGCCGCCATAGTCGATGCCTTCACTCAGGAAGCCGAGCTCCGTGGTAAATGCGCGCTGGTCTTCATGTTGCCAGGTGCAGGGGAGCTTCCGCATCCGGGCGCCAAAATTTGGTGAGCCGGAATATGCCCTTCTAGGGTACTCGCTGCCCGATATATCGATGTATTCGATCTCGGCCCCGCGCTGCTTGCTGCTCTGCGGCAGCATAGCTATTGCTAGATCTGTGCCGCGCCAGCAGACTGCGCAGGTCACTTTGGCACTGCCGGACGCAGTGTCCTTGCAGAACGTAGTCATGGTTGAGCTCCGGCGGCGGGGCTTAGTCAAGTGATCGCGGCCTCCAACGGATCAACTTACTGCGTCACAGCTCTTGTACCGTCCGCCACCAATCATGGGATCGGATAATGGGGCTTGCAACTAGAATCGTTAGGCTCGCGCGGGACCCAGTCCAACTCGCGAAGCATCCCACCGTCACAACTAGATTACTCAATGCAATTCATCGCGCGGGGATAATTTCCAGGGAGACCGCGCTGACGTGCTGCAGCAAGACAGACGGCGGCGGGGCGCAAATTCATGCGATGATGTCGGTCATAGCGTTCTGCAAGGTGATGGGCTTGCGTTACGTCCACACACCGATTCAATCAATTGAACACGCGGCCAGCAAAGGAATTGCGGCGCGCTGGGAGGCCTTATTCAGACTGGGGATGGGCGAGATGTCGCTCGACGACATTTCAAATCCCATTCTTACTTTGCACACCTTCTTGGCCGCACCTCAACGATGGCAGCAACCGGTAGTAATCCAGACACCACATCTGCATCCGTTCACCGATGCCCATCCGGATATCTACGCTAAAATCACCGACGAGCTACGACAAAAATATGCGGGTAGACCGCCTGTCCGAACGCCATCCTGTTTGTCGATCGCCCTCCACGTTCGCCGCGGCGACGTGACGCTAGAAGATCACTCCCTGCGGTATACATCCAATTCCAAGATACGAACCGCAATTACTGGAGTCATCAAAACGATCAAACGGTCCGGAAAGGCATGTCAGTTGTCCATCTATTCCGAAGGTGTTGAACAAGATTTTTGCGGCATCCTCGACTGCCCTTTCAAGTTGCACCTGAATGGCGATCCGCTCGACGCCCTTCAAAACATGATTACTTCCGACATTCTTGTTATGAGCAAAAGTTCATTTAGCTATGTGGCCGCACTCCTGCATCAGGGATCGGTCATTTATGAGCCATTCTGGCATCGGCCAATGGGCCATTGGCACACCGTAGAGCGCCGAGGCCAGATCGACGAAGAAGGGCTTCTAGCGGACATCATCGGTCGATGAGGGACATCCGAGCGCGCCCTTTGGATACTAAGCTGAAGCGCCTGTCAGCCACTTGCCTTTGGGTAACGAGCCTCGCCGATAACAATCGTGTCGGCCCAAATGTGGATGTTTAGAAAATGGCAACAAACATACCACTCATTACATCGATTTCGCCGAGGATATTCCGGCGCAACGAGAAGGGGGACGAGATCGGAGAGGCGTACCAGCTGACCTGCATTGAGTCCTGGCGGCATGCGGGTTTTGAACCTGTGTCCGTTAACTCCATAAATGAGGCATATAGCCACTCAGTACGGATGATCCCTGTCAGGCGTGATGCATCGGCAATCACGGGGCGAGCTCACGTCTTCCTTGCCGACCTACTAGCCGTCGTGTCAACCGAAGCACGCGGTCGGCCGTTTGTACTGATGAACGCCGACCTCGTTATACCGTCGACCTCTGCACTCGCCGACAGGCTGTCGCAAATTCGTCCGGGCGAGTTCATTTTCAGCCGAAGAATCGATATTGATCAGCCGGGTCAGGCCGACGGGGTTGCTCCGCGGTGGGGTTACGACTTCTTTGCTGGTCACGCTGATGACATCTCGGAGCTGCCCAATGCTGGCATGGTATTTGGTGCTCCTTGGTGGGATTACTTCCTTCCACTTTTGATGTTCATGCAGGGCTGCCGCATCTACCAGATCAAGCCGGCGGTTTTACATCTTAATCATACGGAACGGTGGAATTGGGTAGCGTGGAAAACGCTCGGACAGCGCTTTGTCGCTGAGGTCGGGGCCCGTGCTACGGACAAAACGTTCAGATTGCGGCTTGAAGACGCTGTTAAAGGACGTACTGGCCGCCCATTCTGGGATATAACAAATAATATTTTGAAGCGTCTGCCGATTATTGCTGCAGGCGAGCCCCGCCGGATGCTCCACCGCGTAGCAGTTGCAAGCATTGCCTTCTTAGACGAGATGTCTCTTACGCAGGGTAGTCGAAACAGTTCGACGGACCCGCGCTCGCCCCCCTGCTGAAACCCTGGCGTCGCAGTCGTCGAATAGAGGAGTGCTGGTCTTGAAATCCTGGTTGAAAGTTTCCCGTGATGTCTCGGCAATCCTCACTAACATCATTATGTTGATGCTTGTCGCAAACCTAGCACTCGCTGTTTTATTTCTCGCAAAAGATAAATTCGCTTCCCTCCCTTCAAATCAGAAAGCTCTGTTTGACGAAGCGGGCGCACCTATAAATGTGGGCGAGGCTTATCAGCGCAACTGGTTCGACTATACCGCGTACGAAGGTATCGTTGATGAGGCGTACGCCGGTGCCGTCTTAGATGATTTTTACCATTTGGGGAAATTGGGATTCGCCTACCAACCGTGGGTGCAATTTTCAGAGCCGCCTTACAAAGGCAAGCTGGTAAACGTAGATGTAGATTCGCTAGGATTCTCGATACGAAGAACCCGTAATGAAGAGCAAAAAGAAAAATCGCCCGGGTTGCGAATTTTTACGTTCGGTGGAAGCAACACCTTCGGCTACAACGTTTCAGACGAGCACACATGGCCTAGTTACCTTTCAGACGTACTCAATAAACGTGCAAAAGAATCCCCAGCAACCGCAGCCTGAGATCGTGGAAGGGTTCGTTGAAAGCCCATTAAGAAGTGAATTTGTATGAGACAACATGTTGCTATGAAATATTGGCGGGCCGCGCGTATCTGAAAGTCCCAATTTATAGACATAACTAGATGCACCTGCCTGTGATGCCCACGGCGGTACTGTGAAAGTATTCCTTCCAGATGTTATCTTGGCCGAACGAACCCAAACCCAAAAATCACGTCAAACCAGAGACTTGAGAGTGTGCTTAACGCCCCTCCTCTATGGGCCCGGCGTCATCGCTCGATTACCGCGTCTGCCTGACGGCACGCATGATTGTACGTTGCGAGTGACCGTGAGTGTGCCAGAAAGCTCACTTCGGATCATGACGCCCAGTCCGGGGGCGGACCGATGAGGCCGGCGAGTGCTTGCTCATTACTCGCCTCACGCCGATATTTTTTCAGTTGAAGGTGACTGCGACAGAGGTTCACAACCCCCTCGTCGAGCAATCCGATCGAATAAAACCGCCGAGCATCGCCAATGAAACTTGCAAAGTCACCATGGCGTATATGCATAATAAGAGTTTTGGTTGCGAGATACTGTCCGACTTTTCG
>DASRAF010000523.1:0-16592 GCA_035638295.1 Pseudolabrys sp.
CCCACGATTGCCCGCGAACACATTCGGCAGACATTGTTCAAAGGAAAACTGTTCTGGCAGTCCCAATACACACTACCCGTGCCTAACGAGATCACAGCGCACCAAGGCGCGGTGTAGGCATTCGCGGGCTGCAGACTGAAGGACAACCAACTAGAGCAACGCCGACAGCAAACATTAGTCGTATCATTGTGGCCTCCATATGGAGCGAATTTCCGCAGTCCTGATTTCGACCAAAGTAGCACAACCCAGGGACGATGTCCGCTTTGCGTCAAAGCGGACATTCCGGCGTCGCTGAATTTTTCGCGCCCTACGCGCAGGTGTTAGTTTGAGGTTTCAAAACTCCACTGTATCTTCTCGACGAGTTGATCAATGCTGAAACTCGAAGGCCGCTGGCATAGTGCTCCTCCTTGGTGCGCGGAATCGCACTCAGGCTAACAAGGCGACAAACTTGGGCAACGAGCTCGGACGAGCCTCTGTCCGCTCGGGACAACAGAAGCGATATTCCGCTATACTGAAAATGTAAGCGAGAGAACGAGAGCCATGGGGGTTACATTGCGAGCCACAACTCTTATCGTCGCAACTGCGATTGTCACATTGTCGAGCGCCGCGAACGCGCACTACCGCGACGGCGCGGCTCGAGGAGAGCACTGGTACGGCAGACATATTCGCTGGTGTTCGGGGCCTTCGCCGGCCTTTGGCTTGCCCTACTTTTACCCTTGCGGCCGTTATCGCTACCACTACAGCGACGCTTATAGTCGCCATTACAGTGGCCGTTAGCAGTACGACAGCCTGCCCGATTGGTCCTCCGAGATAAGCTCCTGTTGGGAGGACGCTGTGTTGGCCGATCTGAAGCGTCGGCGCTGAAGCAGGCGAGATCAAGGGCTGATCTCCGATTTGGGTCAAAACAACGAAGTCCGCTGCGGACCCGCGCACATCAAATTCCAAGGTAGGCCGCCTGCACCTGCTTGTTGTTGCCCAATGCCGTGCTGGTGCCATCCAGAATCACCTTGCCACTTTCGAGCACGTAGGCGCGCTGCACCAGGGTCAATGCGCGGCTGACGTTCTGCTCGACCAGCAGGATCGCAGTCCCCATCTTGTGGATTTCCGCAATCTTCTCAAAGGTGACGTCGCACATCACCGGAGCGAGACCGAGCGATGGCTCGTCCAGCATCAGTAACCGCGGCTTGAGCATCAGGCCGCGGCCGACCGCAAGCATCTGCTGCTCGCCTCCGCTCATTGTGCCGGCAAGCTGCCTTCGGCGCTCGGCGAGCCGGGGAAAGATGCTGTAAACGAGATCGAGCGAACTCGCGCGATCCGCCTTGGCGCGCGGCGCGTAGGAGCCGATCTCGAGATTTTCGTTCACCGTCATCTCCGGAAAAACCTGGCGGCCTTCCGGAACGTGCGCGATGCCGAGTTCGGTGATTCTGTGCGGCGGCAACGACGCCAGGTCGACGCCGAGGAACTTAATGGAGCCGGATGTTAGCCTCACCAGGCCGGAGATGGCGCGCAAGGTCGTGCTTTTGCCTGCGCCGTTTGCACCAAGCAGGCCGACCGCCTCACCCTCCCCGACATTGATGGTGACGCCATCGATCGCGGGAACGTTGCCGTAAGACGTGCTGACGCCGGAGAGCTCGATCACGACGGTCCTCCGGCGGGCGCGTGCACGTAGCCCGATCCGAGATAGGCGCGGATCACTTCTGGGTTTTCGACGACGTCTTTCGGGCTGCCTTCGGCAATCTTCTGGCCGTGATCGAGCACAACGATGTGCTTGGCCACCGCCATGATTGCGCGCATCAGGTGCTCGACAATGACGATGGTAAGGCCGCGGTTCGACAGCTTGCCGACCAGCGCCACAGCCTGATCGATCTCCGCCGGATTGAGCCCCGCCATTACCTCGTCGAGGAGAAGCAGCCGTGGCTGCGTTGCCAGCGCGCGCGCCATTTCCAGCCGACGCTGGTCGATGGTGGTGAGATCGCGCGCCGCCGCGCTCTCACGCGCCGACAGGCCGACGAAATCGATCGCCTCACGCGCCTTTTCGCGAGCCGCTTCCGGCCTGCGATCCCGCAGAAAGGCTCCGGTCATCACATTCGCCAGCACGGTCATGCCACCGAAGGGCTTCGCCACCTGAAAGGTGCGCGCCAGACCAAGCGTACAGACCTGGTGTGGCCGCAGACCGACGATTTCCTGGCCGAAAGCGGATACCGAACCGGTATCGGGCCGGTAGAAGCCCATGATCAGATTGAAGGCGGTGGTCTTGCCTGCACCGTTCGGCCCTATCAAGCCCAGCGTCTCATTTTCCCGCACTCTAAAATTGACATCCTGCACGGCGTGTAGCCCGCCAAATCGCTTGTTCAGATTTTTGATGACGAGAGCGTCGGCCATGGGTCTATGCCTTCGCCGGCGAGGAGAGCGATTTGATGCGGCGCCGCGCGTAGACTTCCGCGAGATAGCCCATGATGCCGGTCGGCCGCCACAGAATCACCGCCATCAGAATGAGCGCGTAGACGGTGAGCTGCACGCCGCCAATCGAATTGCCGAGCCAGCTCTGCAACAACGCCGACGTCGTCTCCAGTAAGACGGTGCCGATGACCGGGCCCCACAGCGTTCCGACACCGCCCACGATGGAAACCAGCGCAGCCTCGATCGATACGTTGAAGTTGAACGCCGTCTGCGGATCGATAAAGTAGATGTATTGCGTATAGAACGTGCCGGCGAGCGCGGTGAGGAACGCGCTGACCATGAAGATTTTTCGCTTGACGCTCGGCGCGTCCACACCGATCGCTTCGGCGGCGTCTTCGTCCTCACCGATGGCGACGCAGTAATAGCCGATCCGTGAGCGCTCGATCCAAGCGGTAATCAGAAGCGCCATCGCGAGCAGGCCGAGTACGATGTAATAATATGGCGCCTTGGTTTCGAACTGCATCATCAGCGGCGCGTGGCCGAGATTGGGGATCGTTGTTCCCTCGGCGCCCCACGCGAAATCGCGAAATTTGAGGAAGATCAGCATCAGGACCTGCGCGGTCGCGATGGTAGCGATGGTGAAATACGGCCCGCGCAGCCGGAAGCACAGCCAACCAATCGGCAGGCTCGCGAGCATGGCGACCAAGCCACCGGCGATCATGCCGATCCATGGTGAAATTCCGAAATCGATCTGAAGAAGGGTCGATGTATAGGCGCCGAGGCCGAAGAACGCGGCATGCCCGAGCGAAAGCTGCTTGGCGTAGCCGCCCATCAGGTTCCAGGCAGAGCCTATGAAGGAGAACAGCAAAACGCGGATAAGAATTTCGAGCGCGAATGAGCTCTTTATCACCAGCGGCAAAACCAGCATCACGGCGATCAATCCGCCGAGCACGGCAGAGCGCCAGCCGAAAATGTTTAGCATCAGCGTCGCCTCCCGCCGGCAAGACCGCTCGGCCGCACGGCGAGCGTAAACAGCAGCAGCGCGAAAACGACAATCAGACCCGAGTCGGCACCGATGAACTGGATGCCCAGCGATTCAGCGACCCCCATAAGAAGGCTGGCGACCAGCGCGCCGATCACGTTGCCGAGCGTGCCCAGCACCACCGCGACGAAAGCCATCAGCACGAAGACCTGCCCGACCAGCGGATAGGCCGGATAGAATGGCATCAGCAGCGAACCGGCGGCGCCGGCCAGCGCCAGCGCGATGCCGAGCGCCACGGCGAAGACGCGGTTGGGGTTGATGCCCATCAGCTGCGCTACATCGCGGTTCTGCGAAGCCGCACGCATCGCCTTGCCGAGATCGGTGGTGTGCAGAAAGGTCCAGAGAAGGCCGCTCAAGATCATCGCCAGCACGAATGCAATCAGCTTTGCCACCGGAATGTAGAGGCCGCCGACGTGAAAAACCTTGTCGGAATACCAGGTGTGAACGGTGCGGTAGTTCGCCGTCAGCAACATCAGCGCCAGGTTCACGATCAGCAGTGACAGCGCGAAGGTCAGGAAGATCTGGGGCAAATCGTTCAGCCCCAGAACTCTGCGGATCAGGTAGTGCTGGATCAGGACGCCGATGACGAAAAGGACCGGCATCGATACGACCAGTGAGACGACGGGGTCTACGCCGAACTGGGTGGCCAGGAAGAAACTGATGTACATCCCGATCATCACAAATTCGCCCTGGGCGAAATTGACGATCTTCACCACGCCGAAAATCAGCGTGACGCCGATGCTGACCAGCGCGTAAATCCCCCCGATCAGCAGGCCGTTGATCACGGCCTGGGCCAAGATTTCCAGCATTGCCGGCTGACGGCCTTATGTCTTCAGAAGTGGAGCACGTGCGTCTTCTTTTGGGAAAACGCTCGCAAGATCGCCATTCTGCCACTGCACCCCGACCGGACGGCCATAAATGTTCTTGCCGTCAGGACCGAACTTGACCTTTCCGCCCGGCGCCATCGCTGCGTAGCCCTTCGAAACATCGAGCGTGGACAGCGCTTCGCGCACTTTCTGCGGATCGGTAGAGGCCGCCCGCTCGAGCGCGTCGGCAAGCATGAAGGTCTGCGCGACAAGCCCGCCGGCATATTCGAACAGGAACTCGCCGGTGCGTTTCTTGTATTCGGCATTCACCTTCTGAGCTTCGTCGCTCATGTCGTGGTTCCAGTGCGCCACACCCTGCAAACCTTCGGCGAGTTTGCCGACATTCTTGTAGAAGTCGGGAATGACGAAACCTCCGGAGCCGCCGTTGATCGCGACGTTGAGGCCGACTTGCTTGACCGTGCGCACGATCAAGATGAGGTCGTTCAGGTAAGACACCGAAAACAGGGCATTGGCGCCGGAGGCCTTGATCTTGTTGACGAGCGGCGAGGCGTCGGTAAAGCCGGCCGAATAAGGTTCGAACATCACGATCTCGACGCCCTCGGCCGGAGCCAGCTCCCTGAGCCCGTTCGAGGTCGATGTGCCGAACGCCGTATTCTCGAAAATCACCGCGACCTTCGGCTTGTCACTGACAAGCTTTGACATCTGCAGCTGCGCTTTGGCGAACTGCGAGGCGCGCGCGAAAGGTGTGAATGTGTAGATGCGACCCTTGTTGAGCTGGTCGGAGCTCGAGCCCGTAATGATCGGCACTTTCGCGCGTTCCGCCACTTCGCTGGCAATCAGCGTCAGCGCGCTGGCAAAACAACCGTGGATCGCGGAGAGTTTGTTTCCAGAGATCAATCGGTCGGTTTCCGTGCGGGTGACGGTGGTGTCACTCTGCACGTCCGAAATGATGAGGTTGAGCTTGGCACCGCCGAGCGATTTGATGCCGCCGGCGTCGTTGACCATCTCGGCAGCGAGCCTCGCGGCCGCGACACACCCGACACCGATTTGCGCCATGCTTCCAGTCGTCGGGTAAAGCGCGCCGATGTTCACGGTTTCCGCCGCGCGCGTCAGGATCGGTGGCGATGCAATCGCGGCGCCGGCAAGCGCGCCACCCGTCTTGACAAGAAATTCTCTGCGGTTCTGTTTAAGCGACGTTCGGCGTAGGGACCATTTCATTATCATCCCTCCCTGGGACGTTAGGAGACCGCTCATTCCGGCAGCCTCAATTCTTATTTCGCGTTCGTGCGACCTCGGCTGAACTTCCGCGCATAGCCTTGGTGCCTACCGCTTACTCTACACATTATCGCTTTTGACATGCAGCCGGTTTTTCCCGGCAAACGAGATTGGGTGGGATTGGGCTGATACCACTGGATTTTTTGAGATGGGCGTAAAGAAGCAGCCGCTATAGCATTCGTTCGGCTTTCGAGAAGCCGGGAGTGAGCGAAATCGACGGCGAGCCCGCGTTGTCGCTGGAAGACGTGCGGGGCATGTTTTTGGACATGACCCTTCCGACTGGTTGGCAGTCGTGGAAAAAACGTCGCGTTGACTGGACCGTGCATACCACTGGACTGCTGCTGAGCGCGGCTAAGAAATATCACGCCGAAAAAAGCAACGCTTCATAGTGACGGGCACGATCCGCAACGTCGCGCGGTGACTCACCGCGAGGCCAAATTGATGTTGCTCATCGTCCAGATTGCCACAGCCGCGACCACACCCGCGCTGGCGAACACGCCCGATACGACAGCCGCGCTGAACAGAATAATTCCGAGCGCATAGGCGATCCGATTCAGCGCCCATCGTATCACTCCGATGAAGCGACCGAACACCCAGTAGAACGCGTACAGGACGAGCAGGAGCACGAGAACGAGCACGATAATCTTCAGAATCGGAAGGCTGCCCCATTGCGTTCCAAGAAGCCGCGATACCTGGCTGATGCCCCAGAGGCATCCGAAGACGATCACATCGACGAGCCAGCCAAATCCCTGTTTAAGCCACGCACCAAACTCCCGGATCAGGTGTTCCATACACAGGTCCCGTCGTTTGAATTCCCCACCCACTAACGCGACGGCGACCAATATGTTTCAAGCGATTCACCAACTCTGGTCAGCGATGCAGCGCGTCGTTACGCTTTTCCGCCTTCTGTCGTCGCGATCCATATGCCAATGAACACAGCGATCAGTCCGACGACGAGATTGAGTGTGATCTGTTCACCGACCAGCTGTGTGGCGAGCAGCCCCGCGGCAATAGGATTGAGCGTCATGGTATTCGCAACGCGGGTTGGCGTTGCTCTTTCGAGAGCCAGAACCCACAGGATGAAAGCAAGTGCACCGCCACCAACGCCGAGATAAATGCCGGCAATCCATTGCGGAACGCCAAAGGTACTCAAGACGGCGACGCGGCCTGTGATCAATCCGACGGCTACAAGTCCGAGCGCGCCGGCACCCATGCCGACCGTGAGAAAACCGAGTGCACTTGACCTTTTGATAAACGGGCGAGACCAGACATTGTAAAACGCCATGCACAGCACTGCGCCGGTCATAATGAGTTCGCCTCGCCAGGCCCCCGGTGGCGCAGCGGCCAGGCCGGAGGCGAGCGCGGCAACTACGCCAAAGATTGCGATGCAGACCCCGAGTGTTTTTCTTTTGGTCAGCGGCTCAATTCCAAGCAGCGCGCCGACGACCATTGTCTGGAGAGGCAGAGTCGAAAGGGCAAGGCTTGCGCGAGCCGCCGTAGTGTAACTCATCGCAATATTGTACAGGACGAAAAACAACCCAAAGAAGCAAAGCCCCAGAGCGATAACGGCCATCCAGTCGCTACGCTGCGGCCATCGGACCCGCAGCAGCAGCGCGGTCGGCCACAGGCATAAGAGCCCAATTCCCCACCGCAGAATCGCCAGTGTGATCGGGTCGGCGCTTCCGACCAGATACCGGGTAACAGCGGCGGCGGTCCCGCCGAGTGAACTGGAGACGACCGCGATCAGGACCCCGACCCATTCACCCAAAAATGCCAGCTCCAAAATCGCAAAGGTGGCGAACCTACACCCTTCTGCGACTTTTGCCTTCTCGGGTGGTGAGAACAGGTGCCGGCCGCCCTCGGCGATCCAAGACCGCCGCCGTCGTTCCGGGAAAACGGCAGCCTTGACGTTTCCTCCCTGGACGACCGGCAAACCTTAAATCGTCCCCGCCCGCGTTTCGTTCCGTTGAACGATGACGCGATCGAGGGAGATTTAACCTTGGTGCGAGCAACGTTTATCGCGAAAGGCCGCTGTCTCTCCGGTCGTTAGCGAAACAAGAAAAGTTCCCTTTCGCGCACGACATTCAATCAACAAGAGTCCACCCATGCGTGAACCAGTCATAGGAATATTGGCGATCGCATCAACGTTGCTGCTGCGCAGGACGGCCCCGCAACAGAACGTGTCAAGCCCACGCCGCTAGCGGGCGGAGGCCGGGTAACTTGCCCTCTCCAGGCGAAGGTCCCGCTGCAACAACAGGTGAACCTACGCCGCCGGCCGGCGGTGGCCCCGGTACGCTGCCGTCGCCAACCGCGACAGTCCCGGCCGCGCAACCGTCACGCTCCGCCAAAGTTGGCGAAAGCTACGGCCGTAAGCGTTGCCGCTGTAGCGCTGCCGTTCGCCGGTCCGTTCAGGTATTACAACGACGACTACGCCCATTACCCGTATGGCAGCTACGCTTACACGCCATGCAGCCGGGATTGCTACCAGGTGCGTCGCATCCATACGCACAATGGCTGGCGCACACGTCGCGTCAATGTGTGCGACTGGCGATATCCTGAGGACACAATAGAAGCGTGCGTCCAGCAAAACGCCCCGCGCAGTAACACAGATCGCGCGGGTGTGGCCCCAGAGCAAGAATGTTGGGGACGGAGCGGATCGCGATCGCGTGTATCCAACATCAATCCCGCTTGACCGATTGGGCCACCATACTTGAACCGGACTGTGCTTCCTGCCGTTCGATGTCCGGCTTCGGGATCGGCATCGGAACGCTGACGCGGACTCTCTGCCGGCCATCGTGAAGCATGCCGAGGGCTTTGGCTGCGCCGTAGGACAAATCAATGCGCCGCTCGATGTCCATCTTGGGCAAAAACGGCCCGCGATCTTTCACCACTACAGCGACACATTGACGGCGAAGGCACACGTTCAAGATGGTTCCAAGGGGCAAGGTCCTGTGGGCCGCGACGAACTCCTTGTTGTTGTAGACTTGGCCGTTGGCTAAATATTTTCCGCCTTCTGTCGGCGCTGATCCGCCAACCCAATAGGTCGCGATCATAAATACGAAAGTCGCTGTGCTCATTTGTCTTGCTTGTCAAAGTTGCCCCACCAAACCTCTATAAGTGAGTCGCCACGAATCTGCAGGTATCGTGTGACTGGCCCGGTGACTATCGCCTCGATTCGCGCACGGCGTTCGCCAACTTCTCGTCAGCGCGCTGGTCATTGGCCTTGTCATCACGAGGGGATGCAGCCGGTCGATCGCTTTGGTGCCGACGAAGCGCTACGCGACATAGAACGGCGATGCCGTTGCACCGCCTGCGGTGGCGGCGCGCCGACCTGCGGCCCGACTACAGCGTGCAGCAGGCACCGCGGACCAGCGCTGGATGGATAAGATCGCCTAGCTAGAACGTGACGGTTACGGTTTCGGCGTAAGCGCACGACGAGCACTCAAATGTGCGCTGGTCGTGGCCCGTCCTGTCGGTCGGTTCGACGGTCAGCGGTTCGCCACAGACAGGACACCGTCGCGATGCGATCGGCGGCGGTGACGAAAGATCAAAACGATTTTGCTGTGGCAAGACGCAGACAACAACGCGGACCATCGAAATCACGCTAGTGCACGTCACCGGTCAGCACCTAATCACTTTGACATGATGCATTGCGACATGATGCGCTGCACAATCTCTGGTACCGCGCACGTCACCAGAGGCTGCGAACTAGGGCTCCTCAATTTTGCGCGCAGCCTTCGCGCGCCACATTTTGAAGGCAAAGGCCAGGTTGGACCAAACGCCTGCCGCCAGCACGCCCATCAAGAGCCGCCCTTCGTGAATTCCAGGCGTCTGCTCCAGTGCGACGAGAATCATTTCGACGATTATTCCCACCGCCGCTGCGGCGATGACCACCTGCCACCACGCGCGGCAGAAATACCCCACGACCAGGGCCGGTGCGGCCGCGAATGGGTCAAGGAGCTTCGCAACAAAAATGACGAACGCGACTTTTAAACTGAGCTCTGACATTGACGCCGTACGCCTCTTGGAAGTCCTGCCTTAGGGTAGCAACCCCCCAATCAGAAAAAGCCGACGGATTCGCAGCCCTTGCCCGCTTCGAAATGATGTTTGTTGCGACGCTGTGGGATGTCGACAACGTGCACGGATCCGTCTCCCTGGCAGGCGACGAACAGCTCGTCTCCGCGGAAGGCCATGTCCATTGGCTGATCGCCGACTTTTACGGCAGCGTGCTGCCGGAATGACGGATCGATCAGGCTCACCATGTTGCTCTTCAGGCTTGTCACGGCGAGCATTTTGTTGTCCGGACTGTAGCGCGCAATCTGCGCCGCTTCCGGCACGCCTTCAAGCCGCATTGTGGCATCGACTTTCCCGGCGGCAGTATCGATGAGGAAAAGTGTCGGCTCTATGTCGTCGACCGCAATGACTGTCCGTCCATCAGGTGAAATTGTTATGCCTGCCAATGCGCGCGGCGTGGAAATCTTGCCCAGAAGTTTTCGTTTCGCGAGATCAATGACGGAAACGGTGCTGTCTTCCTCATTTTCGGTGTAAAGCCGCTGTCCGTCCGACGCGATGATCAGCCGATGGCCATTGGTCGACCCGGAGTCGATGGCGTCCACGACTGTATTTGTCAACCGGTCGATGACCGCAACAACGGCGCTGTTTTCACAGGTGATGTAGATCAATCCGTCCGGGCCCAGCTTCAAAGTATGCGGCGCGATGTAAGGGCGCAGGTCGATATCGGCGGCATGCGTGCGATTTTTGAGATCGATGACGCACAGCAGATGGCCGGGATTCGGATTACGGCCGTGGATCCCGTCGCCGAAGATCGGAACGTAGGCAGTCCCCGTCTCCGGCACCACAAGGAGTTCGTGGACGGTGCGCTGAAATCCCTTGAGCGTCTTTTCAACTTCGTAGGTTTTCGGATCGAGAAAAAGTATCTCCGCGCCCATCTTGTCGACGCCGATCATCCCCGTGACGTTTTCCATGCCTGACTTCGCTTCGCGGTTACCACTGCGATGACTATCGCCGAGCGGGACCTCGATCGTCCAGCGTTATAGGCCGAGATCGCTGAGCGAGGGATGATCGTCAGGGCGGCGGCTGAGCGGCCAATTCTCGTTGCCAATCGCCTGTAGTAGCACCTGCTCAAAACGAGCGATTGTCGACGAACCGGACTGCGAACGGACGGCCGGCCAGTGCGCCGCCAAGTCCGTCCGTGAATTGCAGCGGTGTACACCGCTTGAGTGCGGCCGTTGCTGCATTCCAGTAAACCTCACGTACGTCCGCCGGCGTGTCGGCCGAGACATAGGTCGTCCTCGGTTCGGAAATCATTCCGCCGTGGCTGTTAAAGCTGAAACGCAACGTTATCTGCGTACCGGACCGTGCCACATCCTTCTCCGGGGGAATCCAGCATCCGCGCAACGCGGAAAACACATCCCGAATGGTATTCAGGTTACGCGGCGAGCGATCGACAGACTTTTCCTCGGCAGGCGCATCGGACGTACCGTCTTCCGTCCGGCTGACAATGGTCAGCTGCAAGGTCTGGCCGATGGGGTAATCGATATCGGGTATGCAGGGCTGACGGCTGAAGATGCTGCAATAGGTGCCGTAAGGGATGCACGGACGATGGCCGAGCACGCTACAAGGATAAGAGCTGTGCAGCGACGGGAGAAACACACCTTTCCTAAAGATATGAAGATCATGCCTGAAGACATGAAGGTCGTGTCTCAAGTGAAGGCCATGCCGGAATGGACGCAAATTGTGGTCGTTAGCCTGCCAGCGGGCGTCACAAACCGAGGACCATGCCGCAATCCCGAGTGTGATCACAGCGCAGGCGGCAAATCTCAGAAGCAGGCGGCTCGTCATGTCAGGGACTTGAGATGCTGCTAACCGTGAAGATAGGATGTAGCTGAAAACACGGCTAGCCATGACTATGGTACCCGTCCGCTTTGTGTCATAAGCGGACATTGGCCTTGGGTCCAACTCGATTTGGGCGCGCACATTCTGGAGAATTGGAGAGAGTATTCCGGTCGATACGCTGACAACCTTTCGTCGGCGGTTCGATTGTTCGTGCTGAGGATCTGACGGCAAGCAAGGGCCCGGTCTGGATGGCGGGCAATGGAACGCGGGCGTGGTTGAAACAGTTCAGTACAATGGCGGTCCCATGAATCCTTTTGTCTTTATCCGGAAGCATAAACAGGCGCGATTCCGCGTTGCAACAACCTTTGCCAGCCTAGCCGTCCTGATATCGACGAGCGATCTGGGCCACGCCGCAAAAGCCCGGAACGACCAGTCGGTAGCGACGCGTCCGGGTGGCGAGCCGATCATGGCGATCGTTTCGCTGCGCGACCAGCAGATCACGATCTACGATGAAAAAGGCTGGACCATGCGCGCGCCAGTGTCGAGCGGCCAAAAAGGCCGTGAGACGCCGGCAGGCATCTTCACCGTCCTCCAAAAAAATGCCGAGCACTACTCGAACCTCTACGACGACGCGTTCATGCCGCACATGCAGCGTCTTACCTGGTCGGGCATTGCCCTGCACGGTGGACCTCTGCCGGGATACCCCGCATCGCATGGCTGCATCCGGCTCCCCTACAGCTTTGCCGAGCGCCTGTTCGGCACCACAAAGATCGGCATGCGCGTGATCGTGGCGCCCGGCGGCGTCGGGCCGGTCGCGATCGAGCATCCGGCACTATTCCAGCCAAAGACGGATCATGCGGCCGCTGCGGCAGCCGCGGCTGCCACGAAAGTGGAGGAAGCGACCGCCAAGACCGATCAGGCTAGGCTCGCGGCCGTAACCGCCAACCGCGAGTCCACACTTGCAATCGCGACGGTGCGCAAAACGGAAGCGTTGAAGCTTAGGGCCGAGGCGGAATTGGCTGCGGCCGAGCGTGCGATTGCATCGGCGTCTTCACCCGAAGCCAAGGAGCGCATCGAGAGTGCCAAGGAAAAGGTAGCCACCCGGCTCGGAGAGCTTGAGCCTCTGTTGGCAGCGGCTAAATCCGACCTGCAGCCGAAAGCCGATGCCGTGACCGCCGCCCGCGAAGCAGCCACGGCTGCGGATCGGGAACGCGTCGCCGCAACCGAGGCAGCACGCAAAGCCAAACGCGACCTCGAGCCGGTATCTGTCTTTATCAGCCGCAAGAACCAGCGCCTTTACGTCCGCCAGGCCCGCGAGCCTATCCTGGAGATCCCGGTCACCGTTCGCGATGCAGACCGCCCGATCGGTACGTATGTGTTTACCGCAATTGAACGCAGCGGCACCCACGTGCGATGGAGCATGGTGTCTTTGGTGAATGAGAAGGATGGCGGGTCTGCCGTAAGCGATCTCGACAGCGCTAAATCAGCGCTTGATCGGATTACAATTCCACAGGAGTCGCTCGATTTCATTGCCGAGAAGGTATCGCCACGATCCGCGTTGATCATTTCAGACGAACCTTTGAGCCCCGAGACGGGCGCCAGCACTGAATTTGTCGTCACACTGAGCGGCGAACCACAGGGCGGCCTCAAGCAGCGCCGACGTTCTTCGCCGACCTACGAAGTCCGCTACGATCGTCCACGCTATTGGCGCTCGCCGTTCGCCGGGCAATATTCCAATCAGTGGTTCCGCTTCTGATCCTGTGGCGCGGTACAGCGCATCCAATCCGTGAACGCTTGGTCACGGATTGGATGTTGTGACGCTGAACCGCTTCTTGCGATTGACCAGCGTGGCGTGTCTACGACAAATTGAGCCCGTCAGACGCGCCGTTGCCCTGCCCGTTCATGTTGATGACCTGAGCCGGTGCATGTTTTGTCGGAACGAGCGAAGGCGTGTCGATGACGTTTTCCTGCCGTCGCGACATTCCCTCAAATTGCGCATTCTCCTCTATCGCCAGCGAGCGATGATAGATATCGCCCTCGACGACCGCGGTGCTGTTCAGCTTGACGCGATTGGCGCGGATCGTGCCTTTGACGCGGCCGCCGATCGTCAACTCCTGCGCGACGATATCGCCTTCGACTTGCGCGCCATCGCCGATCTGGACGGTCGAGGCGTGCACTTCGCCTTCGACGTGACCGAAGATCGCCAGCTTTCCTTGGCCGACGATCTTGCCGACGATCGAAAGCCCGGAGCTGATGGAGGAGGTCGTTTCCTGCGTCGCTGAATGTCCAGCGGCGGAGCGATTCATCTCCGGCGCCGGCGAGTAGTCATGATTGATGTCTGCCGCATTGTCTTTGGTCTTTCCGAACATATTGCTCTCCTACTCCTGTACACTGATGGAAGTTCACCTGCTAAGTGACGTGGTAGATGCGGTGGAAACGTTGCCCAAGACGGCTGAGCACTTCGCAACCGGTCGATTTGCTTGCCACCGCGAGTTCGTCGATGCCGGTTTCCGGGCCTATGAGCGTGACCATGTTTCCATGGCGCACGACCGCCGGCTCTGAAACGTCAGTTACATCGATCGCCAGAAGATCCATGGACGGCTGCCCGACGACCGGGCATGGCCGGCCTCCAACGATTGCGTGCAACTTTTTGTCGTAACCCCTTTCGCATCGCGGATAGCCATCCGCGTATCCGACCGATACCAAGGCCAGTCGCGTCGGCCGCTTCGCTGTCCAGCCGTTCGCATCGGGGATGGTTTCGCCGGGTGCCAGCCTGACGATCTGGACGATGCGAGCATGGAGCTCGATCACTGGAAGCATCGGATTGTTGGCGCCCGCTGTGGGATTGACGCCGTAGAGCGCCGCGTCCGCTCGAATGAGATCGCAATGAGCCTTCGGCTCCATGAAGATGGTGGACGCGTTGGCCATCGAGGCCGACACTCCCTTATAGAGACGGCGCAGCTCTTTAAACATCGCGATCTGATGGTTGGCAGTTTTGTCGAAATTATCGAGACGGCTTATCAGGAGTGTGACGCCGTGGTTGCGGACGCTGGGTGCGAACGCAACCGCTTCTTCCACCGAAAGGCCGCGTCTGCTTTTGCCGGTGTCGACGTGCAGCGCACAGCCGCCGGACCATCCATGCGAGCTGGCAAAAAGATCCCATTCGGCCATTTCGATAGGGCTGTAGACAACGGGCCGCGCATCGACCTCTGCAAAGGTTTCTCGCGGTCCGGAGTACAGCCCACCAAGCACGTAGATCGTCGCGCTCTGTGCGACCGCGCGAACGCGTCTGGCTTCCGGGATGTCGGAAACAAAAAACGTCTGGCAGCCGTTTCTGGAGAGAGCTCCCGCAATCGGTTCAATGCCGCAGCCGTAGGCATTGCCTTCTAGTCCAGCGGCACATTCAACCGTCGAAAATTTCGCGAGCCTTTCCCAATTTGACACGATCGCCGTCAGATCAATCTTGAGAACCCCGCGCGCCTCAGCTTCTGCAGGCCCGCTGGTCGTAATGCATGACGCATGCGCCTTGTTGTTAACGAGGAGCCTGCCGCCTTTGTTGACGATTTTTCCTTCGACAGATCCTTCAACAACGACCTTCGCACCTGACTCGATAGTCAGATTGGCGAGGAGATTTCCGCGGATGTGCAGCGAGCAGTTTTTTTGAACGACCGTGTCGTCGATAACCGTGCCGTTGATGTCCGATGAGCGGCCAACAAAAGAAAGCCCTCCTGCGGCTTTCTGTTCTGAAAGCGTCGCAACAATCGACACGGTGAAGCGCCCCTACTGCCCAAGAAATCCTTGCGCGTTTTTCGCCGCACTGCAAGGCAAACGCTGTGCAATGGTGAACGACACAGGCGGTGGTAACGGGATGTGGCGTCAGCAGTCGATCGCGTTCCCGCGTGATTCACAGGCCCGAACATTTGCGGAGCTCATAACACACCGCAGGGGAGATAGCCGCGTCCCGCAACTCCGCACGGTTTTGGGCCGGCCGTGGTGTCGACCGGCTGTTCCCGTTGTCTTGCAAAAAAGGCATCCAAAGCGTCAGAATGCCCACCCGTCGGGCCTTTATGCCCGCCGCTGCGACCCGCTGGGATCGCACGGATTTCCTCCGTTTCGATTTTTTTGGAGGACGACATGGCGACATTCACGCGATTGCAAGGTCTCCTGCTTTCCACAGTTGTTGCCGCCCTTGGCAGCGCAACAATGCTGGCGCTGCTGGCCGGAAACGCTCTCACCCTTGCGGGTGCGAGTGAAACGGCCGCGGACCCTTCGAACCCATCCGTCGGCCCGGATTTTCCGATCTGTCACTCACCGGTCACAAAAGGTGCGCCGACCATGATGCTGCGTCTGGCACAGACCGAGGTGCCACGGGCCGAGATGAGCGCCGCCAACGCAGCACCGGCTTTCGCGGATACAGAGCCGCCCTTATGGACCGGTCTCGGTTCCGTCACTTACAGGGTTTCGACCGCGAATGAGCGCGCGCAGACCTATTTTGACCAGGGCCTGCGTCTTGCCTACGCATTCAATCACGGCGAGGCGCAGCGTGCGTTTCGCATGGCACAGAAGCTCGATCCCCAGTGCGCCATGTGCTTCTGGGGCGAGGCCCTGGTGCTCGGGCCCAATATCAACCTTCCGATGCAGGAAGACGCGGTCGCACCCGCTTTTGCCGCCGCACAGAAGGCGAAGACACTTGCGGGCAAGGCGAGCCCACGCGAACAGGCTTTGATAGGCGCGCTCGCGGTGCGTTACGGCAGCGATCCGAAGGCCGCCCGCGCACCGTTCGACGCCGCTTACGCGAGCGAAATGGCCAAGGTCGCGAAGCAATTTCCCGACGACGATGAAATCGCCACGCTCTATGCCGAGGCGGTGATGGATCTCAGCCCCTGGAATTACTGGAAGCCGGGCGGCCACGAACCGAACCCGCAGAGCGTGCCGATCGTGCCGACGCTTGAGCGCGTGCTGGCGAGAAACCCGAACCATCCCGGCGCAATTCACTACTACATCCACGCCGTCGAAGCGTCGGATCGACCCAAGCGTGCCGAGCCCTATGCCGACCGTTTGCGCGGCGCGATCCCTAATGCCGGCCATCTCGTGCACATGCCGAGCCACATCTACTATCGCGTCGGCCGCTATCTCGACGCGCTGAAAGACAACAAGATCGCGGTCGAGGTCGATGAAAAATATCTGGCCGA
>DASRAF010000524.1:0-16438 GCA_035638295.1 Pseudolabrys sp.
TCTCTTGGGTTGCCACTACCTTCCGGTCGCGGTAGCGCCCGTTGGAACGATCATGAAAGCTATCTTCCTCGACTGCAACGACCAATTGGCACCCGTCTGGGCCAGAGTTACTCGTCCCGACGATCCGCCGATCGATGTCAATCGCAAGTTATTCGCGCGCGACGAGCTGCCAAAAATTATCGGCGGCTATGACATCGCAATCGATGACCATTCATACATGCCGACGCCGCTGGTGGCCCAATGTCCCGAGCTCAAGCACATCGTTTTCCTTGGCACCGGGCCGGCCAGCTACATGAATGTCGGCGAACTCAACGAGCGCGACATCAAGGTCCACATCATCAAGGGTTACGGTGACACGGCGGTCGCCGAGCACACCATTGCGCTGCTCTGGACCTGCGCGCGCGATCTCGCGCGCATGGATCGCGAGGTCCGCCGCGGGATCTGGACACCACATGAAGGCGTACAGCTTCTTGGCAAGACCTTGGGGGTGATCGGATTAGGCGGCATTGGCCGCGAGGTCGCACGCATCGGCAAAGGCATGGGAATGAACGTCATCGGCTGGAACCGAACCGGGCATCCCGAGATCGACGTGCCGCTTGTCGACATCGACACGTTGCTCGCACGCGCTGACGTCGTCTCAATGAATTTGACTCTTGGTGACGAGACGCGCGGCTTTCTGTCCGCCGAGCGGATCGCGCGGATGAAGAAGGGAGTCATCTATGTCAATACTGCGCGCGGTGCGCTGGCCGATGAGGCCACACTGATCGCGGCGCTGAAAAGCGGTCACATCAGGCACGCTGGACTTGATGTGTTTCACAACGAGCCGCTTCCCGCGGATCATCCGCTTGCGAAGCTCGAGAACGTGACGCTGTCGGCGCACGCAGCATTCCGCACGCCGGAGGCCTCCGAAACGCTGCTGCGTCGTGCGATCGATATCGTCAAGCGCATCACAGCTTGAACTCTGCGACACGCGGGCACGTTGCCCGCATTGACCTGCCCGCGTTCCCGGTCACAATAAGAAAAAACGTGCCCCGAAAAGCCTCGGGCAAAGAAACGTGCCAAAAGCGGGGAGGACAGGTGAAACCGGCGCCATTTGCATACAAAAAGGTGCGGACGCTAAAGGAAGCCGTGACGCTTCTGGCCAAGCACAAGGATAATGCGAGGCTGCTCGCGGGTGGGCAAAGTCTGATCGCAACCCTCAACATGCGACTTTCGGCGCCGTCCTTGCTGATCGACATCAATGGCATCAAAGGGCTCGACGGCATCGCCAAAAAGGGCAAATTTGTCGAAGTCGGTGCGCTTGCACGTCATGCGCAGCTTGAGAGGTCCGACGTTATCGCGCGCTACGCCCCGCTGATTGCACTCGCCATACCGCATATCGGGCATGCCGCCATCCGAAACAGGGGTAGCTTTGGCGGCTCTATCGCATTTGCCGATCCGGCCGCCGAGTTGCCGGCCTGCTTGCTGGCGATGGGCGGAGAGGTCGACATCGCCAGCGCAAAGGGTAAGCGCAAAGTGAAGGCCGACGCTTTCTTCAAGGGCCTGTTTGAGACTGCGCTGCGACCGAACGAAATCGTAACGGCCGTTCGTGTCCCGGTGGCTGACAAGAATACGCGCGTTGGCTTTGCCGAGCTCGCACGCCGCCACGGCGACTATGCGATCGTCGGACTGGCCGCCAGCGCGCGCACCAACGGCAAGGGTCTCGCCGATGTGCGGCTCGCCTATTTCGGCGTCGGCGACACTCCGATCCGCGTGAAAAAAGCCGAGGCGGCGCTCGTCGATGACAATGTTGACGCCGCCGTCAACGCACTGGATCTCGATCCGCATGACGACGTGCAGGCGACTGCCAAGGTGAAGAGGCATCTCGCCGGTGTGTTGCTTCGTCGCGTGGCCGCACAGCTTTTGGAGGCGCGGCCATGAACGATCGAATTCTCGAAATTTCGCTGACGGTCAATGGCGCGCGGGTCCAGGAGCGCGTCGAGGCAAGAAAGACATTGGTCGATTTCCTCCGCGAAGACCTCGCGCTGACCGGCAGCCATGTCGGATGCGAGCATGGCGTCTGCGGCGCCTGCACGGTGCGCGTAAACGGCGAAATCGTGCGCGGTTGTCTGATGCTGGCCGTGCAATGCGATGGCGCCGCGGTGGACACGATCGAAGGTCTGTCGGACTCAGGCGAAGTGTCCGACCTGCAGGCAGCCTTCGAGCAACGCAATGCCCTGCAGTGCGGATATTGCACGCCCGGAATGATCACTGCCGCCCAGGATCTGCTCAAGCGCTCAAAGAAAGTCCCGAGCCGCGATCAAATTCGCGAGCATCTGTCCGGCAATTACTGCCGCTGCACCGGCTATCACGCGATCGTCGATGCCGTCGAAGCTGTTGCGCAAGCGCGCGGGGGAGCCAAGAAATGAAAATCACCGAGGACTCACTGCCCGTACTGACGGCGCTCGACCGGCCCAATTCCTACATCGGCCGCTCAGTGCCGCGACCGAACCTGCAGCGATTGACGCAAGGACGCGGCCAGTACATCAGCGACATTGCATTGCCGCGCATGGCGAATGTCGCCTTTGTGCGCTCACCGTATCCCCACGCACGCATCGTGAAGATCTCGGCCGACGCCGCGAAAAAGGCACCCGGCGTGATCGGTGTAGTGACCGGCGCCGAACTTGCCAAAGTCATGACGCCCTGGGTGGGTGTCCTCACACATCTGAAGGGCCTCAAGTCCGCACCGCAGTCTCCGATCGCAGTCGAGCGCGCCTGCTGGCAAGGCGAAGCTGTTTGCGCCGTTGTCGCCCGCACACGCGCCGAGGCCGAGGATGCCTGCGAGCTGGTCGAAGTCCGCTATGAGCCATTGCCCGCGGTTACCGATCCGGAAGTGGCACTCGATGCCAAAACGCCTGTGATCCACGCCTCGCTCGGCGACAATCTCTGCTTCGAAAGGAAGCTCGACGTTGGCGCGGTCGACAAGGCCCTCGCAGAAGCCGATGCAGTAGTCGAAACGACGTTCCGCTTCGGTCGCCATACCGGTGTCACCAACGAGCCGCGCGCGGTCGTTGCCGACTGGAACGAAGGCGAGCAGCGCATGACCGTCTATCACGGCACCCAGGCGCCGCACATGATGCAGAACCTGTTCGCCAAGCATCTCGGGCTCGCCGAGCATCAGGTGCGTGTTCTGACCAAGGACGTCGGGGGCTCGTTCGGCATCAAGGTGCACACCTACGCCGACGAGATGGCGACCGTTGCGCTATCAAAGCTTCTCAAACGGCCGGTGAAATTCGTCGCCGATCGCATCGAAAGCTTCGTGACTGACATCCATGCCCGCGACCACCGCATCAAGGCCAAAATCGGCGTGAGCAAGGACGGCACAATCACGGCGTTCGAGATCGACGATCTGACCGGAATTGGCCCCTATTCCGTCTATCCCCGCACCAGCGGCATCGAGGCCAACCAGGTCGTCAACCTCACCGGTGGTCCGTACAAGTGTCCGAACTATCGCGCTCAGGCGCGTGTGGTCTTTCAAAACAAGAACGTCATGTGCCAGTACCGCGCCGTCGGTCATCCGATCGCGGTCGCGGTTACCGAAGGCCTTGTCGAGCTTGCCGCGGCCAAGATCGGCATGGACCCCCTCGAATTGCGCCGCCGCAATCTCATTTCCGACGATGCTTATCCGACACAGTCCGCTTCGGGCCTGAAGTTCGAACTGCTGTCGCACCACGAGGCACTTGCGCATCTTGATTCGATGATGAACTACGCCGGCCTGCGCACCGAACAGAAGAAGCTGCGGGAAAAAGGCATCTATCGCGGGATAGGCTTTGCGAGCTTCATCGAAGTGACCAATCCATCGGCGGCATTTTACGGTGTGGGAGGCGCACGCATCACATCGATGGACGGCGCCACCGTGAAACTTGACGCGCAAGGCGCGATCATCGTGCACACCGGCGTTACCGAGCAAGGTCAGGGTGCCGAAGCCGTGGTCGCGCAGTGCGTAGCGTCGTCGTTCGGCGTCCCGATTGAAAAAGTGCGCGTCATCACCGGCGATACCGACAACACGCCCTATGGGGGTGGCACCTGGGCCTCACGGGCAGCCGGCATCGGAGGCGAAGCGGCGTGGCAAGCCGGAAAGGCACTGCGCGCGAACGTCCTCGCGGTCGCGGCGAGCATCCTGCAGGCCAAGCCGGACGATCTCGACATCCGCAACGGACTTGTCGTGGACAAGGAAAGAGGCACCGAACGTCTGCCGCTCGACGAGCTGGCGCGCGTCGCCTATTTCCGGCCGGACACCCTGCCGCCCGGCTTCCAGGCGGAACTGATGGCAACGCGGCACTACGTCCCCCGCGCATGGCCGTTCGCATTCACCAACGGCATTCAGGGAAGCTATCTGGAAGTCGATACCGACACCGGATTCGTCAAGCTGCTCAAGCATTGGTGCGTGGAAGATTGCGGCACCATCATCAATCCGCAGCTGGTCGACGAGCAGATCCGCGGCGGCGTCGTGCAGGGCATCGGCGCGGCACTATTCGAACATTGCCTCTATGACGAGCGCGGCCAATTGCTCAACGGCAACATGGCGGACTATCTTGTGCCGATGGCGATGGAAATGCCCGATATCGTGTGCGGGCATGTCGTTTCACCGACCGCGGACAGCGAACTCGGTGCCAAAGGCGCCGGCGAAGCAGGTACCGCAGGTGCACCTGCATCCGTGATGAACGCGATCAACGATGCGCTGCGCCCGCTAGGGGCGCAGCCTCTCACCGATATGCCCTTCACACCGGACAAGATTCTCCGGGCCTTGGGAAAAGTCTGAACCGAACTAGAACTTGATCATGTCGCTTCGGGTGAGCGTGGTCTTCGCCGAAACAGAAGGCGCGTTCATGAACGTGAAGACCGTGGAATACTCGGCGTAGGGATCGACCGCGGACATGCCGTCGACCGGAATGATCACATTCATGCCGCGGAACGCCGCTCCGCTTGCCGTGTAGAGCACGGCACCATTCGATGAGGTGCCGACAGCAATCACATCCGTGATGCCTTTATCCTTCAAGATCTTTTCGAGGTCGGTGTTGCGGAATTTATCAGGCCCGGACAGCACGTGCGGCTCGTCCGCCAGCGGTGCCACATCCTTGATGACGTCGGCTGGGGTGCTGTTGGCAATGATCGAATAGACGACGGGCACTTTGTGCGAGCGCGCCTCAGCAAGCAGCTTCTTCATTGCCGGAATTGTATCGAGACAGCGCGGCCGCTGACCGCAATTCTGATTCATGAAGTCGAGCATCAACAGCGCCGTGGTCTTGGGATCGACCGTCACCGCCTTGAGCTCCGGCGCCTTGGGAGTTTTCACGCTGGCCCACTCATTGACAATATTGGTCGCATGCGTGGGCGCCGCGAGCGCCATCAGCACAGCAGTCGTGGCGAATAGATTGCGTTTCATGAATATTCTCCCTGAATGACTGGTACGCGCCCCGCGGGCGGGGATCATGCGCAGCCGCGACTGGCTCTGTCAAAATCCTGATGACGCACCCGGCTTGATGAAACACTGACGCTCTGTGCAATATTGCATTCGATAGCTGCGGCAACTTTGACGCGGCGAAAAGATAATAAAGTGGGAAGGAAGCTCTTCATGAACATCAGGGTCGGCAAAAAAGCGATCGCCGAAGCCACGGAAAAACTGAAGAACTGGGGGCGATGGGGCAAGGAAGACCAGGTCGGCACCCTCAACCATGTCACCCCCGAAGATATCGTGAAAGCTGCGAGCCTAATCCGATCGGGCAAGGTGTTTGCGCTGGGCATTCCGCTCGATCGCACGGGCCCCCAGACCGGCCTGTTTGGCGGGCGCTTCAATCCGATCCATCAGATGCTGGCGACCGGAACCGACGCCATCTCCGGTCAACAGGACTGGAACAAGATCCGCTATGCCGACGACACTCTGACCCTTTGCGTGCAAGGCGCCACGCACTGGGACGCGCTTGGGCATATTTTCTATGAGGACAAGGCCTACAACGGTTACGACGCAAAACTGATCGACTCGCGCGGACTTTCGGTGCTCGGCATCGAGCATTCCAAGAACAAGATGGTCGGGCGCGGCGTATTGCTCGATATCGCGCGCTTTCGCGGCGTGAAATGGATGCAAGACGGCGAAAGCATTTCCAACGACGAACTCGATCAGTGCGCGAAGCAACAGAATGTGACCATCGGACGTGGCGATTTTGTCATCGTCCGCACCGGGCAAATGGAACGCTGCCTCGCCGAAAAGGAATGGGGCGGCTATGCGGGCGGCGACGCGCCAGGCGTCAAGTTCGAGAACTGTTACTGGTGCCAGGAGAAGCAGGTCGCCGCGATCTGCACGGACACCTGGGGCGTGGAAGTCCGGCCGAATGAAACGACCGAAGCCAATCAACCCTGGCATTGGGTGGTTATCCCGGCCATGGGTCTATGCATGGGCGAAATTTTCTATCTCAAGGAGCTTGCCGAGGACTGCGAACAGGACGGTATCTATGAGTTCTTCTTCTGCGGCCCGCCTTTGATCATCACGGGCGGAACAGGATCGCCGATCAATCCGCAGGCCATCAAGTAAAGCGGCACGTAACAAAGCCGGCGCCACCGCGGGCTTGACCCGGGGGGCCATGAGGCGTTTCAACTTGGCGAAACGCAATATGGAAGGCCAAGCCTGGCCATGAAGCGCGGTACGTCGCGACAAACCGGAGGACGAAACTATGCCCCGCTGGCTCAAACGCGGAATGGATGCGGGCGCGATCAAGGCTGCCGATGCCAAAGTGCGCGAAACCGTCGAAAGCATCCTCGCGCAGGTCGATGAGCGGAAGGACGCGGCCATTCGCGAACTGTCGGAGAAATTCGACAAATGGTCGCCGAAGGATTTTCGTCTCACGCCACAGGAAATCGAGCGCGCGATAGCGCAGGTCCCGAAACGCGACCTCGAAGACATTAAGTTCGCGCAGGCGCAGGTACGCAACTTCGCCCATAAGCAGCGCGAAACGATGCACGACCTCGAGGTCGAGACGTTGCCTGGCGTCGTGCTCGGCCATCGTCATATCCCGGTGAATTCGATCGGCTGTTACGTGCCGGGCGGGCGCTATCCGATGGTCGCATCGGCACACATGTCGATCGTGACTGCGAAGGTTGCGGGCGTGAAACGGATCATCGCCTGTGCGCCACCCTTCAAAGGGGGACCGCACCCGGCCATCGTCGCGGCAATGCATTTCGGCGGCGCCGACGACATCTACGTGCTTGGTGGCGTACAGGCCGTCGCGGCCATGGCACTCGGCACAGAGACGATTGAGCCGGTCGACATGATCGTAGGCCCCGGAAACGCCTATGTGGCGGAAGCCAAGCGGCAATTGTTCGGCCGAGTCGGAATCGATCTTCTCGCCGGGCCGACCGAGACCCTGATCATCGCCGATGACAGCGTGGACGGTGAGATTTGTGCGACCGACCTGCTTGGTCAGGCCGAGCACGGCCCCACCTCGCCCGCCGTCCTGATCACCAATTCCGAGAAGCTTGCGCGCGATACGATGAAAGAAGTCGAGCGTCTGCTGTCGATCCTTCCTACCGCGGACGCGGCCGGCCAAGCCTGGAAAGATTTCGGCGAAGTAATCGTCTGCGATAATGAAGCCGAGATGATTGCGGAGGCGGACCGTGTGGCGTCGGAGCACGTGCAGGTCATGACCCGCGACCCCGATGTGTTCCTCAATGGCATGAAGAACTATGGCTCGTTGTTCCTCGGACCGCGCACGAACGTCGCCTACGGCGACAAGGTGATCGGTACCAATCACACATTGCCGACGAAAAAAGCGGCGCGGTACACCGGGGGCCTGTGGGTCGGCAAGTTCATGAAGACCTGCACCTACCAGAAAGTGCTGACCGACGAGGCCAGCGCCATGATCGGCGAATATTGTTCGCGGCTTTGCGTGCTGGAGGGCTTCCTCGGTCATGCCGAGCAGGCCAACATTCGGGTGCGCCGCTACGGAGGCCGCAACGTGCCCTACGCGCAGGCCGCGGAATAAGGCCTTCAATGGTCGACCTTACTTCTACACCCTCATTCCGGCTCGATGGCAAGCGGGCGCTGGTGACCGGCGCCGGGCGCGGCATAGGACTCGCGGCAGCCTCCGCCCTGGCCGACGCAGGCGCGCACGTCACGTTAGCCGCACGAACATCGAAAGAAATCGAAGAGGCGGCCGACGCAATCCGCTCGCGTGGCCAGCAGGCCGCACCGCTTGCAGTCGACGTCCGCGATCTTGACTCCATGCAGAAGACGATTGCCGGCCAGCAACCGTTCGACATCCTCGTGAACAATGCCGGCACCAACAAACCGGCTCCCTTCGTCGATGTGAAAGTCGAAGATTTCGATTTCGTGATGTCGCTGAACGTGCGCGCCGCTTATTTCGTGGCGCAGGCAGTGGCGCGACGGCTGATCGAGGCCAGACGCGCCGGCTCCATCATCAACATGTCATCACAAATGGGGCATGTCGGCGGCACGACGCGCACCGTCTATTGCGCGACCAAACATGCGATGGAAGGCTTTACCAAGGCGATGGCAATCGAACTTGCCCCGCACAAGATCCGCGTCAACACGCTGGCACCAACATTCATCGAAACGCCGATGACGCGACCGTTCTTCCAGAACGAAGCTTTCCGCGCCGACACGCTCAAGCGCATCAAGCTCGGTCGCCTTGGCCAGCTCGAAGACTTGACCGGCGCGATTGTATTCCTTGCAGGCGATGCCGCCGCCCTGATGACCGGCACATCGCTGGTCGTGGACGGCGGCTGGACGGCCGAATAGCTAAAGCTTCGGCAGGTCCGCGAAATATTCCGGGTGCTCGTTTTCGACCGCGGCCATGAACTGCGGCCGGAACAGACTCGGCACGTCGAGCCGCGGCGCGCCCTTGAGCGTGTTGGCGAGCACCTCGTCCTCGGCGTTCTCGAAGGCACGCAATACGTTCGGCGACATGCGCGGATCGAAACTGATGTGCTTGATCGCTTTCTTGCCGATCGCAACGTCGGTCCCAGGTACCCACTTGGCAAAAATCTCCACCGCTTCGTCGCGGTTATTGCGAGTAAAGTGTGAGGACTGCGCCAATCCCGCAGCGATGCTCTTGATGACGTCGGGCTTCGTCTCGACCGTCGGCCCGTGTGCGACCGCAACCATTACATAGGACATGTGATGCCCGCCGCGCAGGACGAGATATGAATCGGGCACCTGGGTGAGCGCCTGTGTCACGTAAGGCTCCCACGTGACGATTGCGTCCACCTTGCCCTCGGCGAGCGCCGGCGCGAGACCAAACTGCGACCAGATGTTCTCGACCGTAAGATCCTCGTATTTCATCTTGGCGCGGCGCAGCACCATCTTAAAGAATTCGTCGGATGTCTGGCCGCGCGCGAGGCCGATCTTCTTGCCCTTGAAATCGGTGACCTTGCCCGGCTCGATGCCCCTGCCCTTCTTTGTGACGATGGCGAGTGGATCGTCACAGTTGTCGCGGGTGGCATCGTTCATGATGAGCCCGATCACCTTGAAGGGCTCGCCGGCATGCACGGCCTTGAGGTAGGTGGTCGTGCTCATGTCCCCGACCTGAGCCTCGCCTCTGTGCAGGGCGTTGACCATGTCGGTGCCCGTATCCACCACTTTGAAGCTGGCGTCGACGCCTTGCTGCTTGAAGTAGCCCTTCTCCGCACCGATGAACATCGGCAGATGGCCGAAGTTATTGGCAATCACCACGTCGAGTTTGGGTAGCGCCATTTTTTCCTCCCGCACCGGCTGCGCCAGCTGGTTATATTCAAACGCCGCGTTTGCCCGATTGCAATCAGGTCTTCAGCACTTGCGGGTTCACGCAGTTCGGGGGCACGCGCCCACCAAGCAACGCCTCAATATTGTCGACCACAATATTCGCCATCTGCTCGCGTACGTCGACGGTTGCACTGCCGAGATGCGGCTCGAGCACGACGTTCTTCAGCTTCTTTAGCTCCGCGTGCACCTTCGGCTCCTGCTCGAACACGTCCAGCCCCGCGCCGGCAATTTTCTTTGATTTGAGTGCGCGAACCAGTGCCGCCTCGTCGATGATGGGGCCGCGTGCAGTGTTGATGATGAACGCTGTCTTCTTCATCAGGCCGATCTCTCGCGCGCCGATCTGATGGCGCGTTTGCGCATTGAGCGGCGAATGCAAGGAAACGAAATCGGACTCGCGCAGAAGTTCATCAAGCGGCACGAAAGTGAGCCCGGCGTCGCGTTCCTCGCTTTCGGGCTTGCGCCGAGGAGTCCAATAGAGTACGCGCATGGAGAAGCCGTGCGCACGGCGCGCCACCGCTTTCCCGATCAACCCACCACCACCAATGAGGCCGATCGTTCTGCCGTGCACGGTGGACCCGAGGAGGTGCCGTGACTGGCCGCCCGGAAATTTTCCGGCACGCACGAGCCGGTCACCCTCCATCATGCGACGCGCGACCGATAGCATCAGGCCAAAGTTGAGATCGGCGGTAGCCTCCGTCGTCACCGGTGGAACCACGGTAACCGGAATGTCGCGATTGGTTGCTTCGGCGATGTCTACGTTGGATGGCGAGATCGATTGCGATGCGATGTGACGCAGTTTCGGATTGGCGGCGATGACGGCCCGGTCGATCTTGTCGTGCAGCAGGCAGAACAGAATGTCGGCCTTGCGAACGGCCGCGATCAGAGTGCGATGAGGAATAATCCGGCTGTCGTCGGGAAATACCTTGACGCTGCCAAGTGCGCGCAAGCGCTTTACTGCGCTCTCTGCAATCGGCTGCGTGACAAAGACGCGTGGTTTGGCGTTCACCTGAGCCACCGCACGATGCCGGCAACGCCGTCGACGGCACACTGTGCGCCGTCCGGAATCTTGCGCGTGGCATCAAGCACGCCCAGCACCATCGGGATGCCTCGCTCGCGCGCGAGCGAAGCCAGATGCGACGTTGAACCGCCGAGCTCGGCGACAACTCCCGAAACGTGCTGCAGGATCGGACTGAGAGCAGGCCCCGCGACACGGGTCACGAGCACGTCGCCGGGCGCGACCCGCGACAGCTCACATTCGCAATTCACCACCACGGCGCGTCCCGAACCCCAGCCGATGCCTGCGGGATGGCCGTTCAAGCCGGGATGCTGCAACCAGATCTCATCCGGCACGATCGCCGGCTCCATATGCAGCGGTCGCGACTGCAAGAGCCTGAAGCCCTTCTCGTCCATCGCCCATTCGATTTCCACGGGACCGCCGGCGAGGTCTTCGCATTTTCGCAGCAGACGACCGAGGGTCACGGCCTCTCCGGGCGACAGGCATGGTTCGCTGACAAGGTCTTTGGGCACAAGCTCTGGCGCAGAGACGCCGTGAGCACAGGTGTCGCGATGGCCTTTGCGACCGGCTTCGACCGTGCGCAGGAAGCCCGTCTTGCTGAGCATAATGCGATCGGGCACGACCTCACCCTGGGCAATGGCCGAGCCAAGTCCCCAGGTCGCCGAAATCATCATTTGCCCGTCAGCCGTCTCGCTCAGCCCGCCGCCGGAAACGCGCGCGGAAATCAGCGGCTGGATCAAGACGCCCATCGCTGTCTCCGCGGGCGAAAGTTCGTGATTGTCCATGTAGCGGCGTGCCTGCGACGTCCACAGCGCCGCCCAGCACGCACGCACTGCTGTCAGGAATTCGGTTTCATCAGACAGACCGAGAAAGCTTTCGAATTGGCCGGCGAAGTTGGCGCCCTTCCGGTCTTCGATCAGCGCGGATGACCGGACGACGCCAAGCCCGGTCTCGCGCTGCTTTCGCCACGCGCCGAGCAAGGGCTCGAGAATCTCTGGCGCGATTGGCTGCTGGTACAGCGCCAGCCTGATCTGGATGGAAATCCGCCGCGACGTGGGCACGTCGCCTTGGCTGTATTGCCGCAGCAGGTTCTCGATGCCGAGATGGCGCAGCTGGTACCGATAGGCGTCGGCTGTCAGCGCGAAGCCACCGGGCGTAGCCAAGCCGGCTTGCGTCAACCCGGCAAGATTCGCCGCTTTCGGGCCGACCCGTTCCGGTTCGGTGGCGCGAGGGTCATCAAGGTGAAGGATGAAGGCTGTCATCACAATTGCCTTGCGGGCGGAACCCGTGGCTCGAGATCCCCGGGTTTTGCCTTCGGCTCGCCCGGGGATGACGCCGACTTACGCCGGCGTCACTTCACATGATCTCCATAACCCGGCAGCGGATCGACAACCGTGATCTGCTTTACGGGGAAATTTGACACGATCTCGATGTCGTTCTTCTTCACGATCAGCATTTCCTCGATACGAACACCGTAACGGAAGCGCTTCCCGTGCTGCGTTTCGAGCGCGAAGGTCATGCCTTCCTGAATCTCGACCGGATGATCGAGTGACCAGATGCGTGAGATCACCGGAGGATCGTACTGCGCGAGGCCGAGGCCGTGGCCCCACAGGTTGGCCGCAGCCTGATCTTCGTCCTCGTAGCCCCAGGTCTCCATTGCCGAAGGCCACTTCAGCGCGATGTCGCGTGTGGTTGCGCCGACCTTCACGGCGCCAATCGAGTCATAGAGCCACTCGAGGGCGGTCGCGTAGGTGTCCTTCTGTTCTTTCGTCGGCTCCTTGCCGACGCAGTACGTGCGGTAATAGCAGGACTTGTAGCCGTTCCACGTGAGCGCGGCCAAGTCCATGAACACGATGTCGCCGGGCTGGATGATGCGGTCGGAGAAGTTGCGCCAGTTCGGCCACGTGTTCGGGCCGGACGACACGATGACGTCCTCGACGTCTTCCATGCCGGGAATGTTGTAGAGATATTCCATCAGATGCGCGGTCACCTGATTTTCAGTGATGCCGGGCCGCAAGAACTTCATGCATTCCCAGTGCGTGGCATCGCCGATCGCACCGACGATCCGGAAACACTCCTGCTCGTCGGGGCTCTTGACGGCACGCGCCTCCATCATCGGGGTCATGCCATCGACCCAGTTGATGTTGTTCTCCTTGAAGATGTTGATCATGTTGATGTCGATGAAGTCGACACCAAGCTTCTGTCCGGCGACGCCGTTGTCCTTCATCGCCTGCAACACGGCCTTGGTGAACTTGTTCACCTGCTGGGTCGAAGCCGGGCCGGCGGCGCCTTTGATCCACGCGAATGAGTGACGCACGTTTTCCTTCGGCAGCCATGGCGAGTGTCGCTCGATCTGAAAGCCAAGGTCGCCCTGCTCGAACAGAATCGGGCGCCCGTCACCGCACAACATCGCGTAGCGCAGACCCGGCTTCAGTCTGTTCCATCCCGGGGTGAGTGTACCGGTGATGTAACGGACATTTTCGTCGTACATGCAAAGCATGGCGCCGAGGCCATGTTTCTTCATCATCGTGCGCGCGCGCTCGATGCGATACTCGCGCAGCCGATCCCAGCTGACCCGCTGCTGCCAATCCAAGCCGGCTATGCCGAAATTTGCACCCATGGTGGTCCCTCCCGACCCGGACGCGTTGGCGCGCCCATTGCTGATTGGCCGAAATCCTAAGCCGGTTGGCACCTCAAGCCGAAATAATATATTCTGCGCTCAGTCATCATCTTTTCTAATACCCCCGATTTTGAGGCAATCATGGCGACGATCCCGCTGCGGCAAATCCGCGCCGTCATCGCGGTGTGCGAGGAAGGCTCGTTCACGCGCGCGGCGCAGCGGGAAAATGCAACGCAATCGGGCATCTCCCAGCATGTCGCAGCAGTCGAGCGCGCGCTGAAGGTCAAGCTGTTCGAACGAACCGCGGGAGGCGTCACCCCGACGCCTGCGGGACTGCGCTATTACAAGCGATGTGTTGAGGCCGTCGGCACACTTGAGCACGCGGCCGAGGAAGCGCGCTCACTCGCGGGTGAGGTTACTGGCGAACTTCGCATCGGATTAATGCCGACGTTCACCCGCGCAGTGCTCGCGCCCGTTCTTGATGATTTCGTTCCGCGGTGTCCCGAAGTACGGCTCCACATCGTCGAAGGCTACAGCGCGCTGCTAACCGAAATGGTGCTCGACGATGCGCTCGACTTTGCGGTGGTGCCCGCTTTTGAAGGCGCCATCGGTCTGAAGTCGCGGATGCTTGTGCGCGATCGCGAGATGATGATCTCAGGCCCCAACGCAGGCTTTAAAGCGCTGGCGCCGCTGCGCCTGGCAGAATGCCGTCCGCTCAAGATTGTCGTTCCAGGTCCTGACAACATCCGCCGCCGGAATCTCGAAACCTATTTTCAGGCCCACGGCGTCGAGATCGCCGCGATGCTGGAGATGGACGCGATGATCGCGACGCTGGAATTCGTCGCACGTTCCGATTGGGTGACGATTCTGCCGAGCGTCATCTCCGTCAACGACATCAATCGGGGCGAACTGATCGTCAACCCGATCGCCGACCCTGAGCTGCATGCCGAGTTCGTGGTGATTCAGCCGCGGCGGCGCACGCTCTCGACCCAGGCACGCCTTTTCCTGGAGCGCTTCGAGCAGGAAGTCTCGCATATTCACGACGTGTGGGATCGCACGATCTCGAGTAACAAGCGACTCAAGGCATTAGCCTGAACATCCGCTTCAGCGGTTATTTGCGGACGCGACCCTTTATTGCGTTGGCAAATCCGCTCTGCGTGATGCGGTCTTCTGCATCGGCTGGAAACGTCGCGCGCAGACGCGTTTTAATATTTTCCGCTTCACTGCGCGACAACGCTTCAACGGTCGCTTGAACCGAGCCAGCGCCCGTACTTGCGGTCCACGAGTCTTCGAATTCAGCAAATGTCCGCTGCACGGATCCGCAGCCAACATCCACACATTTCAGGCCGGTGGGCAGGTTCAGCCAGTCAAGGAAACCTTCGCCGACAAGTCGGCTCCAGATTCCCATCATGCGCTCGGAAGCGGCGCCGTCGTCAAAACGGACGATCTTATTGATCATGGCGTGTCACCTAGGCGAGGGCCATCGCGGCGGCCTGAGCCTCTGGAACCACATCGTGGTCGTAGAGCGTCTTGCGGAACGCAGCGTGCGCAGCGATCTCCGCATCGCGGACGCCGAGATCGGCGTAGGCAGAGTCGTAGCGCATACCGTTTTCGCGCGCGCCACGCTGAACCTGCGCGACACGCTCGCGGCGGAGGCGCTCATAGGCGGCAAGTGCGGCTGGCACGGTCGAGCAATCCGCGCGCGCGAGGATCGTTGCGAGCGCCATCCCGTCTTCTATGGATTGATTGGCGCCTTGTCCGAGATGGGGAAGCATCGGGTGCGCGGCGTCGCCCAGAAGCGTCAGCCGGCCACGCGTCCAGGTCGGAAGCGGTTCGCGATCGTACAAGGCCCATCGAAACGTCATCTGGACCTTCTGCAAAAGCGATTCGATGCGCTGGTCCCAACCGGCAAATTCGCGGCGCAGCACATCGGGATCTCCCGGTGACGACCACGATTCCTTCATCCGCTGATCTGCCGGAACAAACCCCACGTAGTTGATGAGCTGCCCTGCGCGCACGGGGAAAGTGAGGAAGTGCTTGCCTTTGCCGAGCCACATCAGCCACGAGTCCGTCGGCCAGTCCGGAATGCGTTCGAGCGGCAGAACGCCACGATAGGCGACGGACCCGGAGAAAACTGGATTCGACGGAGGAAAAACGTAGGGCCGGAGCTCGGAGTGGATGCCGTCGGCGGCCACAATGACATCGGCTTCGGCAACCGCGCCATTTGAAAACGAGACTCGCGCCGTGTCATCGCGTTGTTCGAAGCCCGTGCAGCGATGCCCGGTGTGAACCACGTTGTCAGGCAGAGCGGCCGCGAGGAGTTCGACGAGATCCGCGCGATGCATTCCGAACGTTGCATTCCAGCCTGAGGAATCCGTGACCTGCACAGGTGCGATCGGGCTGCCATCGTGCCGAAAGTAACGGGACCCAGGGCCTACCCGTGCTCCCCATTTCTCCACCGCCGGGCCGAGCTCTACTCGCTCAAGCTGACGCACGCTGTTGGGTGTCAAAAAAACTCCGGCGCCCACTTCGCCGAGCGCGGGCGCCTGCTCGTAGACGGACACGTGAAATCCCTGCGCGAGGAGAGCATTCGCCGCGAACAGGCCGCCTATGCCACCACCAACAATCGCAATGTTGGGCCGCGAGCCGCCCATCGCCAACTCCTGCACGCCGGACACGTTGTATCCTCACATAAACTGAAGCAGTCTTGCCATCACAAAGACGCCGGTCAGGCGCGGCTGTATTGGAGGATTTTCCTAAATGCGGTACCTGCCGACACAACCTTTGTCATTCATCGGCAAAAGCCTGGTGGCTCTCCTTTTGGTGTCTTCAGCCCTTTGCGGTGCGGCCGGCGCCGAAGAGTATCCAAATCGCGCCGTGAAAATCATCGTACCGTTTCCTGCTGGTGGGACGGCGGACGCGGTTCCACGAATTGTCGGCGATTGGCTGTCCCGCAAATGGGGCCAACCGGTCATCATCGAGAACCGTACCGGCGCGGCCGGAAACATCG
>DASRAF010000525.1:0-4058 GCA_035638295.1 Pseudolabrys sp.
ACAATGTCTTCGTTACGTGCCAAACAAATGATGATGTTCCCTATATCGTAAACTACGCGGGGGAGCGCAGGCTCGTCATCGGCACCGACTATGGCCACACCGATCCCTCGAGCGCAGTGAGCGCCCTCCGGGAGTTTCAAACTATGGAAGGTATCGACCAGTCGGTAAGGGAACGGATCTTGACACACAATCCTAAAGAACTTTACGCCTTATAAGGAATGGCACTGAGCTAACAAACGGGAGGGCCCGAGTGAAAACAGAAACTGCCAAGAGAACGCCGGAGACCAAAACTCGCCAGTCCAAGTCTCAAATCGACCGGCCGCAGAACCTTGGAACGCCGCAAATGAAGTGGGGCAGCGATGTGGTCGCCGAAGTGACCCGCAGGCTTAACCTTAAATATATTGCTCTCGTGCCCGGCGCGAGCTACCGGGGATTCCACGACAGTATCGTCAACTATCTGGGCAATGAAAATCCGCAGATGGTCATCTGCTTGCACGAAGAGCATGCGGTTTCCATCGCCGACGGTTACGGCAAGGTAACGGAGAAACCGATGGCGGTGGCGCTGCACGCCAACGTCGGGCTCATGCATGCGAGCATGCCGATCTTCAACGCGTGGTGCGATCGAACACCGATGGTTATCTTCGGCGCCACCGGCCCTGTGGACGCGCATCGGCGCCGTCCTTGGATCGACTGGATCCACACATCTAAAGATCAAGCTTCCATCATCCGCGATTACACGAAGTGGGACGATCAGCCGGCTTCGCCTCAAGCGGCGGTGGAATCGGTGCTGAGGGCGAATCAAATAGCGAGCAGCATGCCCTACGGTCCGGTCTACATCTGCCTCGACGCCGGTCTTCAGGAGGCGCCGCTGGCTGAGGGGGTGGCGATTCCCGATGCGGCGCGTTTTGCTCCACCGCCTCCACCTGCGGCGCCACGGGAATCCGTGCTAAAGGCCCTGGAGGCCATCGACAAAGCGAAGTTTCCGCTGATCCTCATGGGACGGGTTTCGCGCAAACAAGCCGACTGGGATCGCCGCGTGCGTTTTGCCGAGGCGATCGGCGCCGCGGTGTTGACCAGCAGCAACGATCCAACGGCGTTTCCAACCACGCATCCGCTGCACTTCGCTGCTCCGTGCTTGCGCCCGAGTAAAGCTGCCACAGCGTTGATCGAGAAAGCGGACCTCATCCTAAGCCTGGATTGGCTGGATCTCGCGGGGGTATTTCGTCTGAGCCTCGGCACGGCGCAAACTCAAGTTCCCGCGGACAAAACGATCATTCATTGCTCCGTTGATAGCATTCGCACCAATGGCTGGAGCATGGACCATCAAGCTCTGGCTGCGGTTGACATTCCGATCTTCGCCGATCCCGATCAATTCGTCGCTCAGGTGCTCGACGAAATGGAGCCGAAAAAGACACCCAAAGTCAAAACCCGGCCCGAGATGAAAAATCTAACGCATTGGCACGACGGGACCGGCAAGGCGTCGGCAAGGCAGGGTCAAGCGATGTCGTTGTGGGACATGGCGATGACCGTACGGGAATTTGCCAAAAAACAGCCGGTGACCTTCGCTCGTCTGCCGATTGGCTGGCCGGGAGAAGCCTATGAGTTCGACGGACCGCTTTGCTTCATGGGAAACGACGGTGGCGGTGCGGTCGGCACGGGACCGGGGCATACCATTGGCGCTGCACTTGCACTCAAGGACACGGGCCGCCTGACCGTCGGAGTGCTTGGCGACGGGGATTATCTCATGGGAGTGAATGCGCTCTGGACGGCTTCGCGCATGGAAATTCCGATGATGATCGTGGTCGCCGACAACCGGTCTTACTACAATGACGAGATGCATCAGGAAAGAGTGGCCCAAGCGCGGAACCGGCCAGCGCAAAATCGCTGGATCGGTCAGCGCATCGATGATCCGCGGGTGGATTTGGTCGCGATGGCGCGGGCTCAAGGCTTTGATAGCGAAGATCCGGTCTCGACGACTGAGGCATTGGCGAAAGCGCTCAAAAGAGGCGCGGAGATCGTGGCGAAAGGCGGCCGTTATTTCATCGATTCGGTGATAACGCCGGGCTACGCCGATACTGGGCCGGATCAGCGTGGAGGCGGCTAACAGGTCTGAGCCGGCGGTTGCGACAGAAATCACTCACGCAGTGTACTCGCGGAAGTGAACGGATCAGAGCCGGCAGAATATCCTTTCCACTCAGAGCTCAATCATAGCTGGAAGCGATCCAAGGGGATTGCCTTCCTTGCTAAAGCTAAATTTTCGTTCTAGATAAATTGTCGGACATGCGACTTCTGCTCGTTACTCTCGTCGGTCTGTTCATGTTTCTTGCCACTGGCTGCAACTGGATGCTTGAACCGATCGAGCAGCGTTTTTTGTTTCGGCCCTGGCCCTCAGATCAGGCGCAGCTCGGAGCAGTGGCGTCGCGTGAGAACGGCATCGAAGAAGTGCGGATCAAGACACCGGATGGCGTCACTTTGCACGGGTGGCTGAAGCATCCGACGATGACGCCTCGCAGCGAGCGATTTCCACTGGTGATCGTCTTCGGTGGCGTGCGGCGTGAGACCTCCTGGATGATCGATCGCGGCAACAAGCCACAGCGGTGGGGATGGTTGTTTATCAACTATCGTGACTATGGGCTTTCGGGTGGCCAGCCCTCCGAGCATGTCGTTCTGGGAGATGCCAGCCTGATCTACGACTACGCGGCGGCGAGGCCCGACGTAGACGCCTCGAACATTGTGGTGCTTGGGCGGAGCCTTGGCACTTATTTCGCGGTGGCGCTTATGAAGGAGCGGCCCGTGCGCGGTGCGATTCTGGCAACGCCCTTCGACAGCTTCGCCGCGCTTGGCGCAGAGCGATTTCCCTGGTTGCCGATGGGATTGCTACTCAACGGGCGCTACGATTCGGCTGGCATCGCGCCGACCATCAAGGTGCCGGCGCTGTTCGTCTTGGCCGAGCGCGACGACGTCACTCCGGTGGAGCACGGCGCGGCGCTCGCTCACGCGTGGGGCGGGCCGCAGCGCACTATCACCTTGGCGGGTGCGCGTCATTATGGGATCGAGCGGAGTGACGAGTTCTGGAACGCAGTGGCGGAGTTTCTGCGCCAGATCGAATCTGCCCCGCGACACAACGGTTACGGTTTTGAAGCTGGCTCATAGCAATTGACCTTGGCCTATTGATATATCCAATCTTCGGAGGTCCTCAATGGCTCAACAAGAAATCGCATTGATTGTCGGTACCGGCCCGGGGCTCAGCGCGTCGCTGGCAAGGCTTTTCAAAAAGGACGGCATGAAAGTGGCGTTGGCCGCGCGCGAGGCCAAGAAACTCGATGGCTTGATCAAGGAGATCGATGGCGGCGCCTATGCGTGCGATGCAAGCGTCCCAAGGGATGTGGAGAACTTATTTAACGCGGTTGGCAAAGACATCGGCGACCCCAATCTGGTAGTCTATAATGCCAGCGGTCGGGTGCGTGGCCCAATCACCGAATTGGATCCCGAAGAGGTTCGCAAAACGATTATGGTTACTTGTTACGGCGGATTTCTCATCGGACAGGCGGCCGCGAAGCGGATGCTCAAGGCCGGCAGCGGAACGATTTTGTTCACGGGAGCTTCCGCGAGCGTCAAAGGATACGCAAACTCCGCTGCCTTCGCGATGGGCAAGATGGGTTTGACCGGTCTGGTGCAAAGCATGGCTCGTGAGCTGCAGCCACAGAATATCCACGTCGCACAGGTGGTGATCGATGGCGGAATCTGCAGCCCGACTCGTCCGGAGCGCGCCACATCCCGCGGTCCTGACGGCTGCCTTGATCCCGACGCGATCGCGCAAACTTATCTCCAGCTTCACCGGCAGCATCGGAGTACCTGGGCGTCCCATATTGAGTTAAGGCCGTGGGCGGAAAAATTTTGACGGCTGCCGAAAAGGTCACCTATGCTTCGTTGCGGTGGATCGCGTCGCGGAAGTCGTGTTCGTTTTTTCATGTTTGGCCGAACACAAACCGCGAAGACGAATCCCGAGAGCTGCTCGCCTGATCTCCCAGATCTTTTGACCAGTCTGCAAGCGTTGT
>DASRAF010000526.1:0-16834 GCA_035638295.1 Pseudolabrys sp.
AGACCTCCAGCAGGTCAGCAAAGACAACGTCGATGTCACGCTGAAAGCCATGGGAGCAATCTCGAAGGGCACCCAGGCGATTGCGGTCGAAGTTGCGGATTATTCGAAGAAGGCATTCGAGGACGGCACGGCCGCTCTCGAAAAGATGTTCGGCGTCAAGTCGCTCGACAAGGCGATCGAGGTGCAGACCGAATACGCCAAGACCGCCTATGAGGGGTTTGTGGCGAAGGCCTCCAAGATCGGCGAACTCTATGCCGACCTCGCCAAGGAGACCTACAAGCCGTTTGAAACGCTTCTGGCGAAGGCGAAGTGAGTCGCGTCGCGTGAGCGTTGTCTGCGTATAGTTGCTTAAGCGTACTGGAATGCAAAGCCCGGCTCTTGCGAGCCGGGCTTTTTGTTTGCCAGCGCTGCGCGGCGACTATTGAGCGACGCGCAGCTTGGTCTGGTTGGTACCGATCGTGTTGCACGAACTGTATTGCTCGGCTGCATAAGCTACCGCCGCACGCGTGGCGTCACCTGCAGCAATACGCTTCACGCGGCAGAGCGCCTGCACGACAAACGGAATGAAAAGGCACGGCGACCACCGCCATCAGCGGGGCTACACCGCCCCCGGGCGCTCTTGAGAAAATGGGTCAACATCGGCTCACCAACGATTGTTGAAAACGACCTACCTGTAGAGTTCCTCCATATGGGGGTACCCCCCTTGAAAAAGCGTGAGAACGGCGGGGCGAATTGGGGGAAAGTCGAGTCAATATGCCCGCAAACAGGTTGCGCTCGTTAAAGCAATAGTTATCTGCGTTTTCTCGTGAGAAATCGGGAAAGAATCGGCCCTGTCCCGGAACGGGGCAGCGTCAAGCGAATTGCTGACTTGGAAAGGCTGTGCCTGGGTCAGTATTATAATGCTTGGCCACGTGCCGGCGGGGCCATGGTGCAACCTTCAGGAACCTAATTTGCCGCGGCCCAACCATGACGAGCCTAGCCCGGAAGACCCGTCAGAATCTGACCGCCTCGAGGCGGGCCGACGTGCCACGGATGGCTGATGACGATCGCAAGCGCCGGAATGATCAGGGCGGACCTTCGACCGGCGTCATCACCAAGACCAAGCCGCAGACCAAGCGGCCGAACGTATACCGCGTGCTCATCCTCAACGATGACTACACGCCAATGGAATTCGTCGTGCATGTCCTGGAGCGGTTCTTCGGGAAGGACCACGAAGCCGCCACAAGAATTATGTTGCATGTGCATCATCACGGAATAGGCGAATGCGGGATCTATACTTACGAGGTGGCGGAAACGAAGGTCACACAGGTGATGGACTTTGCGCGAAAACATCAGCATCCTTTGCAATGCGTGATGGAAAAAAAGTGAGTCGGGGGAGTAAACGCCAGATGAACTGGAAAGTTTGAATGCCAACATTCTCCCGAAGTCTCGAACAATCGCTTCACCGCGCACTCGCAATTGCCAACGAACGGCATCACGAGTACGCAACGCTTGAACATCTGCTGCTGGCGCTGATCGACGATCAGGACGCCTCGGCGGTGATGCGGGCTTGCAATGTCGATCTCGACAAGCTCCGGCGCAGCCTGACCGCCTATCTCGAGTCCGAGCTGGAAAACCTGATCACCGACGGCGCTGAGGATTCCAAGCCCACCGCCGGCTTCCAGCGCGTGATCCAGCGCGCAGTCATTCACGTGCAGTCCTCGGGACGCGAGGAAGTCACCGGTGCAAATGTGTTGGTGGCGATCTTCGCCGAGCGCGAAAGTCATGCCGCCTATTTCCTGCAAGAGCAGGACATGACGCGCTACGACGCGGTGAACTACATCAGCCATGGCATTGCCAAGCGACCCGGCCTGTCGGAATCGCGACCAGTGCGCGGCGTTGAAGAAGAAGCCGACGCGAAGAGTGGCGACGAGCCGAAGAAAAAAGGTGATGCCCTCGAGGCGTATTGCGTCAATCTGAACAAGAAGGCGAAGGACGGCAAAATTGATCCGCTGATCGGGCGCGATTCAGAAATCAATCGCACCATTCAGGTGCTTTGCCGCAGGCAGAAGAACAATCCGCTGTTCGTCGGCGATGCCGGCGTCGGGAAAACCGCGATCGCCGAAGGTCTCGCGCGCCGGATCGTGCATGGAGAGGTGCCGGATGTGCTCAAGGGTGCGACGGTGTTCGCGCTCGACATGGGCACGCTGCTCGCCGGCACGCGGTATCGCGGCGACTTCGAGGAACGTCTCAAGCAGGTCATCAAGGAAATCGAGGCGTATCCCGGCGCGATCATGTTCATTGACGAAATTCACACGGTGATCGGCGCCGGTGCCACTTCGGGCGGCGCGATGGATGCGTCCAACCTGCTCAAGCCGGCGCTCGCGTCTGGCACGATCCGCTGCATCGGCTCGACCACCTACAAGGAATATCGGCAGTACTTCGAGAAAGATCGTGCGCTGGTGCGCCGCTTCCAGAAGATCGACGTGAACGAACCCTCGGTCACGGATGCAATCGAGATTCTGAAAGGGCTCAAGCCGTACTTCGAGGAGTATCACAAGCTCAAGTACACGAACGAAGCCATCAAGGCGGCGGTGGAATTGTCGTCGCGCTACATTCATGACCGCAAGCTGCCCGACAAGGCGATCGACGTGATCGATGAATCCGGTGCGGCGCAGATGCTGCTGCCCGAAAGCCGGCGCAAGAAGACGATCGGCCTCAAGGAAATCGAGACGACAATTTCGACAATGGCCCGGATACCGCCGAAGACGGTGTCGAAGGATGATGCCGAGGTGCTTCAGCATCTCGAGCAGACCCTGAAGACTGTCGTCTACGGTCAGGACAAGGCGATCGAGTCGCTATCGGCATCAATCAAACTCGCGCGCGCTGGCCTGCGCGAGCCCGAGAAGCCGATCGGATGCTATCTTTTCTCGGGTCCTACCGGCGTTGGAAAAACGGAAGTCGCAAAGCAGCTTGCTGCCTCGCTCGGCGTCGAGCTCATCCGCTTTGACATGTCGGAGTACATGGAGCGGCACACCGTTTCGCGCTTGATTGGCGCGCCTCCGGGCTATGTCGGTTTCGACCAGGGCGGACTGCTCACGGACGGTGTCGACCAGCACCCGCATAGCGTGCTGTTGCTCGACGAAATCGAGAAGGCTCATCCTGATCTGTTCAACGTGCTGTTGCAGGTCATGGATCACGGCAAGCTCACCGATCACAACGGCAAGCAGGTCGATTTCCGTAACGTCATCTTGATCATGACGACGAATGCGGGCGCGTCGGATCTCGCCAGGCAGGCCTACGGCTTCACCCGCAGCAAACGGGAAGGGGACGACCAGGAAGCCATCAACAAGATGTTCGCGCCGGAATTCCGCAATCGGCTCGACGCCACGATCACCTTCGCGCATCTCTCGCAGGAGATTATCGCCAAGGTGGTGGAGAAATTCGTCCTCCAGCTCGAGGCGCAGCTTGGCGACCGCAACGTCACCATCGAGCTTTCGGAAGAGGCGAGCCGCTGGTTGATTGCGAACGGTTACGACGAATTGATGGGCGCTCGGCCCATGGCTCGCGTGATCCAGGAGCACATCAAGAAGCCCTTGGCGGACGAAGTCTTGTTCGGCCACCTCAAGGGCGGAGGCCATGTGCGCGTGATCGTCGACAAAGACGAGGAGGGGCGCGACAAGCTCGGGTTCCAGTTCCTCGAAGGCCCCGTCACGCCGAAACCGGAGAAGCTTCCCGCGGTGAGGCCGAAGCCGAAGCGGCGCTCGTCCCCGCGGCCCAAGGCAAAACGCGGCTCGGTGCCGAAGGTGCCGCTAGCCAAGGTCTAACGCCTAAATCGAACGATAGCGAGGCCGGGCTTTCGACCGGCCTTTGCATTTTGCAAGTGTGGCGGTTGCGCAGGTGCCGGGCCTGTGAGACAGCTTTGCGGCGTCCATGCCCGTGCCCGCATCATTTTCCTATCCGGGAGCCGCCTTTTTCGGCGGCGTTCGTTCAGCACTCGGCTCGGTCTTTTTCCCGTGCTGGTCGGCACGTACATCGGCATTGGCGCGCTCGCGCAGGATTTTGCGTTTTCATCCTGGTGGTTGGCATTGTCGACTGTGCTGGTGTGGGCCGCGCCGGCCCAGGTGATCCTGCTTTCGGCGCTCGGCGCGGGCTCGGCGATTTTTGAAGCGGCTGTCGCGGTCACGCTTACTGGCATCCGGCTGTTTCCCATGGTGGTGGCCTTGCTGCCGCTAATCCGGCGCAAGGAGACGCCATTCTACCAGCTACTGCTGCCGACGCACTTCACCTCGGTCAGCATGTGGATTGAGTCACTGCGCTTGTTGCCGGCGATTCCCGCCGAGCACCGAATCGCATTCTGCAACGGTCTTTCGACGACCTATATGGCGACTGCAACGACGTTCGGATTTGTCGGCTTCTATCTGGCCGCCAAATTGCCGCCGCTCCTTGCCGGCGCTCTCCTGTTTCTCACTCCATTGTCGTTTTTGATTTCGACGGCTCGTAATGCCCATATGCTCTTGGACCGGTTGGCGCTCGTTTCCGGTCTCATTCTCGGGCCGATCCTTTCGGCGCTCGATGTTGGCCTTGACATCATGTGGACTGGGGTTGTCGGCGGCACGGCGGCTTATGCTATTCATCGTTTCCGGGAGGCGGCCGTATGACCACCGTCGAGCTGTCACCTTATCTGGTGCTGATCCTGGTCGGGTTTCTGCCCAATGAAATCTGGCGGGCGCTCGGGCTGGTGCTGGCACGCGGGCTCAACGAAGACTCGGAGATCGTCGTCTGGTCGCGCGCGGTGGCGACAGCAATTCTTGCGGCGGTCATCGGCAAGCTCATCCTCTTTCCAAGCGGTACGCTCGACAACATTCCGCTCGCCGTACGCATAGCCGCAGCGGCGTGCGGGTTTGTTGCCTTCATTTGCATCAAACGCTCGGTATTTGCCGCCGTTCTTGTCGGCGAGGCGATGCTTTTGCTCGGCGGTTTCCTGTTCGCGCGCTAGCTCACACCGTTTCGATGGCGGCTGCGAGTTTCTTCGCATGCTCTGCCAGCACGTCGGGCTTTTCCTTCTCGCTTGCCGGCGGCTTCATCGTGAGCCCGGCCTTTCGAGGAATGACATGAACGTGCAGGTGGAAAACCACCTGGCCGCCGGCGCCCTCGTTGAACTGCTGGATGGTGATGCCGTCGGCGGAGAACGCTTTCATCGCTGCCTTGGCAACCCTTTGCGCGGTGGCGACCACATGTGCGAGATCGTCGGGGCCGACGTCGAGAATATTACGGACAGCGGATTTCGGAAGCACCAGCGTATGTCCGGGCGAGCGGGGCATGATGTCGAGGAAGGCGAGAACCTTGTCGTCCTCATAGACCTTGTAGCAGGGCAGTTCGCCACGCAGGATCTTGGCAAAGATATTGTTTGGATCGTAACTCGGCATCGGCTCCCCCGATCGGTTCCAACCTGCGTGTGATCCTGAGCAAACTGTAGCTTGCCCACGCTTATTCCTGTTCAACCAAATCCTTGCGGAACGGCGTCGCCGCCGCAAGCTCCCTGGATGCTGCCTGAACGTAAGCGCGTTCACGCGACAAGTAATCGGCGACGGCCCGATGCAAGCCCGGGTTGGCGATGAAATGGGCGGAATAAGTCGTGTGAGGAAGGTATCCTCGGGCAAGTTTATGCTCCCCTTGGGCGCCGGCCTCGACCCGCTTCAGTCCGTTGGCGATGGCATAGTCGATGGCCTGGTAATAACAGAGCTCGAAATGCAAAAACGGATGGTGCTCGACGGCACCCCAATTACGCCCATACAAAGTGTCCGCGCCTATGAAATTGATGGCGCCCGCGATCCAGCGGCCAGCCCGCCGTGCCATGATGAGTAGAATACGGCCGCTCATTTTCTGACCAACCACGGAAAAGAAATCGCGGGTCAGGTAGGGGCGGCCCCATTTGCGCGAGCCGGTTTCCATATAGAACGAAAAGAAGGCGTCCCACACGGCTTCGGTCAGATCCGAGCCGGTCAGCCAACAAACCTCAATTCCTGCGCTCAACGCTTCCTTGCGCTCGCGCTTAATGGTCTTGCGTTTGCGTGAAGCAAGACGGCTCAGGAAATCATCGAAGCTCGCGTAGTCGGCATTTTCCCAATGAAACTGCTGGTCCGTGCGTTGCAAAAAGCCCCGTTTGCCGAGCGAGCGCCATTCCTGTTCGGTCAGGAACGTAACGTGCGCGGAAGACAGATCGCTCGCTCTGGTTATTTCGACGAGCGCGTCGGCGAGAGCTCCGCGGACTGGGTCAGCCAGAGGGCCGGGGGCCGCGAAAAGGCGAGGCCCGGTCACCGGCGTAAATGGAACGGCGATTTGGAGTTTCGGATAATAGTCACCGCCGGCGCGCTCAAAAGCCTCGGCCCAGCCATGGTCGAAGACGTATTCGCCGCGGGAGTGGCTCTTTGCGTAGCAGGGCGCCGCACCCAGAAGCTCCCCGTTCATGTCTTCGGCGAGCAGGTGCCGCGGCTGCCAGCCCGTTCTCGCGCGGACCGAATAAGACTCCTCAAGCGAAGACAAAAACTCGTGGGATATAAATGGGTTATTTCCTTGCCCTCGTGTAGATAGTTCAGTGGATGAATTATCCACACCTGTGAGTTCAGCTCCATGTACTGCTTTAGCTGACTGACCGGATGTGTAGCCGGCACAATTGTTCCATGCCGCAGCACTGACTTCGGCAAGCGACTGCGCGATCCGGATGCGAACTCCGAGATTGGTCATCGGGCAGGACGTCCTTCCCCGAATTTACCCCCGAAAGCGTCGGAAATTCACCCCAGCCTTTAGCGGACTTACGGGGGGCTGACAGACGACAATATCGAAGCCGGTCGGAATTCCATCCCAATTGTAGCCCATTTGCGGGCGGCAACCGGGTGGAATGGGATGGCATCCGAGCTCGGTGCATGCGACCTGGCTCGGCTCCCGCTGGCGTGACGCAGCCGGGTTCTTTTTGGTAGCGGCCGAGAGTGTGGCCGTGTCAGCAGCAACAGCCGTCTGAACGAAAGATAGTTCACCGAGGCCCGGAAAACCGAGAGCAATTGTTGCTGCCGTCAGCGCGATTTTCAAGTTCATCGGCTCCTCCGGTCTCTTTCGCGCAGGAAAACAACGCGAGTTGCGCCCGGTCCCGAGCGCGACCCTACGGTCTCCACCCCTCAAATATGATCTGGTCGGCCCAGCGCGAGGCGCGCCGCCGATCATCTTCGCTGCGGACCGTCCAGGTGAGTAACGGCAGTCCGAATACCCCGCGGGCAAGCAAAGGTGCCACCGCCGGCAAATCTCTAACGGAATAGGCAAGGAACTGCGGACGGGAGCGGGGGGCGTGCAACAGCCACGCCATGTTTTGTTCCCGAGCGCGAGCCAGCTTGTTCCATTCAGGATGCGAATAGTTTCGCTCGGCCACGATCCCACGTTTTAAAGTGGGCGCCGCATGCCGCGCGGCCTCGATCAAATCCGGATCGAACGACATCACGGCGACTGGCCCCGTATAGCCTTTGAGCACCTCAACTGTGCGCTCAAACAGCCGCAAATTGCCGTCAAAGTGGCTTTTCAGTTCCAGAAGCAGTGAGACGCGTCCTCCGACGAGGCCGCATAATTCGCCCAACGTGAGGATGCGTCCGCCTCCGGCCTTGAAGCGAACCGCCTGTATCTGACCCGCGGTCATCTCGGCGAGAGCACCGCTGCCCTCGGTAAGTCGGCCCAGGGCATCGTCGTGATGCACCATGGCCTCACCATCGGCGCTGATCTGGAGATCAGTCTCGATGCCATAGCCGGCTGCCACCGCCGCGGAGAAGGCCGCGGCCGTGTTCTCGATCACGTCGGCAGAAAGATCGTGAAGACCGCGGTGTGCGATCGGGAGTGCGGTGAGCCAGTCTGCGCCGCCCATGTCAGGTACTGGGTCAGGTGCTGGCGACTTCAAAAATACCTTCGACTTCGACCGCGGCGTCCCCGGGAAGGGCGGACACTCCGACCGTGATGCGCGCGTGCCGTCCCCTGTCGCCAAAAACCTCGACCATAAGATCGGAGGCGCCGTTCATTACTTTGGGGCCGTCAACGAAACCTGCGGCCGAATTGATGAACCCGCCCAAACGCACGACCCGGGAGACCTTGTCGAGATCGCCCAAAGCTGCCTTCAAATGTGCCAACAGGTTGATCGCACAGGCACGGGCCGCCTTTTGTCCGTCCTCAATTGAAACAGCGCCGCCGAGTTGGCCCTTGGCCACGAGTTTGCCATCACCGCCAAAGCAGATCTGGCCGGATACCACGAGCATGTTGCCGCTGCGCACGAATGGCACGTAGTTGGCAATGGGACTCGCGGGAGTAGGCAGCGTAACGCCGATACTCGCCAGTTTCTTTTCAATCGTTCCGGTCATTCTGAACCTCCGCCGCATCTGTCAGGGGTATGATCCTGGGCCGGCCGCGGGCCACCGCGCAAGCCATGGCGGCGCTGTTGCCGGAATCTCCGGCGACCTCTATCTTGCTCAGATCCTGCAGCCTTCTGGCCCGCAAACAGCACCGGATCGCGAGTGAGGCCATAAATCATGAATACGCTTTTTAATGCGAGGCTCTTCTCTTTTGTCATTCTGACGACGGCAGTCACGGCCGCGACCACCGATCGTCCTTCCGCGGCTCCGCCTGCAGACACGATTTTACTCGCGCCGCATCGGGCCGTTTACGATCTCACTTTGTCCAAGTCGCACAGCAGTCGCGGCATCGAGGCAATCCGCGGACGCATACTCTATGATTTTTCCGGCAATGCCTGCGAGGGTTTCGAGCTGAAGTTTCGCCAGGTGTCGGAGATTGATTCCGGAGAAGGCAAAGCTGCGCTGAGCGACCTGCGCTCAACCACCTGGGAAGACGGCAACGCCAAGAAGTTCCGGTTCAGTTCCGAGAACCTGTTCAATGAACGCCGCACGGATGTTGTCGATGGAGAGGCCGAGCGGAATACGAAAACCGTGGCCGTCAGCCTGAGCAAGCCGACACAGAAGAATTTCAATGTCCCGAGCGGGGCCGTGTTTCCCACAGAACACATGCGTCGAATAATTGCCGCCGCGCGTGCCGGCAAGTCCCTGCTTGAGCTTCCGGTCTATGACGGCTCGGAAACCGGCGAGAAGCTCTACAATACACTGACGGTAATCGGCCGCCCGATTCCGCCCGGCGACAAGGCGCCGGATGATGCAAGCGCAAAAGTGCCCGCTATGGCCAATCTCACGCGCTGGCCGGTTACGATCAGTTATTTTGATAAGCTGGACGAGAAGTCAGAGCATGGCGGCGAGCAAACGCCCGTCTATTCGATCGGCTTTGAACTGTTCGAGAATGGCGTCTCGCGCGCGCTGATCCTCGACTACACCGATTTCACCATAAAGGGTGAGATGACGTCGCTGGATTTGAAAGACGGCAAGCCATGTCCTTGAACGCTAGTCCTCGTCCAGGCTGAGACCTTTCACCACGGCGTTGCGTCCGAATTTCGACCTCAACCGGTCAACCGCATGCTCGGCGTCCGCCGCCCGACGATCCAGAAGATCAGCCAGATCGTCGCCGTCCGCGTCTTCGAGATTGCTGACGCCAATTCCGATCAGACGGAAGCGGGTGGTCCCGACTTCATGCGTGAGGAGATCGCGGCCTGCGGCAAAGATGCGCGAGGCGAGCTGGGTCGGCGCGCCGAGAGCACGCGCCCTCGTGCGGATCTTGAAGTCAGCGCTCTTGAGTTTCAGCGTTACGGTCGAGCCGGAGAGGGCATTGGCCTTGAGTCTGCTTGAGACGCGTTCAGTCAGTTCCCACAGATGTTGCTCCAGCGGCCGAAACTCGCCGATATCGCGCTCGAAGGTGGTTTCCGCCGAAACGCTTTTTGTGTCGCGCTCGGGGTCGACGGTGCGTTGGTCCATTCCGCGGGCGAGCCGCCATAACCGCGCGCCTTCCTCACCATATCGTCGCATCAGGTCGCGCTCGTCGGCGCGTTGCAGATCAGCGATCATACGGAATCCGTCGCCCGCAAGCTTCGCCGCGCTCGCCGCACCGACACCGTAGATGAAGCCGACCGGTTTCTCCGCGAGGAATGATGGAGCCTCGGTTTGTCCCAGGACGGCGAAGCCGCGGGGCTTGTCGAGATCGGAAGCAACCTTTGCAAGGAATTTGTTGGCGGAGAGACCTATCGATACCGTAATGCCGAGGTCGCGTTCGACTTTGGCGGCAAATCGCGCCAGCACTTTTGCCGGGCACATGCCGTGCAATCGCTCGGTACCGGTCAGATCGAGGAATGCTTCGTCGATCGAGAGCGGTTCGACCAGTGGCGTGAGATCAAACATGGCCCTGCGGACTTCACGCCCGACCTGAACGTACTTTGCCATGTTCGGTTTGATAACCACGGCGTCGGGACAACGTTGCCTCGCTTCGAACATTGGCATGGCGGAACGGATGCCGTAGGTGCGCGCGACATAACATGCGGCGGCGACGACACCACGCTTGCCGCCGCCGACGACTACTGGCTTGTCGGCAATCATCGGATCGTCGCGCTTTTCGATGGTGGCGTAGAACGCATCGCAATCGATGTGCGCGATGCTGAGCGAGGCTGCCTCCGGGTGGCGTACCAATCGTGGCGAGCGACAGGCGGGACAGCGCGTCGCGCGATCGTCGGTATCGGCGAGGCAATCCCGACAGAAATTCATGGCACCTCACGCTCCCACGTGCCGCCACCGAGCACAGCGCGACCCCTTTCAATGTCGGTGGCGTCCAGATCTGCTTCTCGGGCAAAGGCACCGATCAATTGCTCGTCGGAGGCCATGTAGTCGAGCACGCCGACCAGAAAGCCCGGTTCACGTGCGGCAGTGCGAATCTCGGCGAGCCCAATCCCCGTGACGGCCAGAAACCGGCCAAGTCTCTCGCTGTCCCCGGCAATGAAGGCGAGCGCCTGGATCGCAAGCCCTTCGGCCTGTTCCCGCGTGAGATTGGCGCGGCGCTTCATGGGTCAGGCCTTGCTGTAACGGTCCCGGGGCCGGGCCATGCAAACAAATACATCGGTCATCGGGCGTGGGCACGTCCGGACGCCGTTTTCCAACGGTTTTTGACCGCGGGGCGCGGATCTATCAATTGAAGCGAGCAGGCGAGCCGCTAGCGAAACGGGGACTTTCAGGGGCATTGGCCCTTGGTCCAATTCGACCGGCGTTCGCATTGAGTCACAAATGTGTCCTGAGATCTGTGGAACAGGGAGATCGGGATGTTCTTTGACGGCGGATATACCTATTCGAACTTTTTGATGAACGTGCTTGCCATCTTTGCATTTGTCGTCTGGTTCTGGCTGCTCGTTGTCATCTTCGGTGATCTGGTCAGGCGTCACGACATCTCCGGTTGGGGTAAGGCGCTGTGGGTGATCGGACTTGTCCTGTTTTCGTACCTTGGCATCCTCGCGTACCTGATTACCCAGGGAAGGGGGATGGCGGAGCGTAATGTTCAGCAAGCCCTGCAGGCGCGCGATGAACTGCGCCGTGTTGTCGGCTTTAGCGTGGCGGATGAGATCACCAAGCTCGACGAGCTGCGGAAGTCAGGATCGATATCGGACGATGAGTTCAAGCGGCTTCGCGCCAAATTCGTCTAATTGTGACCGAACAATGCCTGTCTTGAAGTGTGCGATGAGCTTGGGCTCAGCGACGCTGGCGCTGGCGGCGATGCTTGCCTGGATCCCGGTCGAGGCCCGCGCGGCGACCGGCTCGATCCGTATTACGATCACCCGAGCCCAATTCGTTGTTGGCGGCGGCAGCGGCACCTTGCGATTGATGGGTGAGCGCTATCCATTACGTGTAGGCGGTGTGAGCGTCGGTCCGTTCGGTACGACGGGCGTGGATTTGGTCGGCCGCGCCTACAACATGCGGACGGCCGCGAACATCCATGGGATTTTCTCGACCGTCGCCAACCCGGGACGACCAGGGACATTTCGTTTGCGCAATTGGCAGGGAGTCGTCCTTGAATTGCGTGGACGTCAGGGCGTCAAGCCGTCAGTTGATCTGAACGGATTGCAGATATCGTTGCGCTAGCGCCAGAAGTCGTTCCGGACAAAACCGGTCGACTCTCACCAGCAGCGATTCACCAAAACCCAGCGTGGACCCCATGGACTTGGCACGAGTCGTCAAACGACACAGCCGCATCAATAAAACCCGGGCGCCACGACGTAGCGCGGTCCACCCCAACCCCAGCTCGCGCGGCGCCACCCCAGCCAGGCCCCGAGTGCCCAGGCGCCACCCCAACCGGGGCCAACCCAGGACCCCAACCGCCGCCCCAACGCCGCGCCAATAGGCGGACGCAGGGGCCGGCGTCAGGCTGGCTGCGCTCAGCGAGGCTGCGGCAATAGTCACAAGACATCCGTTGCATTGGACTGAGGTCCAATATCTTGCCGTCAAAGGCCGATTTTACGATGCATCGCCCGCATGTAAAAAGTGTGTCAGGAGATTTACATGACGCTTTCGCGGATCGGTATCGCGTCGTTGCTCGCACTCTCGTTCGTCATTGCGACAGGATCGGCCGGACGAACTGCGACACCTCAGTGCAACGCGGAATTGAGAAAGTGCAATAGCCATTGTAATCTTGTCTATGAGAGCAAGAGATCAAACCGGGTCTGCCGCGATCGCTGCAAAGACAAGTTTTACGTCTGCAAAACTCGCCTGGGCTGAACTGGTTGTCAGGCCGACTTTCTTTCCCCAGCCGAGAGAAGCAATGCAATCCACTCGGTGGATTTGTGCTGCTCGCAGATCGTCAAAATGGCGATCGTGATCGGCAGGCCGATAAAAGCGCCGGCGATCCCCCAGAGAAAGCTCCAGAAAAATACCGCGAGCAGGACAATGAATGGAGACATGGACAAAGCGGCGCCGGCGATTCGTGGCTCGAGATAGCTGCCTATGACGAACTGAATGACGTTAAGACCTACAAACACGGCAAAACAGACCTGCCAGGATCCGGTCTGAACAAGAACAAAGAGCGTGGGAAAAACGGTCGCAATCAGCGGGCCGAGAAACGGTATGTAGTTCAGAACAAAGGCGATCACGCCCCACGCTGTCGCGAGCTCAATGCCAGCAACCAGGGCGAAGCTCCACACCACGACGCCGGTCAGGACGCTCATGGTGGTCCGCACCACCATATATTTTTGAAATTTCTCAGCGATCTCCTTGGCGCCCAGCAGAAGCGACTGCCGCAGCAACGAGCTGTTTAGGTGCTCGACATTTTTCCGTGCAATATCGACTTCAAGTAATCCGAGCACGATGAAGGCAAAGGCAATAACGATGAAGGATACAAGACCGTAGCTCCGGCCGCCGATCTCCCGGATTGCACCGATGACCCATCCCGGATTGTAACTGTCTGCAACAAGATTGGTAATCGATACGCCATGGCTGTCCAACCATTCCGTCGCCTGCGCATAGAGCGTCTGAATGCGATCAGTGTTGCTAATGACCCATTGGAAAACGAGTCCGAATCCCCAGGCCACGAGGAGAATCAGAGTTGCGAGGATGGCCAGTGTCACAACGATCGTGACGCCGAGCGCTAGCAAGACCGGGATGCGCCTTTGCAGCGCGCTTTGCAGTGGCCACGCAATGGCGACGGTGAACAGCGCAAATGTCACCGGCGCCATGATCGCTTGCGAATAGTAAAGCGCGGCGAGAGTAACGATCGACGCTATCAACAACAGCGAAGTTCGTACGACACCATCATGCTTCATGTTCGAGAACTCGGAAAGCGAAGATGGCGATAGAGAAAAGTTTCGTCCGGTGTCCTGCTAGAGGTCATGATCAAGGATCACTGATCCTGCCGCTCGCATAGGGAAATTCCACGGAAGGGCTCGTCGTCCGGTACAAAAGCCACAGGCTGAAGGCGAGCACGGCAACTTCGACGAACATCGTGAGTAGGAGCGCCATTAGCCCCGCGATGTCGGCTGCGGATACCCAGCTCGCCGGACCGCCGCTCGTCGTCTGAATAACCGGAATACCTGCCTGGGGCGCCCGAAGAAAATAAATCAGCAACTGTCCGACTTCGAAAAACATGACGATCATCGAGAACAGGATCCCGACCGTGCTCGCCTTGATGCCTGTCCACACCGTTCCCTGAATTGCGGCTTCGTCGGGACGGCGCTGTGGGTCAGCAATACGGGCGGCTAGCCGCGTGTAGCGGTAGAACCATAGCGTGGTGAATACGAGCACCAGAAGGCCGGCAAGCGACAGGTATTGGATCAACGGAAAGCCCGCGCGTGTACCCGGCGCAGGATTTCGTCCAAAGACCAGCGCGTAAATCGTGAGCGCGAGGGGAACGATCCCAACCGCGGCCTGCATCCAGAAACCAAGCCATCCAAGACGCGAAAATGACGCGGCAAGGCTGTCATTTGGGGACGGTCGGAAGGCTTTTTGCAGTGTGCGAAACACGTCAGAATTTCCTCAACAGGCTGTTGTCCGCTATGTTACCGAATGACGTCGATCAAGTGTCGTTGGCCTTTGGGGCAATCGTTACCACCGCAAATGGCGGTTAATTTGATGGCCCACGACTGGGCCGGGAGGTTGAAGTTGACCGAGCCGGATCTAGGCCCAAAGGCCAGCCCTCGACGTCACTGGCTGACCTACGCGGCGATCACGCTGTTCCTGTTGGCGGCCGTTGCCGTAACGGGGGCGTTGGCATCCCATTCGCGCGATGCGTGGTGGCAGAAGTATCTGAACCTCATCGTAAAGTCGTAAAAGCAACCCGTAGCGACTCGTGCAGAATCTCGTTCAAGACGCAGGCGCGTTGAGGCCAGGCCGCAACATCGTGTCCAGGTGTTTCCGCTGGCTCGGCAAAGCAATCTGGATCCTGTGCCAGGTTCTGCTCATCGCGTGGTGTACGCTGGCAATTTACTATTCGAATCTGCCGTGGCCCGAACTGCGTCTTCCCGCGGCGATTTGCTTTGCCGCTGTCGCAGTTTGGGTCCTCTGGATTTCGCGCCTGGGCAGCAAATCATTGATCTTCCTCGCCCTGTGCCTCGGGGTGATCGCCTGGTGGACATCCATCGCGCCCTCGCATGATCGACCGTGGCGTCCCGAAGTGGGGGTCATGCCGCGCGCCATCGTCGACGGCGACCGCGTGCGCATCACTGGAGTTCGGAACTTCGACTATCGCAGCCGAGATGATTTCACGGTGCGCTACGAAGACCGTGAGGTGCAGTTGTCCCACCTGACGGGCCTTGATTTCTACGTGTCCTACTGGAGCGAGGGGATAGTCGGACATACGTTCCTGAGCTTCCTTTTCGACAATGCTCCGCCGCTGAGCATCTCCATCGAAACTCGCCCGGAAGTGGGAGAGGGCTTCAATCCGATTGCTTCTCTCTTCAAGCAGTTCGAGCTTATTTACGTGGTCGGTGACGAGCACGATCTTGTGCGTGTGCGCACCAATTATCGGAAGGAGGCGGTTTATCTCTATCGTCTGAACTCATCTCCAGCCGACGTGCGCCGGCTGCTCCTAGTCTACCTGGATAGGATCAATGAGCTTGAAGATAATCCGGAGTTCTATCACCTGCTGAGCAACAGTTGCACGATCAACATCATTCGTTATGCGAACGCCGCAGGTCGAACCGGGCGCTTCGACATTCGACATCTGCTCAACGGTCTGATCGACAGCTATCTCTACCATTCCGGCCGAGTCGACACGACGCTCCCTTTCGAAGAACTGCGTCGGCGCTCGCAGATCAATGCGGCGGCGGAGGCGGCCGACAACGCACCGGATTTTTCGGAACGCATTCGAGTCGGGTTACCGAACCCGCGAGCACTAATGCGAGTGAAGTAGGGTGCATCGCGTACGGACTTTCGCCGCGGCCTTTGCTATCGTGTTCAAATGATGCCCGGCACCGTGAACAGCAATCGTCGCGTTCTCGTCTTCGTCAGTGTGATGGTCGCGTCGATGCTCGGCCTGCTGCTGTTGCCGCCGATAACCCAGAATCAGAACTATCACGAGTTCGCCGATCAGCGGGCGATCCTCGGCATTCCGCATTTTTGGAACGTCATATCGAATCTGCCGTTCATCGCGGTTGGCGCGGCGGGGTTATGGCAATGTCGTCGAGACCCTGCGATCGCCGCGCTATTCCTTGGGATCATGATGACGGGTTTTGGCTCGGGGTACTATCACCTTGACCCGAACGACCGCACGCTGTTCTGGGACAGGCTGCCGATGGCAGTCGGCTTCATGGCGATACTCGCAATCGCGACTGAGGACAGGCTGGACGCCAAGGCGGGAGCCATTCTTTTGTGGCCATTAATTGTCGTCGGCGTCATCAGTCTCTTGCTGTGGCGCGCGACCGGCGATCTGCGGTTGTATGGCTGGGTGCAATTCTTTCCTTGCATCGCGGTGCCGGTGCTTTTCGTTTTCTATTCGCCGAGATTCAGCGGCACATCGTATTGGCTTGTCGCTGCGGCGTTATATGCGCTGGCAAAGCTGTTCGAGTTCTACGACGGAGCGATCTATTCTTTCGGTTCGATTTTAAGCGGACATACTTTCAAGCATCTTGCAGCGGCGGCGGCCTGTTTCGCCATCTTGCGATATTTTCAGACAAGACAGCCGATCGGGCTCGAAACCTTGCCCCGCGAAACGATGGCAAAGAGTACATAGGCCTTGGTCCAAAAGACGGGTCCATCCCACGAAACGACGAATTCCTGAGGCAATGGCCGGTGGTCGGCTCTCTTCACGTCGGATTGGTGATGGCTCTTTCGTGTGCACGCTAACCGGTCGCTAGAACGATCCAAGCACCGATCCCAGGAATATCACGGCCACCAGAGCCAGGACCGGGCCGACGATATTCGCCATGACCATGTCGAAATAGCTCTTGCTGTGCGTTGATCCG
>DASRAF010000527.1:0-2031 GCA_035638295.1 Pseudolabrys sp.
ATCATTGTTACCAATAGCAATCCTGAAGGCGAAACTGTTCTGAGTCCCATAGAATTGTAATCCCCACATTGCAGCAAACGCTCGCAGTCATTCTCGACCGGACCGACTGTCTGGGGTTGCGCCGTGCCAATGCTCGACTCCCGGAGCGCATTTAATTACATCTCCCTTGCGAACGACGCGCGCGGGCTTCCCCGTTCCTGATAGTAGCCAGCACCTTCGGTGATCAGCAGAACCTGACCGCCCGGATGACTATGCCAATCCAACTTTGCACCAGCCTCATAGGTTTTTCCTCTTGCACGCCGCAAGTCGATCTGCTATATACTGAACCATATGGTTCAGTATAACGAAACCCGCCTCGACGCTTCGTTCGCCGCGCTGTCGGACGCGACCCGGCGCGGCGTGCTGGAGCAGCTCGGCCGCGCCGATGCTTCGATCACGGACCTCGCCGGAAAGTTCCATATGACCCTCACGGGCATGAAGAAGCATGTTGGCGTGTTGGAGCGGGCAGCGCTCGTCACTACTGAAAAGGCCGGGCGCGTCAGAACCTGCAGGCTTGCCATGCGCGCGCTGGAAGAAGAGGCCGCCTGGATCGAGCGGCACCGCCAACTCTGGAGCGCACGCTTCGACGCGCTGGACAAGATTGTCGAGCACTTGAAATGCAAGGAGAAGGCAGATGCCCGAAGGAAAAGAAGGTAGTCCCGCCGCCATGAACCGCACCGCCGTGGAACGCAAGTCCGACCGCGAACTCGTCGTGACGCGAACGTTCAATGCCCCGGCGCACATCGTCTTCGAAGCGTGGAGCAAACCCGAATTGTTCAAGCGTTGGTGGGTTCCGAAGTCGGCGGGCCTGTCGCTGCTCTCGTGCGACATGGATGTGCGCACCGGGGGCGCGTATCGCCTCGTGTTCCGCCATCCGACCTCCGATCAACCGATGGCGTTCTTCGGCACGTACAGAGAAGTGACGCCGCACAAGCGCCTCGTCTGGACGAACGAAGAAAGCGATCAGGGCGCCGTGACCACGGTGACGTTCGAAGAAAATGCCGGCAAGACGCTGGTCACCCTACACGAACTCTACCCCACAAAAGCGGCCCGCGACGAAGCCCTCGCCGGTTCGGCGGAAGGCCTGCCCGAACAGTTCGCGCAGCTGGATGAGTTGCTCGCAGGCAGATCGTGACCACACCGCGGCCACCGGCGTATGGAAGGGATGACGATGACACACACGATCACCGCCGCGCTGGCCAGTTCGGCGCGACGTGAGGACGATATGCTCAGACGCGATTTCCTGAAGACTGCCACGGCGACCGCAGTGCTGACTGCGACCCTTCCCGTTCAAGCCAAGGAGACCCCCGCCATGTCGAATGCGAATTTTGCCGACGTCAATGGCCAGCATATCTTTTACAGCGTGCATGGCGCCGGCAAGCCGCTCATTCTTCTTCACGGGGGCGTCAACCCAGACAGCTTCGGGAGCAATCTGGCCGAACTGGCCAAGGGCCGGCAGGTGATCGCCGTCCATCTTCAGGCGCATGGGCGCACGCCAGACACCGACAGGCCACTGCGCTGTGAAACGCTGGGCGACGACGTTGCCGCTTTGATCGGCCATCTGAAACTTGGCAAGGCCGACGTAATGGGCTACTCGCTGGGCTCCTTCGTCGCGCTGCAGACCGCCATCCGCCATCCGGGTGTGGTCGACCGGCTCGTGCTCGTGGCCGGGACGATGAGGCGGGACGGCTCCTATCCGGAGGTGGTGGCGGCCTTCAGTCAGTTGGAGGCCAACGCTGCCATGCTCGGCGGTAACGTCAAGGCATCGCCGTTAGGGCAGGCCTATCCCGATGTCGATTGGACGAAGCTCTTCACGAAGGTCGGTGACCTGACCAAGCGGCCCTTTGACTGGAGCGCCGACATCGCCAAGCTTAAGGCTCGCACACTGCTGGTCTTTGCCGACGCTGACTACATCCCACCCGAACACATGGTCGAGTGCTGGAAGGCGTTGGGAGGCGGCCAGCGCGATGCCGGGATCGATGGCTCCCTGCG
>DASRAF010000528.1:0-10807 GCA_035638295.1 Pseudolabrys sp.
TCCAATACAGCCGCCCGGGCTTCAATACGCTGCTTGAAGCGGCCTTCAGGGTCGAAGGTGAAGACGGACACGCCGTTGAGATTGATTCCCTGGTCCCGGCTACTGACCGCGTTGATGATCGCCAGGCCTTCGTCGGTCCGCTGACCGATCCAAAAGGTCCCACCGCTTCGACTTAGCGCCGATGAGGTATGACCAAACAGCTCGGCCTCAAATCGCTTCGAGCGCTCCTGGAGAATCGCCGAGACCGGATTGTAGATGGCGGTGGCCGTCAATCCGAGCACGAACGCCACCAACAACGCCGGCGCGACGAATTGCCAGGCAGATATGCCGGCCGAACGGGCTACGACCAGTTCAAGGCGCCGCGACAGGTTGAGGTAGCACGACATCGCGCCGATCAGGATGCAGAACGGCAAGATGCGCTCGACGACCTGCGGTACGCGATAGAAAGACGTTTTTGCGACCAGTACCGCAGACACGTTGGGTATGTCACCGGCGCGACGCATCATCTCGATGTAGTCGACTAGTGTAACCAGCGCGAAGATTCCCGCGAATACCAACAGCACCGCGATCAGAAATCGCAGTCCGAAATATCGCGCTAGTGTCCCGATGAGTATCGACATGGTGTCCTATGGCGCGACAAAACGTCGGCTGAGGCGCTCGGTCAGCGCTGCCAGCCAGTCAGTGATGAAAGCGGGCGGCTCCAAAATCAGGCCGCAGCGGATGACGTACAACCCGACGCCGATAGCGACGGCTGTCGCCACGTATTGCAACGACAACATCCAGGGGATGCTTGCGCCGAATACAGTGGACACGAAACCGATGAGACGTAGTAACGCGACGCCAGCAACGGCACCCACCATCGAAATCGTGCGGCTTTGGCGTGTGGTGCGAGGAGCCCCGAGATAGGCGTAGGCGATTACGACGAACGCAATTGGATACAGCGGCGCCATCAGGCGATCATGCAACTCGGCGCGGAATTGCTCGGGCTGCTCACGATAGAATTGATCATTCGCACCAGGAAATAGGAGCTGCCACAAATAGCGTTCGCGGATAGAATATTTCACGGACTGTGCACCGGCCGCGAATTGCGAAAGATCAAAGGCGTACCGATCGAAGACCACCATTGCCGGGTCACGCTGGCCCGCCTCGTGTCGCTGGACGATCCCTTTCTGTAGCACCAGGTACGTGCCGCTGCTGTTGTCGAGAAGCTCGCCGATTTCCGAGAGCACGGTGATCCGCTCGTTGGGATTCCGCCGGTCATCAAGGAAAATACCGGCAAGCTGCCCATTCGGACGCCGCTCACGGATATGGATTGTTACGCCGTTTTCGATCGCTCTAAAGCGGCCAGGCTGAACGATGGTGCTAACCACATTTGCGCGAACTTCAGTCAGCTTGTCGCGCAACATCCGCAGCCCTTTGGGCGCGAAATAGGCGCTTATCGCGCCGACAAGCAGCGAAACTACGATGGCGGCGGCAAGGAATGCGCGGAATAGAACCCAGGGCGACATACCCGCGGCGTTCATCACGATGATTTCGGAGTCGTTGGAAAGTTTGTTCAAGACGTGGGCGACCGCGGTCAGTAACGCGATGGGCGCAATCACGAGTACCAACAGAGGAATGATCAACGCGGTGATGCCAACGAAGACCAGAATGGTCTGTCCTTGGCTCGTCATGATGTCGATGTCGCGCAGCGCCTGTGTGACCCAGATGACTGCGGTCAGGCTGACCAGCACAACTAGGAACGCACCTAAAGTGGTGCGGAAAATATATCGACTAATTGACCCCATCCGCAGTGTCGTCCCCTGATCCGGCACAAACCGGACCGCGCGTTCGGCTTCCCCACCGAACGCGGCGCTTCAGCTTAAAACTCAGCCCCCCACCAGAATTACCTTGATCGCTCCACAAAGTGGCCGGGCAAAGGCAAACCCGTTGAACATGCACAGCAAAATCTAAATGTGTGGCCGTGAGGACATAGGCAGTTCCACGCTTAGACTCTAACTTAGTCAGCTGGATTTCCCCCGTTATCGCAGTGGGTTGAGGCACTACGCAATTTCCGTCTTCGGAAAATGGGTTGGATTCTGGTCAATTGGGGCTTTGCAGAGCGCTTTGGGGCGCGCCATATGGGCGCCGGAAGCCCCCCGCCGAGCCCAGTTGCCAGGAAAAGGACCACCTATCGATGACCGACGCCCTCAAGCTCGGCTTTAGCCCGTTCACAACACCTACCAAGGGTGTTCTCGTCGTGTTCTGTGATGACAGTTTGAATTTTGGCACCGCAACCAAGAAGGCGCTTGGGTCAGCGGCCGACGCAATAACGCGGGCCGCGAAAGCGGAGCGCTTTACCGGTAAAAAAAACTCGACGCTTGATCTTTCGGTTCCGCCCAGCCTCGAGGTGTCCCGACTGGCCGTCATAGGCCTGGGGAAAATTGCCGAGCTGAAGCCAAATGATTTTCTCAAGTTAGGAGGGCTAGCCGTTGGCAGACTTCCGAATGCCGCGAGTGATGCGACTGTCTTTGCGGAAATGCCTGGCGGGGCGATGAGACCCGAACAGGCGGCTGCTCTCGCGCAAGGCGTGCGGCTGCGCGCTTATGCGTTCGACCGATACAAGACGAAACGCAAGGATGACGAGAAGTCGCCCAAGACACGCAACGTGACGATCGAAGTCGGTGATGTCGCGGCGGTCCGCAAAGCATTCAACCCAAGATCGGCGATTACGGACGGCGTCCTCCTGGCGCGTGATCTCGTCAATGAGCCGGCCAATGTTCTTTACCCTGAGGAGTTTGCACGTCGGACTCTTGCTTTGAAAAAACTGCGCGTTGCTGTGGAAGTTCTTGATGGCAGGGCGATGAAAAAGCTCGGAATGAACGCGCTCATTGGCGTCGGCCAGGGCTCCTCTCACCAGAGCCGCGTTGTAGTGATGCGGTGGAATGGGGGGCGGGCCGGCCAGGCGCCGGTTGCTTTTATCGGTAAGGGCGTGTGTTTTGATACTGGGGGCATTTCGATCAAACCTGCTGCGAGTATGGAGGACATGAAGGGCGACATGGCTGGGGCAGCATGCGTAGTGGGCTTGATGCATGCGCTCGCTGCTCGAAAGGCGAGAGTGAATGCAGTTGGCGTCGTCGGCTTGGTCGAGAACATGCCCGATGGCAACGCTCAGCGGCCCGGCGACATTGTCAAATCAATGTCCGGGCAAACGATTGAAATCATCAACACGGACGCTGAAGGGCGGCTCGTGCTTGCCGACGTAATCTGGTACGCGGCGCAGCGGTTCAAACCGAAATTGATGATTGATCTCGCGACGCTGACCGGCGCCATCATCGTTGCTCTGGGGCAGGAGTATGCCGGGATGTTTTGTAACAATGATCAGCTCGCCGAACGCTTGAACAAAGCGGGCATCGAAACTGGCGAATTGGTTTGGCGAATGCCACTTGCGCCCGAGTACGACAAGATGATCGATTCCAAATTCGCCGATATGAAAAACACTGGGGGCAGCCGATGGGGTGGGGCGATCACGGCGGCGCAATTCATCAAACGTTTCGTCGATGACAAGGTGCCATGGGCACACCTTGATATTGCTGGAACGGGCTTTGACTCGCGTCAAACCGACATCAACAAGAGCTGGGGCTCGGGGTGGGGCGTGCGACTATTGAATCGCCTGATCGAAGATCACTACGAGAGGTAGTTTCTCGAAGCGAAACAGATGACCGAGATTTTTTTCTATCATCTTCAAGGCCAGAAGCTAGAAGGCGTTCTTCCCGCTCTGCTTGAGAGATCGCTTGAACGCGGATGGAAAGTGATTGTGCAAGGATCCTCGGAAGAACGCATCGAGGCCCTCGATGCGCACCTTTGGACCTACCGCGATGACGGCTTTTTGCCCCATGGTACGTGGCGTGAGCCGGACGCCGTGCTTCAGCCGATCCTGTTTACGGTGACCGAAGGCAATCCCAATGGTGCCGCTGTCCGATTTTTGATTGACGGTGCGCCGATGCCGCCTGACCCACAGCACTACCAGCGGATAGTACTTTTGTTCGACGGAGAGGATGAGGAAGCGGTAATGGCGGGACGCATGCAGTGGTTAGCAGCCAAAGAAAAAGGGTTGGATGCCACCTACTGGCAGGCGGATGAAAGGGGGCGTTGGTCGAAGAAGGCTTAGACACGCCGGATCAGATTGGTCGGGTCGGCCTGTGAACTACGGGCCACTGAACCATGCGCCACTGAACTACATGCTAACCCGTTGGAAGACCGAGGCTTGCCGTGCGCCATCGTGATGACGCAAAATGCGTTTTAAGGGACAAACAGACAATCAATCGAGGCTGACTTTGCCGCGCCGTCGCGTCTATTTGAGCATCGCTTTTGCCTGCACTACGGCGTTCGCTGTTGCGGGGTGCAAGAATACGGCGGGGGTGTTCGAAGATCAGAACGATGGCGGTTGGTTTTCCAAACCTTTTATTGCCAAGCCCGATTGGGCCCGGGCAAGTACGGGAAACGTGAACTTGGGTCCCCAGGGACCGGTCGGCCCAGACGATATGGTGAGTGCTGAAGGCCAGTGTGCAGCTCCAGCCACGGCGCTGGCACAGTCGGCCGAGGCAAATACAAACGAGGCTGCGGGGGGCGGTGGTGCGCCGTCGGCAACCACCGCGCCCAACTCAGGCCTGGAGCGACTTGAATCGACATCCGCACCATTGGTTACGGGCGGCATCGCCCTGGGCATGACCGAATGTCAGGCCGTCCAACGCGCGGGTACGCCAAGCAATGTCGCGATCAGTACCGGCGATAGAGGTGAGCGCAAAGTCGTCTTGACATACCTGAGCGGTCCGTGGCCGGGCATCTATACATTCAGCGGCGGCCGGCTGAATGTTGTAGAGCGGGCGCCGGAACAGCCGAAATCCGCAAAGCCAACGGCGAAGAAAACGCCAAAAAAGAAACCAGCCAATACAGCTCAGTTTGAGCGAGTGCAGTAAGCGCTTTAGCTGCGGTTGCGCAATATGCCGTCTCCGGTTTCTCGCTGATAGACAATCAGATCAAAGCTGGGTGTATGCTCGTTTCCGTTAATGCCACTGAGCAGCGCATGCGCTTGGCCGCGGTGGTGCGTCTGATGGTTGAAAAAATGATCGAGCGCGGGAGCTAGTACCTGCTCGATATCCTGAGGGTTGACGACAGTTCGATAACGGATCGTTTTCGCCAGATCGTCTTCCGTTAAAGTTGCGATGAACTGCGCGATGCGTGCATCTTCCATGCGACGCGCTGAACGCAACCGCGTAAAATCGTCATACAATATGGCGTTGAGGCCCGAGGGTACTTCGCCCTGGCCCGTGAAGCGCTGCATCCAGATTCGGTCGCCTACCAGGAGGTGGTTGAGCGTGCCGTGCAGTGATTTGAAGAATGCGCCTCGATCCGCACGATAATCACCGTCGTCGACCCTCGCGGTCGCCTCATATAGTCGCTCGTTGCACCATGCGTTGTAGCCGGCGAACATCGTATAGCGGGTCAGCATGCTGCCCTCCTGCGTGTGGGCAAAGGTCCTTGGTGACCGACCTTGCCGCCCGAAACAGCCACCGGTATAAGCCGCGCGGCCTATCTTCTCTAATGAAATTGCGCAAACTCTCCGATTAGTCCCAGTGAAGGAAGATCCGATGGCGATCGAGCGCACCTTTTCGATCCTCAAACCCGATGCAACCGAGCGCAACTTGACCGGCGCGATCAATGCCATGATTGAAAAGTCGGGCCTTCGAATTGTCGCGCAAAAGCGGGTGCGCATTTCGCGCCAACAAGCGGAAAGATTCTATGACGTGCACAAAGAGCGCCCCTTTTTTCGTGAGCTGGTGGATTTTATGATGTCCGGACCTGTCGTCGTTCAGGTGTTGGAAGGAGACAGCGCGATCGCAAAATATCGCGATGTTATGGGAGCAACCGATCCGGCTAAAGCGGCGGTCGGAACCATTCGGAAGACACACGCCAGGTCAATCGGCGAAAATTCGGTCCATGGCTCCGATGCGCCGGAAACGGCTGCGCGGGAAATCGCGCAATTTTTTTCTGAGAACGAGATCGTCGGTTAAGACGACACAGAAACAGGCGAGGTGACGACCGAAAAAAGGGTCGCGATCGCCCATGGCGACGAGGGGAGGAAATACAACGTGGGTTCGATGTCTCAGTTGATTGATCCGGCTGGATGGTGGGCGCTGATCAGCTCCGGTTGGAGCGATATAGGCCATACTGAGTTCTGGATCGCGCTCGCGAAGATCATGTGGATCAACATCCTGTTGTCTGGCGACAACGCCGTTGTGATCGCAATGGCGTGCCGCGGCCTGCCACATCGCCAACGAGTTTGGGGCATGATCCTCGGCGCGGGAGTCGCCGTCGGACTTCGCATAGTTTTTACCGGGGTCGTCGCTTCGTTGATGACGCTTCCGTATCTTAAGATCATCGGCGGACTCGCGTTGTTTTACATCGCGGCGAAATTGCTGGTGCCCGATGAGCCGGACGAGAATGAGTCCGAGGCGGCAGAGCACCTTTGGCGCGCCGTTCGTATTGTTGCCATCGCCGATATCATCATGAGCCTTGACAATGTGATCGCAATTGCAGCGGCGGCAGGCGGCAATATGGCGCTCCTAGTAATCGGCCTAGCTATCAGCATTCCCCTAATCGTCGCAGGCGCTGCCTTAATCATGTCACTGCTCGATCGATTTCCGATTCTGGTCTGGGCCGGCGCGGCGCTGCTAGGCTGGATAGTCGGTGAAGTGATCGCGACGGATCCGGTGGTGGTCGGATGGCTCAGTGCCAAATATGGTGCGGCAGTAGCGCACCAGGTCGAGATCGGCGCCGCAGTGGTTGGCGCTGTACTCGTATTGGTTGTTGGCGGAGCATGGCGCCGCTCCAAGGTTCAGGCGGAGAGCAAAGCCTAGCCGGTTCAGCTATAATGGGAGTGCATGAATCAAACCGCCAGGCTCCCACGTGCAAAGCGGATCGGCCATTCGGCTTGTCCACATGATTGCCCGTCGACTTGTGCGCTCGATGTCGAATTGATCGACGAGCGCACGATCGGACGTGTGCATGGCTCGGCGGACAACGATTACACTGCGGGCGTGGTCTGCGCCAAAGTTGCGCGCTACGCGGAGCGGGAACACCATCCGCAGCGTGTCCTGCATCCGCTCTGGCGCAGAGGCGCCAAGGGGTCAGGGGAGTTCGAACGCATCTCTTGGGACGCGGCACTTGATATCGTGGCCGAAAATTTCATTCGCGCCGAGCAACGACATGGCGCCGAAAGCGTATGGCCATATTACTATGCGGGTACCATGGGTCTGGTTATGCGCGACGGGATCAACCGTCTGCGACATGTGAAGAGATATTCCGGCTTTCATTCAACAATTTGCGTCAATCCCGCCTATGCCGGTTTTGCAGCCGGGGTCGGACGTATTGCGGGCGTCGACCCACGAGAAATGGCCAAATCCGATCTGGTCATCATCTGGGGCACGAATGCAGTCAATACACAGGTCAATGTGATGACCCACGCCGTGCGCGCACGCAAAGAGCGCGGCGCGAAGATCGCGGCGGTTGATATTTACATGAACGGCACCATGGAGCATGCCGATCTGCCGGTTCTGGTCAAACCGGGAACAGACGGTGCACTGGCGTGCGCGGTCATGCATTGTCTTTTCCGCGATGGAAAGGCCGACTGGGCCTATCTCGAAAAATATACCGACACACCACGCGAGCTCGAAGCGCATCTTCGCACTCGTGGTCCGGATTGGGCCTCTGCGATCACAGGCGCGCCGGTTGAAACCATTGAGCAATTTGCGAAGTTGATCGGCGAGCACAAGCGAGCTTTCTTCAGGCTCGGCTATGGGTTTTCGCGTTCGCGCAACGGTGCAGCGAACATGCACGCTGCCAGTTGCATTCCGGCTATCACCGGTGCGTGGCAGTACGAGGGTGGAGGCGCCTTCCACATCAGCGCAGATATTTTTCAACTCGACAAAACGCTGATCGAGGGCCTCGATGTTCGCGACCAGTCTGTCCGCATGCTCGATCAGTCGCGTATCGGGGCGATCTTGACCGATGAGACAGACGCGCTAATGGGCGGCGGCCGGGTTCACGCGCTCATTATCCAGAACACCAATCCAGTTTCCGTTGCGCCCGACCAGACCAAAGTGAAGCGAGGCTTTCTTCGCGACGACCTCTTCATCTGCGTACACGAGCAGTTTATGACGGAGACCGCCCAGATGGCGGACGTAGTGCTTCCGGCCACAACGTTTCTTGAGCACGACGATATTTATCGGGGCGGCGGTCACCAATACCTTATTTTGGGACCTAAACTGGTCGAACCACCGGGGGAATGCCGCAACAATCATGAAGTGATCTGCGAGCTAGCAAGGCGCGTTGGCGCCGAACATCGTGGATTCGCGATGAGCCCGCGCGAGTTGATTGATCAAATGCTGCGGGTATCCAAGCGCGGCACCCTTGCCGAGATCGAAGCCAATCGTTGGCTCGATTGTCAGCCTCCGTTTCGCGTATCGCACTATCTGGACGGCTTCCCTTGGCCAGACGGCAAATTCCGATTCAAACCCGACTGGCCGAACGTACCGTTTCGCAGCCCATACCGGAGCGGGCCCGTTGACGATATGCCCCCACTTCCGGATCATTGGACAGTGATCGAGCAGCAGGATGTGAATCATCCATTCCGGCTCGCGACGTCTCCGGCGCGGGGCTTCCTTAACTCGACCTTTAACGAGACACCGACCTCGCTCGAGCTGGAGCGCCGGCCGTCGGTCATGATCCATCCTGATGACGCGCGCGTTCATGGGATTGAGGAAGGAGAACTAATCGTGCTTGGCAACAAGCGAGGCCAGGTACGCCTGCACGCAAAGCTTTTTGACGGAGTGCGTCACGGCGTGCTGATTGCCGAGTCAATCTGGCCAAATTCGGCTTATGCCGATGGGTGCGGCATCAACACTTTGACCGGTGCCGATCCGATTGCCCCGTACGGTGGCGCGGCCTTCCACGACAACAGAGCTTGGATACGAAAAGCGCGTGCGTAATGCCGCGCCTCACATTTTCCGATCGAAACCCGTCTAGAGTTCTTTGCCTATCGCGTTGTCGGCCGAATAAGGTCCGCCGCCGCGAATTGCGATGGCGAAAAGTACTACGCCAAGAAGCAGCACGAACTCGTATCCGCCTTGGCTAACCGAAAATCCTCTCGCCCAATGCACAGCAAACAAGGCGATCAGCATCTCGATCGCCAACGCCGCCGCGAAGAAACGGGTGAACAACCCAATGATGAGACAGACCCCGCCGACTGCCTCCAGAAACATCGCGGCGTAGGCAAATGCCATCGAGGGCTCAAGCCCGTTTTTTGCCATGACGTTGGCTGCTACTGCACCCGCGCCAAGTTTGAACTTGCCCAACACATGCATGATCATGATGAGCCCAACAACGATACGCACCAGCGTGTAACTGATATCGCCCCACGTAGTGTAAAAGTTGACCAATCCCGGATACAAAAGTTTCGCGCCGCCCTTTGCCGCCATGGTTTCCCCCTATGTTGCTCACGCCACCGGGTGTGATGTCGTAGTCCCACGCAAGTTTATAACACCGCGCGTGCAATTGAATTTTTTGTCAATTGCTGCAGCGCGAAATTTACGTTCGGTCGGTTGGGGCAAGGTCAGCGACTTTTGGAACGGGAACTCCGTCGATTAAGACGTGACTATTCTTGATCTGAACTCGACCTTCAGCCACAAGCTTGAGAGCCAGGGGGTAAATGCGATGCTCAACCTTCAATACGCGAACTGCAAGTGCTTCTTCACCGTCGCCCGGTCGCACAGGGATCGTGCCTCGTGCAATGACTGGTCCGGAATCCATTTCGGGCACGACAAAATGCACGGTCGCGCCATGAACTGTTGCACCCGCCTCAAGGACGCGTCTGTGTGTGTCGAGACCCTTGAAATCCGGTAGCAAGGCAGGGTGGATATTGAGAATCCGCCACTGCCACTTGTCTAGAAAATCAGCGGTGAGCAACCGCATAAATCCTGCCAGGCAAACGATCTCGATTCGGTACTTGTCGAGAAGCGCCTGAATCTCGTGTTCGAAACGGTTGCGATCGCCACTGAATTTTGTGTGATCAACAATTTCCGTAGCGATGTCAGCAGCCCGCGCTACCAGAAGGCCCCCTGCCTCTGGTTGGTCGGATACTACCAACGCGATTTCGGCGGGATAATCTTTGGCCTTCGCGGCTTCTATGAGGGCCGCCATGTTGGAGCCGCGGCCGGAGATGAGCACGGCGACGCGTTTGCGGTTCATGGTCTAACCGAGATCAAGGAGGCCATCGTAGACCACCCGTCGATCGGCGGTTTCCGTAGTTACTTGCCCGAGCGTTGCGACGGTCTCTCCCAAGCGTTCGAAAGCTTTAGTGATCGCACTAACATCTTTCGGCGCGGTGATAACAATCATTCCGATTCCGCAGTTGAAGGTTCGTAACATTTCACTCTGCGCAATGGCTCCGGCACTGGCGAGCCATTGAAACACAGGCGGTACCGCGATCCTCGCCAAATCGATACGTGCGCCAAGTCCTTTTGGCAGGATCCGCGGAATGTTTTCTGGAAATCCGCCACCGGTGATATGCGCCATACCTTTGACTGCGTTGGTCCCGCGAATAACTGCGATACACGCTTTCACATAGATACGGGTCGGCGTAAGGATGGCATCGCCCAGACTTTGCCCCGTCATGAAAGGTGAGGGCGCTTCCCATGGCAGCCCAGTTTGCTCGATCACCTTGCGTACGAGAGAGTAGCCATTGGAGTGCACCCCGGACGAGGCAAGT
>DASRAF010000529.1:0-2744 GCA_035638295.1 Pseudolabrys sp.
GAATTCGACGCGCCATGGGTTGGAAGGCCTTATGTCACCGCCCTCATCATCAATCGACTGACAGAGCAGGAAGCCAGCGCCATGATCGACCGCATCGTCGGCGACAGGCAGCTATCGGCGAGCATTCGGCAGGACATCATCGAGCGTACCGACGGTATCCCCCTCTTTGTCGAGGAGATGACTAAGGCGGTGGTAGAAGCGGGAAGCGAGACCGCCGTCGCGCGCGCGATTGCCGCGGTTCCGTCTCCGGCACTGGCGGTCCCAGCCAGCCTGTATGCCTCGCTCATGGCGCGGCTCGACCGACTCGGCGGCCCGGTCAAGGAGCTCGCACAGATTGCGGCGGCAATCGGCCGCGAGTTTTCCCATGTCTTGCTCGCCACGGTGGTGCGCCAGCCGGAGACGGAGCTGAACTCGGCGTTGGACCGTCTCATCGCGGCCGGTTTGCTGTTCCGACGGGCCATGCCCCCGCATGAGACCTATCTGTTCAAGCATGCGCTCGTGCAGGACGCGGCTTACGGGACGCTGCTGCGTGAGACGCGACGACAGCTTCACGGCCGGATTGCCAAAGCCCTTGAGGACCACTTCCCTGGCACGGTCGAAACGCAGCCGGAGCTAATTGCACATCATTGCGCGCAAGCGGGACTCAACAGAAAAGCTATCGAATACTTGGGTTTCGCTGGCCAGCGGGCGATCGAGCGCTCATCCAACCCGGAAGCAATTGGGCACCTGAAACGCGCGCTCGAAATGCTGCATTCGCTGCCTGCTGATTTGGAACATGCCCAGGTAGCTCTAAAATTAGAGGTGATGCTTGCTCAAGCGATGATAGCAAGCAAGGGCTACTCGTCGCCGGAAACAATGGAAGTTCTGTTACGGGCAAAAAAGCTAATTACTGAAGCAACCGAGACCTCACAAAGGTTCACGATTCTTTACGGAACGTGGGCGTGTTACTACGTTGGTGGTGAGGTGAACAAGCAGCATGTGGCGGCCACAGAGTTTCTATCCGAAGCCGAAACACATGATGACACTGCCGCCCTCTGCCTCGCGCATCGGGCACTCGGCACAACGTACTTTACAATGGGTGAATTCTCCGCGGCGCGGAAGCACCTCGAGAGGGCTCAAGGGCTCTACGATCCCAACTGCCACCTTCGGTACCGATTTCAATATGGCCAAGATATCGGCACGACGGTGATGTGTTACTTGTCGTGGGCGCTATGGCATCTAGGCTACGTAGATCAGGCATCGCAGCTCGCATTCAAAGCGGTGAACCGTGCTGAAGAGATATCGCATCCGCATAGTCTGGTGTACACGCTCTGCCATGCCCGTGGCATGATGGACGTGTTCCGCCGTCAATCCGACGATACAAAATCCTACGCTAGCGTGGTCACATCATTATGCTCAGAGCATGCGTTTCCATTCTGGGCGGCCGGCGGACAAATTTTTGGCGGCTGGGCCGCCATCAATCGGGGCGAGGTAGACGCGGGCGTTGATGAGCTAATTCGCGGACTGGCCGCTTGGCGCAAAACGGGCGCTCGCTTGTGGCTGCCGATCTTCCTCGCGCTTGAGGCAGAAGGTCACTTCAAGGCGGGTCGCAATCAGACCGCTTTACACTCTATTGAGCAGGCTCTCGCGATCTCGGACGAGACCGGGGAGCGATGGGCCGTCGCTGAAATACTACGGGTCAAGGCGCATCTTCTTCTAACTACTGGGCGCGGGAGACCCGACGAGGTAGAGAAGTTGCTCATCGAGACCTTGGAGATCGCCCGCAGGCAACAAGCGCTTTGCTGGGAACTGCGAACGTCCTGTGATCTTGGGCGACTTTGGCAAGAGCAAGGGCGGAGTAAAGAGGCCCTGAAACTATTGGGCACGATTTACGGCCGATTCACAGAGGGCTTTGAGACGACTGATTTGCATTATGCCAAAGCTCTTATCGAGGGTCTGAATGGGGATTCGGTCACGCCGTCCCTCCAGGCTTGGCCGAGTTCGCCGGGGCCGTCGATTTAGAGCAATTATCGGCTGCGGTTCGCGCAATCGAGTCACACGCACCATGTCCGCTTTCGGGTGTAAAGCAGACATGACGTTTTGCGACGCACATGTCTGCTTATGACCCAAAGCGGACATCCTGCCATGGCGCGAAAGCTAGGATTTGCCTAGGATTAAGCATCGTCGTGAACCCCCGGGAGGGGCGACATGCAGCGACGCGGTGGAAGCAGGCAGCCACCCAAGGCGCAGCGCACGAGTAGGCCCAAGGCTCGCAAAGCGCCAATCTCACCTGTTTCCGCTGGCGAATTGCAGCAACAACTGTACCGGCGCACCCGTGAGCTTGACGAAGCGCTGGAGCAGCAGGCTGCAACTGCGGAAATTCTCAAACTGATCAGCAGTTCGCCAACTGACACGCAGCCAGTGTTTGAAGCGATCGTGCGAGGTGGGCTTAAGCTTTTTCCCGACGCCGCAATCGCCATTTTGCTCCCGGACGGCAATAAGCTGCGGGCCGCCGCATTTGCCGAAGCGGATTCCGCTCGCGCCAAAGCGTTTCTAAGTCGCTGGCCGGTTCCGCTCACGCGCGAATACATGCACGCAATCGCGATCCTTGATCGTAGGATTATAGACATTCCCGACGCCCGAGAAGCGCCGGCCGAATTTGCAACCGGAGCAAAGTACTTTCTGACGAGCGGCTACCGTGCGATTACGATCATGCCGATGATGCGCGGAGGCGACGCCATTGGAGCACTCAGCGTCGTGCGGTC
>DASRAF010000530.1:0-5692 GCA_035638295.1 Pseudolabrys sp.
AGAAGCAGCCGCAGGCGGAAACCTACACTTATCCGGACGCGCCGCACGGCTTCTACTGCGACGAGCGCGCGAGCTATCGCAAGGAAGCCGGCGACCTCGCCTGGAAATGGACGCAGGAATTTCTTGCAAAGCACATGAAGACATAGTCCGCCGTCGGCGGAACGCGAGCGCCAAAAACAAACTGGTCCCCGCTCGAGCGGGGACCAGCGCATTTACGCTGTCAGGCCGGCGCGCCTTGCGTCAGCTTGGCGCCGGTGCCGATGGGGCAGGACACTCCAGTGCCGCCGAGCCCGCAATAGCCGAACGGATTTTTCGCAAGATACTGCTGGTGATAGTCCTCTGCGAAATAGAACTCCGGCGCATCGACGATCTCAGTGGTGATCGAACCGTAGCGCTTGTTCTTCAGCTCCCGCTCGTACATCGCTTTCGATGCCTCGGCCGCCTGCCGCTGCGCGACATTGTAGGTGTAGATGCCGGACCGATACTGAGTGCCGATGTCGTTGCCTTGGCGCATCCCCTGTGTCGGGTTGTGGTTTTCCCAAAACGTCTTCAACAGCGTCTCGTAGGAAATCTTCTTCGGATCGTAGACAACCAGCACCACCTCGTTGTGGCCGGTACGGCCCGAGCAGACTTCCTCATAGGTTGGGTTCGGCGTCACGCCGCCGGCATAGCCGACGGCGGTGACATAAACTCCGTCACTTAACTCCCAGAACTTGCGCTCGGCGCCCCAGAAGCAGCCGAGACCGAACATCGCCTTCTCGAAGCCCTCGGGATAGGGCCCCTTGAGCGGGTGATGATTGATGAAATGCTCGTTGGCGGTGCGGATCGGCGTGGCGCGTCCGGGCAACGCCTCGCTTGGTGTAGGCATGGCAACTTTCTTGAAGCCGAACATGCTTGGTTCTCCTCCAATTGTTGCCGCCAATATATGTCGCCGTGTGATCCACCGAAACCACCGGCGCCATCACGACTCGGACAGTCACCCGTGACCGTCTGAGATCGCCTAAGACCGCGCATAGCCGATCAACGGCTTCTTCTTGCGCCCGAGCAGAAGGAAGATGATGCCGAGCCCGCCTAGAAGACCCCAGCTCGGCGCCGCCAGAACGGTCGCCATGACGGGGTCCCACAGCAAGCCGCCGGCATAAGACTGAATAATCGGCTCGAGTTTGGCGAGGCTGGTTGCGTTGATCAATTCCCACAACGCCCGAACGCTGGTGAGGAAGAGCCTGTTGCCGGCAATCGACTTCGTGCCGTCATAGATCAGCAGGATAAAGCCCGCGGCCAGGCAGATCAGACCGATAAAGCGAAGGAGGAAACGGATCATGGCCCGCCGATCATAGAATCATTCGTCCGTAAGGGCACCCGATTAACCCGCGCCTCCTTTTCATTCAACCGTACCTTAGCGGTAATTGCCTTCTCTTGAGTCATTACGGTTGCATCCGCTAACGTTGAATAGCCGGCAATCCGGTCGCGTACATGGAGTACCAATGCCCGCCAAGCCTCCCGGCCGCACCCGACCGACCTTTACTGACCAGGAAGCCCTGCAATTTCACAGCGTTGGCCGGCCGGGCAAGCTCGAAGTCATTGCCACCAAGCCGATGGCAACCCAGCGCGACCTGTCGCTTGCCTATTCGCCGGGCGTGGCGGTGCCGGTTCTTGCGATCGCCGACGATGAGTCCCGCGCCTACGATTATACGACCAAAGGTAATTTCGTTGCCGTCATCACCAACGGAACCGCGATCCTCGGGCTTGGCAATCGCGGCGCGCTCGCCGCGAAGCCGGTCATGGAAGGCAAGGCAGTTCTGTTCAAGCGCTTTGCCGATATCGATTCAATCGATCTCGAGGTTTCCTCCGAGGACCCCGACGAGATCGTCAATTGCGTAAAGCTCCTCGGCAAAGGCTGGGGCGGCATCAATCTCGAAGACATCAAGGCACCGGAATGTTTCGTGATCGAGCAGCGTCTGCGCGAACTCATGGACATCCCGGTCTTCCACGATGATCAGCACGGGACCGCCATCATCGCTGCCGCCGGCCTGCTCAATGCGCTCGACCTGACCGGCCGCGAGATCGCGACCACCAAGCTGGTCTGCAATGGCGCGGGCGCGGCCGGGATAGCGTGCCTCGAGCTCCTCAAGGCGATCGGTTTCAAGCCCGAGAACCTGTTCCTCTGCGACACCAAAGGCGTCATCTATCAGGGTCGCAAGGACGGGATGAACCAGTGGAAGTCGGGCTACGCCGTGAAGACCTCCGCGCGCACGCTCGCCGAGGCCCTCGATGGCGCGGATGTTTTCTTCGGCCTCTCGGTCAAGGGCGCGGTGACGCAGGAGATGGTGAAGAAAATGGCCCCAAAGCCGATCATCTTCGCCATGGCCAATCCAGACCCGGAGATCATGGCCGAGGAAGTCGCCGCCGTGCGCGACGATGCCATCATGGCAACCGGCCGCTCCGACTATCCGAACCAGATCAACAACGTGCTCGGCTTCCCCTACATCTTCCGCGGTGCGCTCGATGTGCGCGCCTCCGCCATCAATATGGAAATGAAGATCGCCGCTGCACGCGCCCTCGCTGAACTCGCGCGCGAGGACGTGCCCGACGAAGTCGCCAGCGCATACGGCGCACGCCCGAAATTCGGACCTGACTACATTATTCCGGTCCCATTTGATCCGCGGCTGATCTCATTCGTCCCTCCAGCGGTCGCGCAGGCCGCCATGGATACCGGCGTCGCGCGCAAGCCGATTGTCGACATGGACGCGTACCGCCATCAGTTGAACGCGCGGCGCGATCCAGTTGCCGGCACTCTCGTGCATGTCTTCGACCGGCTGCGCCGCCAGCCCAAGCGCGTCGTGTTCGCGGAGGGTGAGGAGGAACAGGTGATCCGTGCGGCGGCCAGCTTCGTGCACCAGGGACTGGGCACGGCACTGCTCGTCGGGCGGGAGGATCGCGTGCGCCAATCTGCCAACGAGAACGGAATCGAACTTGGCGAGGGGATCGAGATCGTCAACGCACGCCTGTCGACGCGCAACGCATCGTACATCAATTTTCTCTATGAGCGGCTTCAGCGGCGCGGCTACCTGGTGCGCGACTGCCAGCGGCTGGTCAATCAGGACCGCAATCATTTCGCCGCGTGCATGGTGGCGCTCGGCGACGCCGACGCGATGGTGACTGGCGTCACCCGCAACTTCTCGGTCGCGCTGGAGGACATTCGTCACGTCATCGACCCCAAGCCCGGACACCGGGTGATCGGCGTATCGGTGGTCCTGGCCCGCGGCCGCACCGTTCTTGTGGCCGACACCGCGGTCACCGAAATGCCGGCGGCGCACGAGATCGCCGATATTGCCATCGAAGCCGCCGGCGTTGCACGCCGGCTCGGCTACGAGCCCCGCCTTGCGCTGCTCGCATTCTCGACTTTTGGTCATCCGCAGGGCGAGCGTTCCGCGCGCGTGATGGAGGCCGTGAAGATACTCGACGGTAAGCGCGTCGACTTTGAATACGACGGCGAGATGGCCGCCGATGTGGCACTCAATCCGGAGCTGATGACCGCGTATCCGTTCTGCCGGCTTTCCGGGCCCGCCAACGTACTGGTCATGCCGGCATTCCACTCAGCGTCGATCTCGACGAAGATGCTGCAGGAACTCGGCGGAGCCATGGTGATCGGTCCGCTGCTGGTTGGGCTTGATCGCCCAGTGCAGATCGTGCAACTCGGTGCCAAGGACAATCAGCTGGTAAACATGGCCGCGCTCGCCGCCTATAATGTCAGCGGCTAAGCCAACAGAGATTACGGAGACACCGTTGAGCAAACCCCTGTCCGGCGTGATCGCCGCCATTGCTACACCTGTCGACGAGGCTGGTGCGCCCGATCTAAAACGCGCCGTCAATCTCGCGCGCTACCTGCTGGACAATGGCTGTGACGGGCTCAACGTGCTCGGCACCACCGGCGAGGCGACTTCTTTTTCCGTCGACGAACGCAAAGGCGTCATGGACGCCTACAAGGCAAATGGCCTGCCGATGCACCGCCTGATGGTTGGCACCGGCGCTGCTTCCGTCACCGATGCTGTTGCGCTCACCCGCCACGCGGCCAATCTCGGCTTCGGCGGCGCGCTGGTCTTGCCGCCATTTTACTATAAGGGCGTACCCGACGACGGGTTGGTCGCTTATGTCAAAATCGTGGTGACGGCGAGCGCGCAAACTCCGATCCCGATCTATCTCTATCATTTCCCGGCCATGTCCGGCCTGCCCTGGCATGTGGCGCTGATCCGCCGACTCCTCGATTCATTCTCCTCCCGCATCGCCGGACTGAAGGATTCGTCCGGCGACATGGCCTATGCCCGCTCGGCCGCGGCCATCTCGAAGAGTTTTGCGGTATTCCCCTCGACCGAAGCCTGTCTGCTCGAGGCGCGGGGCGGCGACTTCGCCGGCTGCATCTCCGCGACCGCTAATCTCAATGCTGACCTTTGCGCGCAGGCCTGGAGCCAGGGCGATACGACCGCGCTCGACGCGGCTGTCACGATCCGCAAGCTGTTCGACGGCAAGCCCTTGGTCCCAGGCGTGAAGGCGCTGCTCGCTCATATCCATGGCGAGCCGAGCTTGTCGCGGGTGAGACCCCCGCTGGCGCCTTTCTCCGCCGCAGATAGAGCATCGGTCATCGCCGGGCACGATGCGGTGCGAGCCAAGCGCGTGGCCTGAAGCAAGCCTATCGCGGACGTTGACGCCCGCGTGTCGTCTCTCTATAAGCCTCAGCCTTGGCGGCGACCGGTGTCACCGCCTCTAACTTCCTGTAAATCTTAGTTGCTTTCGCGCGCATCCGCCGGGAGCACCAGCTGCGAACGAGAGAGTAATGGCCAATACGAAGTCAGCCCGCAAAGCCACGCGCGTGATCGCGCGCCGCACCGAAGTGAACAAAGGTCGCCGTTCGCTACTGCGGAATTCGATGCGCAAGGTCGAAGAGGCGATCCAAAGCGGCGATCGCAATGCGGCGCTCGCGGCATTCAAGGCGGCTGAGCCCGCTATCATGCGCGCAGGGCAGCGCGGCGTCGTTCACAAGCGCAATGCCAGCCGGAAAGTTTCGCGTCTCGCCCATCGCATTGCCAAACTCGGCAAGTAGTGTCGGCGATATCGGCGCACCGAGATTTTTTCTTTAGAATTTATGTATCTCGGAATAATCTGCTGACAATTCATGTATTAAAGACATGCACGGCACCGATTTTTTACGGTCCGCCGGAGTATCGATGTAGTCAAAACGTCATCGCGGCGTCAGAGAAATTTGCTCCACGCGTAATTGTTGATCGAATTTTCGTCCCATCACCCGCTGACATCGGAAGCACCGGGGTTTTCAAAATGGGAGTTACCCAAAAATTCGCACAGATTTTTTTTCGCGAAGATAAAGACTTAACAGGAAAGCGTTGCAGGGACCCAAAAAACTCATATGTGACAGGCTTTTTTGGCAACCGGTAATTTCTAGATTATTTTGGTGTTTTAGCCGCTCCAATAGAGTTTTTCAGCGTCGAAAATTCGCGAGACTCCAACACGTTGGGTCAAGCCGAAGAGTGGCGCTACCGCCACACCTACTTGAATTGTGGTTTCGCTTACCGCCACGGGCGCAAATTTCATTGCGACCGACCTTCGCTCGTGTATCTTCAAAACCACGCACGGGAATTCTACGCGCGCGCTCAGAAACAAGGTTCCACTTCACGCTCAT
>DASRAF010000531.1:0-2734 GCA_035638295.1 Pseudolabrys sp.
GGCGCTCACCACAATCGGAGGCATTGCTCGTCCCTTCGTCAGCCGCGCCAACGACCGTCCCCTGATCACGCACGGTCTGCAATCCGGAGACGTGACAGCCGATTCCGGTGTCATCTGGGCGCGTACGGACAGGCCGTCGCGAATGCTGGTCGAAATCGCGACCACTGACAGCTTCAAAGACGCGCGCAACGTCGCTTTCGTCGATGCACTGCCGGAAAGCGATTTCACCGCCAAACTTCTGGTCGAGAATCTGCCGCCCGCCCAGGACATCTTCTATCGCGTGCGGTTCCAGGATCTCGCCTCACCGACTATTTCGGGCGAACCGAAAGTCGGGCACTTCCGCACCGCGCCGAACGACCGGCGCTCCATCAGTTTCATCTGGTCAGGAGACACCGCCGGACAGGGCTGGGGCATCGATGAGTCGCGAGGTGGCATGCGTACTTACGCGGCCATGCTGAAGAACCGCCCGGACTTTTTCGTCCATAACGGTGACACCATCTACGCCGACGGACCGATTGCGGCAGAACAGAAGATGCCGAATGGCCAAGTGTGGCGGAATATCGTGACCGAGGACAAATCAAAGCCGGCGGAAACGCTGACCGAATTCCGCGGCAACTACAAATACAACCTGCTCGACAAGAACGTGCTCGCGTTCAACGCCGAGATTCCGATGTTCGCGCAATGGGACGACCACGAGGTTACCAATAACTGGTGGCCCGGAGAGCCGCTCACCCGCGCCGAGCACCAACGCAAGAAATACGTCGAGAAGAACGCATTGTTGCTCTCGTCCCGAGCCGCGCGTGCTTTCCACGAGTACATGCCGCTTCGCACGACGCAAAGCGAGCCGGGTCGTATCTATCGCAAGATCTCTTATGGCCCAATGCTCGACGTGTTCATGCTCGACATGCGCAGCTATCGCGGCCCCAATGGCGAGGGCAAAGAAGACAGTTACGGTCCTGCTGCTTATTTTCTCGGCCCGACGCAGGTCGCCTGGCTCAAGCAGGAGCTGACGAATTCACGTGCAACCTGGAAAGTCATTGCCGCCGATATGCCAATCAGCCTCCTGGTCGTCTACGACCTCGACCGCAAATGGGGCGTCGAAGCGGTCGCGCAGGGCGACGACGGGCCGCCGCGTGGACGTGAGCTTGAGATCGCCGACATTCTGTCGTTCATCAAACGCTCGGGTGTACGCAATACAGTCTGGCTCACCGCCGACGTGCACTACACCGCAGCTCACTACTACGATCCCAGCAAGGGGGTATTTCAGGATTTCGAACCATTCTGGGAATTTGTCTCCGGTCCGCTCCATGCCGGCACATTCGGGCCCAACGCGCTCGACATGACTTTCGGGCCCCAGCTCGTCTACATAAAAGCGCCGAGCAAGGAGCAGAGTCAGAACCTGCCGCCCAGTGAAGGCATGCAGTTCTTCGGCCACGTCGCCATTGATGGCAACACCCAGCAGATGACGGTGACGCTGAAAGACCTGGACGATCGGTCATTGTGGTCGAAAACGCTCGATCCGAAACTCGGCTAGCCAACGTGCCGGCCAGTTCATGCAAGCATTGTGAGGTTTACCGTGCCGGCGGGCACGATCGGACAGAGGTTGCATCCTGGCTGCGCCTGACTATATTGCGCCGCAACAGAGTCGCGGGCCCTCCGGTTTGGGCCCGCGCTTGGTTTCAGGAACCTCATGGACCTTCGCAACGTCGCCATCATCGCGCACGTCGACCACGGCAAGACAACTTTGGTCGATCGGCTGCTCCAGCAATCCGGCGCATTCCGCGAGAACCAGCGCGTGATAGAACGCGCCATGGATTCAAACGACCTCGAACGCGAGCGCGGGATCACGATCCTCGCCAAGGCAACTTCGGTTGTCTGGCAGAACACGCGCATCAACATCGTCGATACGCCCGGCCACGCCGATTTTGGCGGAGAGGTGGAACGCATTCTGAACATGGTCGACGGTGCGCTCGTACTGGTGGATGCCGCTGAAGGTCCCCTGCCGCAGACGAAGTTCGTGGTGTCCAAGGCGCTGAAGATGGGGCTCAAGCCCATTGTCGTCATCAACAAAGTGGACCGAGCGGACGCGCGCGCGACACAGGTCGTGAACGAAGTATTCGATCTTTTCGCGGCGCTGGATGCCTCCGAAGAGCAACTCGATTTCCCGATTCTTTACGGCTCGGCCAAGGAAGGCTGGATGGCTCACTCGCTGGAGGGGCCAAAGGAATCGATGGCTCCGCTCTTTGATCTTGCGCTCAAGCACGTGAAGCCGCCGCACGTGGAAGATGGGCCGTTCCGCATGCTCGGTACCATCCTTGAGGCGAATCCGTATCTTGGACGTGTCGTGACGGGGCGCATCACCTCCGGCACCATCAAGCCTAATCAGAATGTGAAGGTGCTCGACTGCGATGGCAATCTCATCGAGACCGGCCGCGTCACGAAGCTGCTTGCTTTCCGTGGGCTCGAGCGGACTGGTGTCGAAGAAGCCGAGGCCGGGGACATCGTGGCCGTTGCCGGATTGCCCAATGCAACGGTTTCCAACACGATTTGCGCGCCCGAGGTCGAGACGCCCCTTGCCGCTCAGCCGATCGATCCGCCGACCCTGGCAATGATCTTTCGCGTCAACGACTCTCCTCTTGCCGGAACCGAGGGTGACAAGGTCACCGGTCGCATGATCCGCGACCGCCTGTTGCGTGAAGCGGAAGGCAACGTCGCGCTTCGTGTACGCGAATCC
>DASRAF010000532.1:0-3416 GCA_035638295.1 Pseudolabrys sp.
CTCGGCATGACCACCGTGCTCGTGGTGCCGGAAGGCCAGCGCGAAGTCTTCCGCGAAGCCTGGGAGCTCGAGGGACGCGATGCCCCCTACGTCGATCACCTGACCGACGATCTCACGCACTTTCTGGAAGGGATTGTGCGCCGGCCCTGATCAGACGGCCGGCACGACCTGCTGCATCAATACTGCAAGTCCGATGCCGGCAATGCCTGCACCGACCAGCCGCAACGGTGAGAGATCTCTTGATGGTCCGGCAACGCTGCGTGCGACCGCCATTGCCACGAGTGCAATCGCGCTTTGGATGACCGCGAGGCCGAGCAGATAAGCATAGAGCGGAGTTTGCTCCGCGCCATAGATCGATTCGCCCAGCGCGTAACCGTGCACGAGCCCAACCAGCGCGAACAGCACAAGCGCAGAAATAGCCGACATCTGCCGTCTTCCCAGCATCAGCACCCCAAGTGCGATGACAGAAAGTGCGACCAGAATTTCCGCCGCTGGCACGGTCGCACCGTTCAGATGCAACGCGACGCCGGCCATCATCGAGACAATGAAAGCAATAACGAGTGCAGCTCCCGCGCTGTGCATGGCGGCGATGCAGCCTACCGCAACCACAGCGGCAAAATGGTCGAGGCCGATAATCGGATGACCGAGCCCCGACAACATGCCTTCACCGAAGGTGGCCGGGGTCCGGCCGCCCATGATGTGATGGGCAGACGCGTTGCCGGCGCTGAGGACCAGGGCCGTCAGGATTGAACCGAGGCGCGTGAATTGCAGATTCATGAGCTTTTCTCCGTCACGGCAAGCTTAGCCCGGCGAGCGCGGCTTGACATCCCCTGCCGCGCCATCGACAAACCGCAGCCAACGACCCGGAGCCGCCATGTCCACCGACAAGCTTGCACGCGTGATCGACGAGGCCTTTGAAGGCCGCGACAAGATCGGACCGAAGACCAAAGGCGCCGTGTTCAAGGCGGTGAATTCCGCGCTCGAGCTTCTGGATGCCGGGCAAGCGCGCGTCGCCGAACGCGATGCGAACGGGCAGTGGCGCGTCAATCAATGGCTGAAGAAGGCCGTACTGCTGTCGTTCCGCCTCAACGACATGAGCGTCATTCCGGGCGGCCCGGGCAAGGCTGTTTGGTGGGACAAAGTCGATTCCAAATTCAAGGGCTGGAGCGCCGCGCGATTCCGCAAGGCCGGTTTTCGCGCTGTACCCGGCTGTGTGGTGCGCCGCTCGGCGTTCATTGCGCCCGGTGTTGTGCTGATGCCGTCCTTTGTGAATCTCGGCGCCTATGTCGATTCCGGCACCATGGTCGATACCTGGGCGACCGTCGGCAGCTGCGCACAGATCGGCAAGAACTGTCATATTTCCGGCGGTGCCGGCATCGGCGGCGTTCTCGAGCCATTGCAAGCAGGCCCCGTCATCATCGAGGACAACTGTTTTCTCGGTGCGCGATCTGAGGTCGCGGAAGGCGTCATCGTGCGCACTGGCGCAGTGCTGTCGATGGGCGTTTACCTCGGCGCTTCGACGCGCATCGTCGATCGTGAGACAGGCGCGGTTACGCAGGGAGAAGTGCCGCCCTATTCCGTTGTCGTGCCGGGCTCGCTACCGGGCAAGAGCGGCGGTCCCAGCCTCTATTGTACCGTGATCGTCAAGCGCGTCGACGAGCGCACGCGTTCGAAGACAAGCATCAACGAGCTATTGAGAGATTGAGGCCACCGACTGTGCCCCCCGATCCCGCCACCATCACCCGCGATCTGTTGCGCTGCCCGTCGGTGACGCCAGCCGAAGGCGGCGCGCTGTCGTTTCTCGAAAAGACGCTAACGGCGTCCGGCTTCACTGTGCATCGCATGACATTCCGCGAACCCGGTGCCGACGACGTCGAAAACCTTTACGCGCGTATCGGCACCGCCGCACCGAATCTCGTTTTCGCGGGCCACACGGACGTGGTGCCGCCGGGTGATGAGAAAGCCTGGAAGCATCCGCCATTTTCCGGCGAGGTTGCCGGCGGCGAGATATACGGACGCGGCGCCGTCGACATGAAAGGCGGCATCGCCTGCGCAGTCGCGGCCATCCTCGATCATCTTGCCGCGAATGGCGGCAAGCCGAAGGGCTCGATCTCGTTTCTGATCACCGGCGATGAAGAAGGCATCGCGGTCAATGGCACACCCAAGTTGCTGAAATGGACCGCAGAGCGCGGCGAGAAATTCGATCATTGCATCCTGGGCGAGCCGAGCAATCAGGAGGCGATGGGCGACACCATCAAGGTCGGCCGTCGCGGCTCGCTCAACGGCCATCTGATTGTCAGCGGCAAACAGGGGCATGTCGCCTATCCGCAGCGCGCCGAAAATCCGATCCGGGGCCTCATCGCGCTGGTCGCGGCGCTGCAGAGCGAGCCGCTCGACCAGGGCAGCGCACAGTTCGCACCGTCGCATCTGGAATTCACGTCGGTCGATGTCGGCAACAAGACCGTCAATCTGATCCCCGGCGAAGCCCGCGCACGCTTTAACATCCGCTTCAACGACAAGCACACGCTCGATTCGCTGAAAGAGCTGATCGAACAGCGCGCCGCCAAAGCCGCAGGCGGAAAGATAACATTCGAATTCCGTTGGGAGCCCTCGAACGCCGGTGTTTTTCTCACCAAGCCGGGGCCGTTCACCGAACTTGTTGCGAATGCCGTTGCCGACGTGACCGGCCGCAAGCCGGCGCTATCGACGACCGGGGGCACCTCGGACGCGCGTTTCATCACGCATTATTGCCCGGTCGTCGAGTTCGGCCTGGTCGGCCAGACCATGCACCAGGTCGACGAACGCGTGCCGATCGTCGATCTGCAGGCCCTGACCACGATCTATCGCAAGATCATCGACCGCTATTTCGCGTGATTGCCGGCCGGCCGACGTTTCAATAGTCCACCTGCATCAGATAGAGGCCGTCCGGCGGCGCCACAGGCCCGCAGGCCGTGCGATCGCGTGCATCAAGCGCCTTGCGCAGATCCTCCGCGGTCCACTTTCCCTCTCCAACGCAGACCAGCGAACCCACCATCGATCGCACCTGGTTGTGCAGAAACGAGCGCGCAACGGCGGTCACTTTCACCTCATCGCCGTCGCGCTCCACGCCAAAGACATCGAGCGTTTTTTCCGGCGACTTGGCCTGACATTCGGTGGAGCGAAACGTCGTGAAATCGTGCTTACCGATGAGCAACTGCGCCGCCTTGTGCATCGCATCGGTGTCGAGGGGACGCGGCACGCGCCAGGCACGGCCGGCATCGAGCGTCAGATCGGCCCGACGATTGACGATGCGATAGAGGTAATGGCGTTTGATCGCCGAGGTGCGGGCGCTGAAATCGTCGGCCACAACTTCGGCGGAGAGAATGGCGATTGGATGCGGACGCAAATGGGAATTGAGTGCATCGCGCACCGTATCG
>DASRAF010000533.1:0-4466 GCA_035638295.1 Pseudolabrys sp.
CGCAATCGCTCCGGCTTTTCTCCGGCCGATATTTCGGTCGTATTCAGAGCGTCGGAAAGTCGCCGTCCCGCCGAACCGGGCTTGAGCGGCTTCTGCTGGCCCTCGTGCGGCGCCCACCCGGACAACCAGACGATCTCGAAGCTTGCACGCAAGCGACCATCGTCGTCAGCAAACCGCTCGCGATAAATCTCGGCCATACGCTGCACCGTTGCGCGATTGAGCGGCTTTCGTCTGCGCTCATTCAAGATATTGGTCGCGCCCATGTGACGAAGATCGCGTATCAAGGCAAATATCGAATCGTATCGTACGATCAGCCGTTCGCTGTCGATAACCGGCAGTGCGAATCCTGCACGCTGCAATAGCGTGCCGAGTTCGGCTACATCGACAAATGGAGCAACGTGCGGCGAGACTCCGCCTTCAATCTCAATCTCAGCAACTGCGATGGCCTCGCGCAGCTCCGACAAACTTTCGCCGCCGACAAGTGCCGCCAGCAGCAAGCCATCGGGCGTCAGTGCGCGGCGAATCTGGATCAAGGTTCCCGGCAAGTCGTTAACAAATTGCAGCGCCAGTGCCGACACGACCAGGTCCACCGACGCGTTGGCAAATGGCAACGCCTCCTCATCGGCTGCAACACGCAGGAATGGACAATCTCCGGCGAGCGGGTGAACGCTAGTCGCGACAATCGTTCCGACCTTCTCACTTGCTGCAAGAACCTGGCGCACTGCATCGGTCGGAGTACCCAGATCGACTGCGATGTTGAATTGACGCAGGACGGCAGAAAGACGCTCTCCCAATTCGGACGCAGTGCGATCAAGCAGAAAAGTTGCTGGGCCAAGCTTGAGCGCACGCGCTTGCCTCGTGCGGAGGAGCTGCTGGTCAAATAGGCTGGGGCCTGGCGACATTGTCTTGTTCGATAGCGCGACAGTGATCGTGTCAGGGCAACGCGCGACTATGCTACGGTTCCAGCATAAACGAGCTTGTATCGGCAAGGCCGGACAGACCGGAATCGTACGGTGCTCGCTTTCGCGAAAGCATGCGCGGAGCCCTTCGGGTCGTCCTCGATTTTGCCTTGGCGCAGCTCTGTCCCTGCTGCCGCGAGCCAGTCAGCGAAGGCAAAGGGCTTTGCGCGCCGTGCTGGTCGAAACTGTCGCTCATCGAGCCGCCTTACCGTATACGATTGGAATTCCATTTGCCTATGACCCGGGGCCTGGCCTGCTGTCGATGGAAGCGATCGCCGATCCACCGGCTTACAAACCGGGCTCGTGCCGTCTCCCTTACGACGATGTCGCCAGCACTCTGGTACACGGCCTCAAATATAGCGACCGGCTCGACCTTTCACCCATGATGGGCCGTTGGATGGCGCGCGCTGGCCACGAGCTTCTGGCCGATGCCGATGCGCTAGTTCCGGTACCCCTACATTGGCGATGGACACGACGATACAGTCAATCGGTCGTTCTTGCCCGCGCGATATCGGCGATTTGCGGGGTCCCCATCGCGCATGGCGGGCCCAAACGTATCCGTGCCACCCCGCAGCAGGACGGGCGGTCTCGAACCGAGTGCGCCGATAACGTCCAGCGGGCATTTCTTGTCCCGCCTGAACACAGGGTCGAGATTGCCGGTCGGCGCCTGGTACTGGTCGACGACGTGCTGACGTCCGGCGCCACTGTCGACGCCTGCACCCGCACATTGTTGCGGGCGGGCGCTGCACAGGTCGATGTGCTGATATTCGCGCGGGTTGTGGCGCCAGCGCAAAGTCCCATATAGAAGGGTCGAAACCGCAGAAACGCTATGCCGGCCATCGAGATCTATACGACCCGTTATTGCCCGAATTGCAACGCCGCCAAGGCTTTGCTGAAACGCAGAGGCGCGACCTACAGTGAGATCGATGTCAGCCGCGACTGGGAGCGCCGCAACGAAATGATCCAGCGCGCCAACGGACGTATGACAGTGCCTCAGATCTTCATTGGCCCCGTTCACGTTGGTGGCAGCGACGAACTGCACGCACTTGAACGAGCGGGCAAACTAGATTCGCTCCTGACGGGCGACGGGGCATCCGCATGACCGCAGGCAGCTTCAACGCCGCAATGATCCAAATGCGTTCGAGCTTGAAGCCGGGCGAGAACATCGACCACGCCGTGCGCATGATCGGCGAGGCGAAAGAGGCCGGTGCCGACTATGTACTCACGCCGGAAATGACGAACATTCTGGCGGCCAGAGGCGAGCAGCTTTTCGACGCGGTCGAAGATGAAGAATCGGACAGGGCTGTCGCAACCTTTCGCGACCTGGCGCGGCAGCTTGGTATCTATATTCACGTCGGCTCGCTGGCGATCAGAATTTCGCACGATAAAGCCGTCAATCGTTCTTTTCTTATCGACCCAAAGGGTGAAATCGCGTCGCGCTATGACAAAATCCATATGTTCGACGTCGATCTCGCCGGCGGCGAGAGTTACCGGGAGTCGCGCAATTACCGACCCGGCGAATTAGCGGTGCTAGCGGACCTTCCCTGGGGACGATTGGGGCTGACGATCTGCTACGATCTGCGTTTCCCGGCGCTCTATCGCGCGTTGGCCGAAGCCGGCGCTACCATGCTGGCGATCCCCTCAGCCTTTACGAAGCAAACCGGCGAAGCGCATTGGCATGTGCTTGTCCGCGCACGTGCCATCGAAAACGGATGCTTCGTCTTCGCTGCCGCACAGGGTGGCAAACATGAGAACGGCCGCGATACCTATGGCCATTCACTGATCGTTGACCCTTGGGGGCGCATCGTTGCGGAGGGCGGCACCGAGCCGGGGGTAGTGATGGCCAGGATCGATCCGGCGGAAGTGGCCAATGCGCGGGCACGCATTCCATCGCTGCAGCATGGCCGCCGCTTTGAAATCGTGGAACCGATGGCAGAACCTGCCCATTTGCACGTCGTGCGGGGGGCAGAATGATACGCTACGCGCTTGTCTGCAACCGCGGCCACGAATTCGAAAGCTGGTTTCAGGATTCCGTCGCCTACGACAGACAGGCGAAACGCGCCCTTGTGAGCTGTCCCCAGTGCGGCTCGACCAAGGTCGAGAAGGCAATCATGGCGCCGCGCCTGTCAACACCCGCAAAAACACAGCGCACACCCATTGAAACGCCGGCTGCCGCGGCAGACGTTGCGACCCCGGTGCCGGCCGCTCCTGTCGCGATGATATCCCCGCAGGAGCAGGAATTCCGCACCAAGCTCAAGGAATTGCACGACCACCTCACCAAGAACGCCGACAATGTCGGCGTGAAATTCCCTGAGGAAGCGCGCAAAATGCACTATGGAGAAATCGAGCACCGCTCGATCTATGGTGTTGCCTCGCCTGAGGAAGCGAAAGAGCTTTCGGAGGAAGGCGTCGAATTCCATCCCTTGCCGGTTTTGCCCGACGAGCGGAACTAACGCGGCCACACGAGCAGCGCGACACCGACCACGACGAGCACGATCCCGAAAGCCTCGCGTTGCGTGATTGCCTGCTTAAAGACAAAACGGGTCACCCCTTGCGCGAACAGGACCTCGACCAGTGCCAGCGTGCGCACATTGGCTGCGGTCGTAATGGCGAAAGCCAGAAACCAGAATTCCGATGCGAACGCGCCCATGAACCCGGCCAAAAGTGAGGGACGCCACGCGCCGGCAATTGCCCGGAGAACCTTGGGGTCACGCAGCGCAAGATAGAGTGACAAAGTCGCCGCCTGGATCACAAGGCCGATTGCAACGGTAACTGTCGCCGCCAGCACAAAACCCGGTAACTGCAACGACAGGATGGCGCCGCGATAGCCAATGGCAGAAAGCCCGAACAGCGCGCCCGACACAAGGCCAATGACGGTTGAGCGCACGGTGGGCCTTTCGTCGATCCCGCCCTTGAGGGAGATGACGATCACACCAGCTGTGGCGAGAAGGATTGCAACCGCTGAAAGCGGTGTGATCCTGTCACCGAGAAAGATCAACCCGAACAGCGCCACATGCACGGGCTCGGTCTTGATGTAGGCATAGGCCACCACGAACGAGCGCTGGCCCATCACAGAAAGCATCGTCGCCGTCGCTGCGATTTGAGTGAAAGCGCCGGCGATCACCCAGGGCCAGAACACATTTGGCGGCTTCGGCAGAGCCTCGCCCGTTGCGATCAATACGCCGGCGAGAAAGAGCAGCGCGAATGGAAAACCGAAGAGAAAGCGGACGTGAGTGGCACCGACCATCCCAAGCGTTGCCGTCAGCTCGCGCTGCATGGCGTTGCGCGCGGTCTGCGCCGCCGCAGCAATCAGCGTAAAGACGGCCCATAGCATTTCGTCGGTCTCTTACACAGTTATGCCCGGCCATCCGCCGGGCATCCACGTGCTCGTTTCCCTAACAAGGGGATGGGCTGGGACAAGCCCGGACGTGACGGAACAGGTATTCGTTACCCGGCCCGGATTTCCGCCGCCTCGGGAAATTCGGTCACGGCGCCCTTTTCATTGTC
>DASRAF010000534.1:0-2037 GCA_035638295.1 Pseudolabrys sp.
CGGCGATCTATAAGGATAAAAATCCTTGTCTATGCGCTCCCGGTTCTTATTCTAGCTACGATTCATTGCGCTGCCGCGCAGCAGCCTAAGAAAATCCCGAGGATTGGTTATTTCACCGACATCGGTTCAGTTCCGAATAAATGATTTCTGCAAGGGATGCTTAACCTCGGTTACATTGAGGAGAAAATATTTTGATTGAATTTCGGACGACAAGAGGCAAATCCGAGCTCCGCCCTAATCGTGCGGCCGACCTGGTCCGACTGAAAGTTGACGTTGTCGTTACGGACACGGCAGGCGAGGTCACCGCCGCCAAGAATGCTTCGCCAACCATTCGATAGTGATGCGCGGTGTAGCTTATCCTACGCAGGGAAAAAACGTGAAGAGAAAGTCACTGTCCTTTATCCTTACGTTTTAACTCAGGGGAATTGCATACGCATCCTTGGAGCGACTCATGCTGTGGAACATCGGACTTATTCTCTCCGGACTCGCCATCCTGATCGTGGGCGCGCAACTGTTGGTGAAGGGCGCTTCGCGGCTGGCGCTGGCACTGGGCATTGCGCCGCTGATCGTTGGACTCACCATCGTGGCCTTCGGCACCAGCGCGCCGGAACTGGCGGTCAGCATCCAATCTTCTCTTGCGGACAAAACAGATCTCCTGCTGGGCAATGCCGTGGGCAGCAGCATCTACAACGTGCTCTTCATCTTGGGCGTGTGTGCGACCATTACGCCGCTGGCGGTCGCGCCACAGCTCATACGGTTGGATGTTCCAATCATGGTCGGCGCGGGCCTGACACTATTGCTGATGGCGCAGGACGGAGTGTTGAATCGTCTGGATGGCGCGATCCTGCTCGGCGCGCTGGTCGCGTACATGCTCTTCGTCATCGTCCAAAGCCGCAAAGAGACGACGGGTGTGAAGGACGACTACGCCGAGCAGATCGACGAATCGATCCGCCCGGACTGCCGCTTCTGGTTGCATGGCCTGTTCATTCTCGTGGGGTTGGCGTTGCTGAGCCAGGGTTCAGACCTTCTGATCGGCGGCGCCGTGGCGATTGCTCAGGCTATGGGCGTGGCGGAAGTTATCATCGGCATGACAGTAGTCACGATCGGGACGACGGCGCCGGAATTGTCGGCGTGCCTGGTGGCGGCGTGGAAGGGCGAGCGCGACATAGCCGTGGGTAACATCGTTGGCAGCAATCTGTTCAACATCCTAGCGGTGCTCGGCATTGGCGCCCTCGTGGCACCGCGAGGCATCGAAGTTGGGCCGCACATGCTCTCCTTCGGCATTCCTGTCATGAATATCGTGCTGTTCGCGTGCCTGCCCGTCTTTTTCGCGGGCCGGGCGATCCGCCGCTGGGAAGGCGTGATGTTTCTGTTTTTCTTCGCGATTTACCTCGGCAACCTGGTGCTGGAGGAGATCCAGGACGAGCGCGTACTGACGTTTCAGAACGCGGTTGTCTGGTTCATCGCACCGCTGGCGATAGTGACGGTCGCGGTCTCAGTTTGGCGCGAATTCCGAAAGCCCACGACGGCGCCTGGAAAATAGAGTGGGTCCAATTCCGCAGTGGGAATCAAAAGTAGATAGCAGAGTTCGCTGACTTTATCGGAAGCCTAATCGCTTGACCTATTGACGGGAACGAGCAAGGCACGTATGGGGTTGCACGTTGCTTTCGCTCTTCGGTTCCCGATGACGATACCGAAGCAATTTTGGCACCGAGGACAGAACCGGGAAAATATTAGCTATCAATTCAGATTAACTCTGATGGTGGGCTATTCAACGTCGGGCGGGTTGGTCAGTCCAGTCTTTGCATAGCCTGATACTCGAGATTTGCTGCCAATGATCATTTCTACTTTTTCCTCTTTACGTACTCTTTAATCCAAAACTCGTAGATACCGGAAATCGGATATTCTTCCAAATGACGAACACCGCCGTTTGTCTCGTACAGAATGACTACCTCTTGACCACGGTTGGAAGCAAAGAGAAGTTTCGCATCAGGCTTGCGGTCTAAAAACGCCCCAACGGTGCGAAGGGTATTGGAG
>DASRAF010000535.1:0-3308 GCA_035638295.1 Pseudolabrys sp.
TTTGAAGCTGATGTTGCGGCGAGCGAAGAACCGCCACACCGCGCTGCGGCTGCCTGCGATCCGGCGTTTGCGCATCGCCGCGACGATCTCGTCCAGCGTCAGGTCCGGCTGGTTGGCAATCAGACCCAGCAGAAACTCCGCATGCTGCTCCAGCGGCGAGGTGCTGCCGCCGCTTGGCTTTGCTGCAACGCTGCCGGTCTCCTCGAAACGCTGCACCCAGATCACCACCACGCTGGGGCTGATTCCATAGCGTTCAGCCGCCTCGCGCCGCGAGGCACCGGTCTCTACGTCTTCAATCACTCGGGCACGCAAGTCGACGGAATAGGGCTTCGGCATCGCTCGCTCCAAAAAACGAATCAATGCCGGCAGACTCGCTCATTGATAAAGCGTTGGGAATCCTCCCGATTCGAGCCGAGCGAAATTTGCTCTAATTGTGCCCATAAGTTGTTGGCCAAGCCATGGCCTCTGTTATCACCTTGCATAGTCATGGGCGGCATCCGTTCAAGGATGCCATCTCTATCGGTGGCATCCAATAACGTGGTCTTGCTTGGAAACGAGGGCATTGATCTAGAGCAATTTGGCCTAGCCACATGGTGGTGCTCTCCATCCTTGCTGCGAGCGCCCGACAGCCCGCCTCAGCTATCTTTGCGCGTCGGTGAGCGCGAGTGCGTCGGCGCTGATATGGTGATGCCTCTCCCGGCATCGGTTCAAACTCGACGCTCGATGGCTGAAGGGATAGAATAGACCTTAACTAATCGGGAGACTGGGAGATCAACATGGAACAGATTTTGATCAATCTCATTGCAGGGGCGCTCGGTGGCGTTGGCGCAGGTAAGGCCTCTCCCACCTTCGATCTTGGAATGATTGGCAACATTGTTTCCGGTTTGGTCGGAGGTGGCGTGCTCGGCCAGATCGTGACGGCGTTGCTGCCGTCGATCATGGCCGCGGCACAATCAGGCGATCTCAGCATCGGCGGGATCATCTCACAGGCGGTCGCCGGGGGCGCTGGCGGCGCCATACTCACGGCGCTCGTTGGCGCAATCAAGAGCAAAGCTTTTGCCTGACAGCAGCCTGGATTGATGAGCCCAGCCAGTCGGCTTGGGGGCATTTCGTTTTGTCACGGTGCGTGAGTTCGTACATGGCACAAAGCGGACATGTCGCCTGCCTTCGTCTGGTCGCCTAGTTTGCGTTTAAGAAAGTAAAGCCTTAGCGAGACAACATAAAATGCCTGCCGACAGAACACGAAGAACCACCACCTCACGGGACGCGGCTGAGGCGGCGTTTAAAGCGGCAACCACGAAGCCCGCGGAACTCCCTCCAAAGCGTCCGACGATCCCAAATGCCAAGGAGCTTGTCTCTTTGCGAATTGACCGGGACGTTCTTGATTACTTTCAAGACGCCGGCCCGGGTTGGCAAGACAGGATCAATGAAGCGCTGCGAAAGATAATTGGAAAGTAGATCGGCGCGGGGCGATGAGGCGGCGGCCTGGCTTCGCGCACCTCCGCTTTCGGGGGCAAAGCGGACGTGGGCTAAGCTGTAGCTTGAGGTCGGCTTATGACCCTGGCTGTGTGAAAACGCCCTCCTTCGTGTGATTCTCGCAGCGCTGATTCTTGGCTGTGGCGGAGGGTCGGATGAAGCGCTTCGTTGAGGGCACGGATCGCGAGCAAAGCACACTGTTTCCCGAATGCCTGGAAGACTGGATCGATGAGAACAATCCAGTTCGGGTGATCGATGTCTTTGTTGATGAGCTTGATCTGGCGGAACTGGGATTTGACGGGGTTGCTCCCGAGACAACTGGCCGGCCGGGCTATCATCCATCGGTCCTTCTGAAGCTCTACATCTACGGCTACCTTAATCGGGTTCAGTCGAGCCGGCGGCTTGAGCGCGAGGCTTTGCGCAATGTTGAAGTGATGTGGCTGACGGGCCGCCTTGCTCCCGACCATAAGACGATCGCTGACTTCCGCAAGGACAATGGCGGCGCGATCCGCCAGGTCTGCGCCCGGTTTATTGAACTCTGTCGCGCCATGGGTCTGTTGACGGAGGCGAGCGTGGCGATCGACGGCAGCAAGTTCAAAGCCGTGAACAACCGGGACAAGAACTTCACCCGCGCCAAGATGGATCGGCGCATGGCGCAGATTGAGGAGAGCGTCGCGCGCTATCTACAGCAGCTCGATACCGCCGACCGGCAGGAGCCGTCAGAGGCACTCCAAACCAAGACGAGCCGTCTCAAAGACAAAATCGCGAAGTTGAAGCAACAGATGCAGCATCTGAAGGAGCTTCGGGTGCAGATGCTAGCGGCCCCGGATCAACAGATATCACTGACCGACCCGGACTCCCGCTCGATGGCGACAAGCGGCCGGGGGTCTGGTGTTGTCGGCTACAACGTCCAGGTTGCCGTGGAGACCAAGCATCATCTGATCATTGCGCATGAGGTGATCAACGAGGGGTCGGACCGGGCGCAGCTCTCGCCCATGGCCAAGGCGGCGAAGGCCGTGTTGGCGGTGGAGAAGCTCGATGCCGTCGCCGACCGCGGCTACTTCAGTGGTGAGGAGATCCTGGCCTGCGACAATGCTGGCGTCACGGTCACACTGCCCAAGCCGATGACCTCGGGCATGATGGCGAGGGGGCGCTTTGGCAAACAGGACTTCCGCTACGTGGCTGACGAGGACGTCTACCTCTGTCCTGCCGGCGAAACGCTGCCGTACCGATATACGAACGAGGAAGATGGGTTGATCCTGCGCCGCTACTGGACCAACGCCTGCCAAAGCTGCCCTATCAAGAAAAACTGCACCAGCGGCAAGGAGCGACGCATCACCCGCTGGGAGCACGAGCATGTTCTCGAAGCGGTGCAGCGCAGGCTCGACGAGCATCCCGAAAAGATGCGTCAGCGGCGCGAAACGGTTGAGCACCCGTTTGGAACGATCAAGGCCCGAATGGGTGCTACTCACTTCCTGATGAAGACGCTGCCCAGGGTGGCCTCAGAGATGGCACTGCACGTGCTGGCCTACAATATGACGAGGGTGATGAGCATCATAGGTGTCCGGCCGCTGACGGCAGCGATCAGGGCATAGCCAATCCCAAAAACGACAACCCTCGAAGGCCCAAAACTCCGCGCTCCCAAACGTTTTCGCACGGCCAAGACCCAGAGCCGACATAGGCGGGGTTGAAATCTCGCAGCGCAGCATGCCCTGCCGAATGTGCTATCCTTGGGCCGGTGGCGGGAAGACGAACAGCCTGCCGACTAGGTGCCGAATGCGACGGCGCGAGTTCATCACGATGCTCGGTGGCGCGGCGGCGGTTTGGCCGCT
>DASRAF010000536.1:0-16023 GCA_035638295.1 Pseudolabrys sp.
AACGTGTCACCTGTCGAGCATCTCTATCCAATGGTCCGTTCCAAAAAGCAGCTCGATCATGCGTTGGCGGAAATCACCGAGTCACCGGGTCTGGTTCTCTACACTTTGCTCGAAGAAGACCTCATCCAGCTTCTCGAGAAACAATGTCGTGAACTCGGATTGCCTTGTATGTCGGTGCTGGGGCCTGTATTGCGACTCTTCCAGTCTTACCTCGGAACCGAAACCATACATCGAGCCGGCGCCCAGCACGTACTCAACGCGGAATACTTTCAGCGCATCGATGCGCTCAATTTCACGATGCTGCACGACGACGGCCAATACGTTGAGGGTCTAGAGGAGGCCGACGTGGTTCTGGTTGGTGTGTCGCGGACCTCAAAGACACCTACGTCCATCTATCTTGCCAATCGCGGTGTTAAGACTGGAAACGTACCATTAGTACCCAGCGTGCCATTGGCGCCTGCGGTGGAGAAACTCACCAGGCCGCTTGTGGTTGGATTGTATGCGAGTCCCGAGCGTATCGTGCAGATTCGCGAAAATCGATTACTCGGTTTGAAGGCGCACCGCGATGACGATCAATACATCGACAAGACCGCGGTCGCCGAGGAGGTTTCATTTTCGCGACGACTCTGCGCAAAACACAATTGGCCCACGATCGATGTCACGCGTCGGTCGATTGAAGAAACGGCAGCAGCGGTCATGAGGCTTTTGAGCGAGCGACGTCGGCATCCAGTGGCGTGACCCATGGTTCTTTGGCTTGCCTCTCAGCCGCTGGTGCTTGCATCCAGAAGCGATATCCGCGGAAAGATCCTTGCAGCGGCGGGTCTGCGATTTGAAATAAGGCCATCGCAAATCGACGAGCGAGCGATGGAAGCCAAATCGGGTGTGGCTGATGCAGCTGGCGTGGCCCAACATTTGGCGCGCGCCAAGGCAGAGGCGATCGCGGCTTTATTGCCGGGACGTCTGGTACTAGGAGCGGATCAGACGCTGGCGAATAGAGCAAAGAGGCTGAGCAAACCTGGCGACCGAGCTCAGGCTGCCGAGCAACTGCGGGTTTTGCGCGGACGCACGCATGAACTTCACTCAGCGCTTGCTTTGGTTCGTGACGGCGAGACGATTTTTTCTTGCGTTGATACGGCAAAGCTGACCATGCGCGACTTTTCTGATCGTTTCCTGAATAGTTATCTCGATATGGCTGGGGACACGGCAATGAGCAGCGTCGGGGGCTATCAACTCGAAAGTATCGGCATTCACCTGTTTGAGCGGGTCGAGGGGGATTATTTCACCATCCTCGGGCTGCCGCTTTTGCCGCTGCTCACCTTTCTCAGACAAGGCAAATTTGTTGACGGCTAGCCAATGTTTGTTCTCGGACTGACTGGTTCACTAGGGATGGGCAAGTCCACAACCGCAAGGTTCTTCGCGGAAGAGGGCATCCCACTTCACGAGGCGGATGCGGAGGTTCATCGGCTATACGAAGGCAAGGCAACCCCTCTGATCGAGGCAGCGTTCCCTGGCACGACGACCGGCAGCAAGGTTGACCGTGACAAACTTGCCAAAGAAGTGCTGGGCAATGCAGCTGCGATCAAGAAGCTTGAAAACATCATTCATCCGCTGGTCGGCCGTGCTGAGGCCCGTTTTCTGGAGGAGGCCGCTCGCAAAGGTGCGGCCGTGGCGGTGCTTGATATACCGCTGTTGTTTGAAACCGGGGCCGAACGACGGTGTGACGCTGTGGTCGTTGTCTCCGCGCCGGCGGAGGTGCAGCGAATTCGCGTGTTCGAGCGCCCTGGGATGACCGAAGAGAAGTTTGAGGCAATTCTTGTCAAGCAAATGCCTGACGCCGAAAAACGCGCACGCGCCGATTTCGTAGTGGATACATCAAAGGGTTTTGCTGCTGCACGTGCTCAAGTGCGTGAAATTCTTGCTCGCGTTGCTACAATGCCGAAACGGATCAGGTGATTCTTATAAGCGGCCGATTATGCGCGAAATTGTTCTGGACGTTGAAACTACCGGTCTCGATCCGATCCAAGGGCACCGAATTGTCGAACTTGGCTGTATCGAACTACTGAATCGGATTCCGACAGGATCGACCTTTCACGCTTATCTCAATCCGGAACGCGACATGCCTGCTGAGGCATTTGCAGTACACGGACTCTCAACCGAGTTTCTAAAACAGCACAAACGTTTCATCGAAGTTGCCGATGAATTCCTCGCCTTCATCGGCGACGCACCGCTGGTGATTCACAACGCCGGCTTCGACCATGGGTTTCTCTGCGCGGAGCTGAAACGAGCCGAGCGCGTGTTGATCGCAAGAGAGCGGCTGGTCGATACTCTGCTGCTGGCGCGTCGCAAGCACCCCGCCGGGCCCAACAGACTTGACGACTTATGCGCGAGATACGGAATCGACAGCTCGCGGCGTACCAAGCACGGCGCGCTGCTTGACGCCGAAATTCTGGCCGAGGTCTATATCGAATTGATCGGCGCGCGTCAGGCTCAGCTTGGCTTAGCCGAAGGTGGAAACCGAAACGTCGACGGGGGTCAGGGGGTCATTATCATTCGTGAGCGGCCTGAGCCGCTTGCAGCGCGGCTGAGCGAGGAAGACATCGCGGCCCACAGAGAATTTGTGGTTAGTCTCGGCGAGAGTGCGTTGTGGCGAGACTACCGTCCGCAGGCGGGCTGACCGTTCAACTGCCTACGATGGGAGCGGCCGGCTGAGCCTGCGCCATTTTTTGGCGGTAGAGGCTGACGAAATCTACCGGATCAAGCAGAAGCGGAGGAAAGCCACCATTGCGCACGGCGGTTGCGATAATCTCTCGCGCAAACGGAAACAACAACCGTGGGCATTCGATCAGCACGACCGGGTTCAGGCTTTCTTGTGGAACGTTTCGAATGCGAAAAACGCCGGCAAAGTCCAGATCGAAACGAAATAATAGGGCGCCAGCTGCTTCCGCTTTGCCTTCAAGTTTGATCGAAACTTCGATGTCGCTATCGGAAAGCGGGTTTGCCCCGACATTGATCTGAATTCCGATTTGCGGATGCTCCTGACGCGAAGTAAGCGACTGCGGCGCGTTCGGATTTTCGAAGGAAAAGTCTTTGATGTATTGCGACACCACAGTGAGTTGCGGCGCTTCCTGCGGCGACGCTTGTCCCGGTCCGCCATTCGTCGACATGGTCATAAAAACTCCCTTGCGCCGCGAACCACGTGCGCGGCGGTTGGCTAACATACGGTCCACATGGGAACAAGGACGGTATCTTTTTGTGTGGCCCGCAACTTTCGCGAGGCCACTCCGTTCGGCTGAGTCGTGGTCCGCTCTTCGGAGCGGTATCTCAGCGCGGGTTCTTGTCGCGGCGTGGATCCGGCAGCGACGGATCGGGCACCTTGTGCCACTGCTCCGGCGCAAGGTCGATTACGACGTCTCTGTCACGTCGCACCACAAAGGTATTGAAACTGGCGGCGGCTACACGTCGCAGCGGCGGCACCAGCAGCAGCAATGCCAGAAAATCGGTTATAAATCCCGGAATTAAAAGCAGAATTCCGGCCAGCAGGATTGGCCCAGCTGACTTTTCTGCGTGCAAAGCCGTGAAATTTCCATTGCCTAATGCGACACGGACCCGTTCAAGGTGATTGCCGCTGGCGTGGCGCAAAATGAGAAAACCGGCCACCGAGCCAGCCAATACCAGCCCAAAAGCCCAGCCGGAACCGATCAAAGCGGACATCGCTATGAATGCAACCAGTTCCATCAGGGGCAATGCCAGCAGTACGGACAGCAACCATTTTGCCACATTCATCGGTGTTTCTCGGGTCGGGTGATGTTGGCCTCAGCCCCTTGATCGTCTAAGGTTCGGTCAAGTGAGTTGAATTGCGCCGAACTTCTGGCGCGATCTGGCCCTTATGATTGGTGTCACCACCGGCTGATACAAGAGCGATGGTGGGGCCGGCCGCTTCGCCGCCCGGCAGGCGAGGGCCGAAACGCCGGTCGACCGATACGCCTTAACGGTAGCCGAAAGCATGCGAGACGTGTTCGACATCTACACCATCATTTTCTTAGCGCTCGCAGTGTTCATTTTCCTGCGGTTGCGCAGCGTGTTGGGTCAACGGACAGGTCGCGAGCGTCCGCCGTATGATCCGTATTCCGCTCGAGAGCCGGTACGACCCTCGCCGGAGAAAGTTGTCTCGTTGCCCAACCGCACGGCGGAAACCGTTGCGCCCAAGCCCGCTGAGGCGACCGAAACTTCCGGCCAGCGCTGGAAAGGCGTGGCCGAGCCTGGCTCGGCCGTTGCGGTGGGACTTGATGCCATCGTCGCCGCCGATCCGAATTTTGATGCGCAGCATTTCCTGACCGGCGCTCGGGCAGCTTATGAAATGATCGTGAACGCCTACGCCGAGGGTGACCGACGTACCCTGAAGAATTTACTCGCGCGCGAGGTCTATGACGGTTTTGAAAATGCGATCGGCGAGAGGGAGAAGCGCGGCGAGACAGTCGAAAGTCGTTTCGTGTCGATCGACAATGCAGACATCACGGGAGCCGAACTGCGAGGGCGCAATGCCCAGGTCACCGTTCGCTTTCAGTCGAAACTTGTTTCGGTGACACGCAACAAAGACGGCAATGTTATTGACGGCAACGCTGAACGAGTAACCGACATCACCGACATTTGGACATTTACGCGTGACGTAAGTTCGCGTGATCCGAATTGGAAGCTGCTCGCAACGGAGGCCGGGCAGTAGGGATGCCGCTGACGAGCCTTCGATCACTCGCAAAAATCGGATTTAGCTTCTGTCTGGTTGCGGCAGCGACCGCGCAAGCGGATGCGATGAGTTTGCGCAATGCAAAGCTCGAGATGCTTTCGTTCTCCGCGCTGGACGGCTGGCAAGAAGATGACCACGCCGCTGCCTTCACCACATTCCTGAAAAGTTGTCGCGCGATCCTCAACGCAAACAAGACAATACGTTCAGCCCGGCCGCTTTTGGCCGGATTGTTCAAGGGGTGCGAACGTGCGACGGCGGCCGGTCATCTCGATAGCGAACAGGCGCGTAGTTTCTTCGAGAGCAACTTCAAGCCGGTAAGGGTCATGCCTGGCGGCCAGCCTGAGGGCTTCTTCACCGGTTATTACGAGACGGAAGTGGACGGTTCACGCTTCCCCAGCGACGAATACACTGTGCCGATTTACGCAGCACCGGCTGAAACGGTAAGGCGAAAAAAAAGTACAGTATTTGCTGATCTCGATCGCACTAAAATCGAAGACGGCGCTTTGGCCGGAAAAGACCTGGAGATTTGCTACGTCAAAAGTCCGATCGACGCGTTTTTTGCACAGATCCAGGGTTCCACGCGAGTAAAGCTCGATAATGGCAAGCTCCTGCGCCTCAACTACGTTGCGAGCAACGGCATGCCTTATACGCCGGTCGGAAAATTTCTGATCGACCGCGGCATCGTTTCCAAAGAAGAAATGTCGATGGACAAGATCCGCGACTACATGGAAGCGAATCCAGAAGACGGTAAAGCGCTGCGCCGCAAGAATCGGTCGTTTGTTTTCTTTCAGGAAACGGCATTACGCGCCGATGACGAATGCACTGGCGCGCAAGGTATTCCGCTTACCCCCGGACGCTCTCTGGCGGTGGATAAGCGCGTCCACCTTTATGGCACGCCTATCTGGATAGAAGCTCAGCTTCCGATAGACAGTGAAAAGCCTGAGACCAAGTTTCGCCGTCTTCTGTTTGCGCAGGACACGGGGTCAGCAATTGTTGGACCCGCACGCGCAGACATCTATTTCGGGCACGGCGAGGAGATCAGTCATATCGCGGGTCGCATCAAGCAATATGGGCAATTCGTCATGCTGATGCCGAAGAACGTGCCGGTGAACGGCCCGGCGGTGGTGGGCGCCAAGGATATCCCGCTTCCGAAACCGCGCCCCGGACTGATTGTCACTGCTGCCGCGCGAACGAACACGCCGGCGGCGGCGAACCACCCGGTGACTCGGCGCAAGCCACGCCACTGACGCCATGAGCTCCGGCAACGGCAAACGGCGTCGCGTTCTTTCCGACGAGGAACGTGTGTTGTGGACGACGGTGACGAAAACGATTGCGCCGTTGAAAGGCGCAGCAGCTCCTGAAAACGTTGAAACATCTGTAGCAGCGCCCGCTCGGCCGAGTGCGCCTACCGTCAAATCTCCCCGGAACGCGCCACCAATTGCTGAGAAAAAAGCGCTTCCCCCGCTGGCGGCGCTCGGCCGTAGGGCAAAGCAGCGAGTAGCGCGCGGCAAGGAGCCGATCGACGGCCGCCTCGATTTGCACGGGCTAACGCAACGCGAGGCTCACACTACGCTGTTGCGCTTCCTGAACGTTGCGAGTTTGCGTGGCGCCAGGCTCGTCCTGGTCATCACCGGGAAAGGTGGTGTCGGCCAAGGCGAGCGAGGGATTCTCAAGCGGCAGGTTCCACAGTGGTTGGCCTTGCCGGAATTTCGTGAGTGGGTCGTAGGGTTCGAGCAGGCGCACATCGCTCACGGGGGCGAGGGCGCACTTTATGTTCGCATAAGGCGTAACAGCCAAATCAGAGAATAAACCGACTGAGGTCAGCGTTCTTGGCCAAGTCGCCAATGTGTTTTTGTACATATTCTGCGTCGATCTTGACCGTCTCACCGGAGCGGTCGGGTGCCGCAAATGACACTTCATCGAGAACCCGCTCCATCACCGTTTGAAGGCGGCGGGCACCGATATTCTCGACGCTGGCATTCACGGCGACCGCGATGTCGGCCAGGGCATCGATTGCATCTTCAGTGAATTCCAGCTTCACACCCTCGGTGTTCATCAATGCCACATATTGCTTGATCAACGAGGCTTCCGGCTCGGTGAGAATCCGTCGAAAATCGTCGCGGGTCAGGGCCTTCAGCTCGACGCGGATCGGCAAGCGTCCTTGCAATTCGGGCAACAGATCCGATGGCTTTGAGATGTGGAAGGCACCCGAGGCGATAAACAATATGTGGTCCGTCTTTACAGGACCGTGCTTGGTATTCACCGTCGTGCCCTCGATCAAAGGCAATAAATCGCGTTGTACGCCTTCGCGCGAAACGTCGGCGCCGCGGAGGCCCTCGCGGCCGGCAATCTTGTCAATCTCATCAAGAAAAACGATTCCGTTCTGTTCGACGGCACGGATCGATTCCTGGACCAGTTGTTCGGTGTCGAGCAGCTTGTCAGACTCCTCGTTGATCAAAATGTCGTAGGATTCCTCGACGGTGACCCGGCGCGTCTTGGTGCGCCCGCCGCCGAGCTTTCCGAAGATATCCCCGATGTTGATCGCGCCCATCTGCGCGCCCGGCATACCGGGAATTTCGAACATCGGCATACTGGCCCCGCCAGCCTGCACCTCGATCTCGATTTCCTTGTCGTTCAATTCGCCCTCGCGCAGTTTCTTGCGGAAGCTCTCACGCGTTGCCGGGCTCGCCCCCGGACCGACCAAGGCGCTCAGCACGCGCTCTTCAGCCGATTGCTCAGCGCGCGTACGCACATCCTTGCGCTTTCTCTCGCGGACGAGCGCGATGCCAATTTCAACCAAGTCGCGGACGATCTGTTCGACATCGCGTCCGACGTATCCGACTTCCGTAAACTTGGTCGCCTCGACTTTGAGAAACGGCGCGCCGGCGAGCTTGGCGAGGCGCCGGGAAATTTCGGTTTTCCCGACACCCGTTGGCCCGATCATCAGGATATTTTTGGGCAGGACTTCTTCGCGCAGTCTCTCGTCGAGCTGCAGACGCCGCCAGCGGTTGCGCAGCGCGATTGCAACGGCGCGCTTCGCATCGCCTTGGCCGACGATGTAGCGATCAAGTTCGGATACGATTTCGCGCGGAGAGAAGTCGGTCATGCGTTGCGTACCATCAGCAGAGCAAGGCCATCGGGGGTATCGACCAGACGATCTTTTAGAAAACCGGCCTTTTCATATGCACGAATCGCGCGCGCATTTGCTGGATCGGGGTCAGTAACGGCGCGCGGTGTTCCATCTGTCAGCAGGCGGTCGACAAAGGCCCGAATGAAAACGGAACCGTGACCGCGATCAAGCATGTCAGCTTCACCGATGAATTGATCGATCCCCCGCGTGCCCACGGGCTGCGGTCCCAAGCAACTGTCCCAGGATTCGGGATCGTAACATTGCAGATAGCCGAATGGCCGAGCGTCGCGCGCTACGATGAACTGATCCATGGCCGGCTCGTCTAGATCGCCTTTGACGAGATCGAATTGCCGGTCGGGCTGACCCCACCATCTCACGACGTGCGGCTCGCCGAGCCAGCGCCGAACCAGCGGCAGGTCATCGGCGGTCATGGGACGAAACTCATACATGCAATCGATATCAGGCGCTCTTCAGCGTCTCGATGGTGATGTTGCGGTTGGTGAAAACGCAAATATCGGCCGCGATATCAAGCGACCGGCGAACGATGGCTTCTGCATCGAGGGGTCCATCGAGCAACGCGCGGGCAGACGCAAGCGCGTAATTCCCTCCTGAGCCAATGCCCATGACACCGTTCTCCGGCTCCAGCACATCACCCGTGCCAGTAAGAACCAACGAGACTTTGGCATCGGCCACGATCATCATTGCCTCGAGGCGTCGAAGGTAGCGATCGGTACGCCAATCTTTAGCGAGCTCGACCGCGGCGCGCGTGAGCTGGCCGGGGTACTGTTCGAGCTTGCCTTCCAGGCGCTCAAACAAAGTAAACGCGTCTGCGGTAGCGCCGGCGAACCCGCCAATGACGTCGCCCTTGCCAAGTCGGCGTACCTTCTTCGCGTTGGACTTGACGATGGTCTGGCCGATCGAGACCTGACCATCTCCGCCGATAACTACGCTGCCGCCCTTGCGGACGGTTAAAATGGTCGTCCCATGCCAGGCGGGAAGCTCGTTCGGTAACATTAGGTTAAAACCCCGGGATCAGCGACATCTAGGTACGGCTTTGCTCATTTGCAAACACTCCCAACGGCTGTGGCGAATCCGGCGAACCCCTGATAAAAGGCGCGCGGACAAGGGATATTTGCCATGCGCAAGGGCGTCGTAAAGCGCAAGACCAAGGAAACCGACGTCGAGGTTGCGGTTGATCTCGACGGGGCCGGGCGCGCTTCCGTTGCAACCGGCATTGGGTTCCTCGATCACATGCTCGACTTGCTTGCCCGTCATTCGCGCATTGATATCACTGTGAAGGCAAAAGGTGACCTGCACATTGATCACCACCACACGACGGAGGATGTCGGCATCGCGCTCGGTCAGGCGGTGAAGCAGGCACTCGGCGACATGAAAGGAATTACGCGCTACGCGGATGTGCATGTACCGATGGACGAGGCGCTGACGCGGGTTGCAATCGACATTTCAGGTCGACCTTTTCTCGTGTTCAAGGCTACGTTCGTGCGCGACAAGGTCGGTGATTTCGACACCGAGTTGGTCCAGGAATGGTTTCAGGCTTTCGCCATGAACGCCGGCGTCACGCTGCACGCAGAGACTTTGTACGGCAGCAACGATCACCATATAGCCGAGTCGTGCTTCAAAGGTCTGGCGCGCGCGCTGCGAGCGGCCGTGGCGATCGATCCGCGCGCCAAGGATGAAATACCCTCCACGAAGGGTTCGCTCGGCGGATAAACCGCTGCGATATCGCCGGATTCAATCGTTACGGACGTCCTGCTTCAAGCGGCGCGACGGCATATATGAGGATCGGAACAGGACCAGCGTGATGCCCACTTATACCGTTCATGCGCCCCCGCCGCGTCAAGACGAAACAACGAGCGCACCGGAGCGCTTCGTTTTTGTGCGCGATGGGTTTCATTTTTGGGCATTTCTGCTTGCGCCGCTGTGGCTGCTGTTGCACGGCCTCTGGCTCGCTTTGGTTTTTTACGTTGTCGGCTACGGATTAGTCACTGGCGGTCTCGCTTTTCTACACGCGTCGGCGAATGTGCAATTTTTGGTCGGTCTGTTGATCGCCTTGTTGATTGGCTTCGAAGCGTCGAGCATCTGGCGCTGGACGTTGGTGCGGCGGGGGTGGACCACTCTCGGCTTCGTCGTCGGCGAGGATACCGAGATTGCCGAACAGCGCTTCTTTTCCGAATGGACTAGACGTGCGGCGCCGCGATCGCCGCCACCAAGCTCACTCGAAACCGGCCATACCGCCCCAGTGCGGCGTGGACCCCCGTCACCGTCTGATGTCATCGGCCTGTTTCCTGAACCGGGAGCTCAGCGGTGAGCGTTGCTATCGTCGACTACGGGTCGGGCAATCTGCATTCGGCTGCAAAGGCCTTCGAGCGCGCGGCGCGTGAAAGCGGCTTCGAACAGCGGATCGCCGTTACCAGCGATCCGGATGCGGTCACGCGCGCCGAGCGGATTGTGCTTCCGGGCGTTGGTGCATTCGCCGATTGCCGCCGTGGGCTCGACGAAATTCCCGGTATGGTCGATGCGCTGGAGCAGAGCGTACGAAAAAATGGCAAGCCGTTCTTCGGCATCTGTGTCGGGATGCAGTTGATGGCGGAGCGCGGACGCGAATACAGAGTAACGCCGGGTCTCGGCTGGATCGCAGGCGAAGTCGATCGCATTGCGCCGTCGAGTCCGAATCTGAAGATTCCGCATATGGGCTGGAATACGCTCAATGTACTGAAAGACCATCCGCTTCTTGCCGGTATACCGGTGGGAGCCAATGGATTGCATGCGTATTTCGTGCACTCGTACGAATTGAAAACAGCGAAGCGCGACGACCTGATTGCGCAGGCTGACTATGGCGGCCCGCTCACTGCCATTGTCGGACGCGACAACATGGTTGGCACGCAGTTTCACCCGGAAAAGAGCCAGCGGCTCGGTCTTGCTTTGATTGCAAATTTCCTGAAGTGGACGCCGTGATCCTCTTTCCCGCTATTGATCTCAGGAGAGGCTTGGCCGTCCGGCTCGAGCAAGGCGATATGGCGCGTGCGACCATATTCCACCGTGATCCAGCGGCGCAGGCGCGCGCGTTCGAACAGCAGGGTTTCGAGTATCTTCACGTGGTGGATCTCGACGGCGCTTTTGCCGGCAAGCCGATGAATGCGGCGGCCGTTGATCGCATTCTTGAAATGATCAGCATTCCTGTGCAACTCGGAGGCGGCGTGCGCGACACGGCGACAGTGGAGAGCTGGCTCGAGAAAGGGATCGATCGCGTCATCATCGGGACCGCTGCGGTGCGCGATCCGCCTTTCGTCAAGCAGGTCGCGCGCGATTATCCCGGCCGCATTGCGGTGGGTCTCGATGCGCGTGATGGCAAGGTTGCCGTCGAGGGCTGGGCGGAAACATTGCAGCTTTCAGCGCTCGACATTGCGCGACGCTTTGAAGATGTGGGCGTTTCGGCGATCGTGTACACCGACATTGCGCGCGACGGAATGCTCAAAGGCCTCAATCTCGACGCGACTGTCGCGCTCGCTGATTCGATCAGCATTCCCGTGATTGCATCGGGGGGGCTTGCTTCGATCGAGGATATCAAGGCGATGCTTTCGCCGCGCGCAGGAAAGCTCGCCGGTGCCATTGCGGGTCGTGCACTTTACGATGGATGCCTTGATGCCGCCGAGGCGCTTAAGCTCATCCGTGCCGCGAAGGCGTCCGCCTGATGTTCAAGGTCCGCATCATCCCCTGTCTCGATGTGAAAGATGGCCGAGTGGTCAAGGGCGTCAATTTCGTCAACCTGCGCGACGCCGGCGATCCAGTCGACGCCGCCGTCGCCTACGATGCCGCCGGCGCAGACGAGCTCTGCTTTCTCGATATCACGGCCAGCCACGAAATGCGCGAGACGATATACGAGGTTGTGACGCGGACCGCGGAAGCGTGCTTCATGCCTCTTACCGTCGGTGGCGGCGTGCGCACGGTGGACGATATTCGCAGACTGCTGACCTGCGGTGCAGACAAAGTGTCGATCAATACGGCGGCGGTCAACAGACGCGCGTTTGTCAAAGAAGCCGCGGAGAGATTTGGCGATCAATGCATTGTTGTTGCGATCGATGCCAAGAAAGTATCGAAGGTGGGCGAAAAGGATCGGTGGGAAATTTTTACGCACGGCGGTCGGAATCCGACAGGCCTCGAGGCCATTGCCTATGCCAAGGAAGTTGTGGCGTTGGGGGCGGGAGAGATTTTGCTGACATCGATGGACCGCGACGGCACAAAGAAAGGCTATGACCTTCCGCTCACGCGCGCGATCGCGGACGCCGTCACTGTCCCAGTCATCGCCTCCGGAGGGGTCGGTACTCTTGACCACATGGTCGAGGGTATTCGCCACGGACATGCCACCGCGGTGCTGGCCGCCTCTATTTTCCACTTCGGCGAGCATAGCGTTCGCGAGGCCAAGGCCTACATGGCCAAGGCAGGCCTGCCAATGCGTCTCGATCCCTGACCGCAACAGTGCTATTGAGCCGCCGAAGAGGCAGTCATGAGCAAGTTTAGCCTGGCGGATCTGGAAAAGCGGGTGCGTGAGCGTGCCCGGGCAAGCGCGGCGGAATCGTACACCCGCAGTTTGATCGATAAAGGCGTCGCTCACTGCGCCAAGAAACTTGGCGAGGAGGCGATAGAGACCGGATTGGCGGCTGTCCAGGAGGACAAAGGACGCCTAATCGCAGAAGCGGCTGATCTTCTCTATCATTTGCTGGTACTGCTCGAAGCGCGCGGCGTCTTGTTGGCCGAGGTCGAAGCCGCGCTGGAGAAACGCACGGCACAAACTGGCCACGAGGAAAAGGCCTCACGTCCCGGCTCACTCAAATGATGGAACAGCGCACCGAAGAGAATCTCTCTCCGTACCGGACGTTCTCGCGGGCGGAATGGGCCGTGTTGCGCGAAGACACGCCCATGACGCTGACCTCGGAGGAGGTTACGCGGCTACGTTCGCTGCACGATCGACTGGACATGGCCGAAGTCGAGGAGATTTACCTGCCGCTGTCGCGTCTGCTTTCGATGTATGTAGCGGCGACACAGCGGTTATTCCGCGCTCAACAGCGTTTCCTCGGAACCGAGGATGCGAAAATGCCCTACATCATCGGGGTTGCGGGCTCTGTTGCAGTCGGCAAGTCAACGACGGCCCGCGTTCTGCAGGCCTTGCTGGCGCGTTGGCCGAATGTCCCTAAAGTCGATCTGATAACGACCGACGGTTTTCTCTATCCGAACGCGGTTCTGGAGCGCGAAGGCCTGATGGAAAAGAAAGGCTTTCCTGAAAGCTATGATCTGTCGGCGCTGCTGCGCTTTCTTTCCGATGTGAAGGCAGGCCGCCGTCCCGCACGTGCCCCGATCTACTCGCATTTGATCTACGACGTTATACCGAACCAGTGGGTCGAGGTCGACCGGCCGGACATTCTTATCGTTGAAGGATTGAATGTTCTGCAGACCGGCCGTTTGCCGAAGGATGGCAAGGCGATTCCTTTCGTTTCGGATTTTTTCGATTTCTCGGTCTATCTCGATGCCGATGAAGACGTTCTCAAATCCTGGTACGTGGACCGGTTTTTGACGCTGCGTGGTACCGCGTTTCGCGATCCGAAATCGTACTTTCATCGCTACTCAGTACTTTCAGACCAGGAAGCCGTCGAAACAGCGTCGTCGATCTGGTCCCGCATCAATCTTGTCAATCTGCACGAAAATATTCTGCCGACGCGGCAGCGCGCCGACCTCATATTGAATAAAAATGAAAGTCACTTGGTCGAGAGCGCTTCGCTACGGCGGCTGTAGTTACGCCGCCCGACGACTAAGATCGAAGTGTTCGAAGTAGCGTTTTTTGATCGCCGCAATCGGCAGAACGATCAAGACATCGGTCGTTCCGAACTCGTAGTCCACTACCGCACCGTCGCCGATATAGGCGCCGAGCCTTAGGTATCCCTTGATCAGCGGCGGGAGGACGCGCAGAGCATCCTTTGCATCGATCGCCTCTTTTGAGGTCCGGTTCATTTCTACATAACGCTGCGACACGGCGCGCGCGCGCCAAGCTTCTGGTGCTGACGCATAATGATGCAGAAACGACAAGGGTAATGCGAGCCGCCCAGGGTCGGTGCCGTCGAGGCTCGCGCATCCGAACATGACATCGCAATGGTTCTGCAGAAAGTACGCGTGAATGCCATGCCAAAGAAGTTCGACAGTGCGTTTGTTGCGATAGGGCGCGAGTACACAGGAACGGCCAAGCTCCAAAAACTGAAGTTTGGCATGGCGTGCAAGCAGTGCCCCGATGTCGAATTCTCCCGCGGTGTAGAAACCGCCGTAATCTTCGGCGAGCGGCTGCCGCAAAAGACGATAGGTTCCAACGACGGCCGGACGATTCAATGCGCCACGATCGCGTGCGGCATGATCGAGAACCAGCAAATGGTCGCAAATAGCATCATAACCATCGATATCCCGGCGGGCAAAAAGCCTTGCCGGGTTTGGGATCGCGGCGCCTTCCTCATAAAAGACGCGGTAGCGCAATTTTTGCGCCTGCCGAACTTCGGCAGCCGTTTGTGCCAGCCTGACTTCCAGCGAGCCTACGCGACCGAGGCTCTGCGACGGCCGGTGCGCGCGGGCGGCCCAAGCCTGCAATCCGCCATACGCCTGTAGCGCCGGTATAATGCCTGGGACGCCAAGGCCACCGGGCGCCGGACGAAAGCGCTCGAATAGGCCACGTTGGGGAAGAAAATTGCCGCGGGTGCTGATGGGCATTTGGGTCCTCTTCGACGAAATGCGCGAAAACCCTGCGTCTGGCTTCGTTTCGAATTGGCGACTCAGCGATGAATTTGCCGTTGTCCCGTACACCACGGACCGACCACCGAATTATGACAGTGTGGGGAAAGTCGTGTCAGGCCGCAAGCGGGCCAAAAGCGCGCGCCGACGCAGTGCTCGGCGCCTCGCGGAGATGCTCGCGATCGAGCGGTTTGATAAGGAGCCCATTCAGGCCCGCAGAAAGCACGGCCTCGCGGCGGTCATCGGTCTGTGCGTTGGCTGTGAGCGCAATCATGTAGGTTTTCGGTGACGAGCGCTTCCGCCGTTGGCCGATGACCGAGCCGGGTGAGGAGGGCTCGCGCCAGAAGCGCGTTGATGTCGTTGTCCTCTGCCACCAGAATGGAAGGCCCTTTGCTGCCGGCAGAAGCCTCGGCCGCCTCCGAAGCCGATCGTCCGCACAAGAACAGTTGGCGAACAAATTTCAGGCTTTGTCTGCAAAGACCTGATTGATCTCAAACTTTTCGCCAACGATCATGAACAAATGGGAGCCAGAGCATCCATGGTGACTGTCCGTCGCTGCCTCGTGTGGCTGGTGGCGCTTTGGGCTTCGGCGTCGGCGCAGGAATTCAAAACCTGGAAGCACGGTGTGATCGAACCGAAAGGCGATGCTGGCTTCATGTTGATGGTTGGCCAGCGGGACTTCGGGGCAAAGCACAAGCTGAAGGTCGAAATCGTACCTCTCAAGAACGGGGCCACAGCGCACAAAGCGCTATTGGCCGGTGAACTCGACAGCATTGAATCCAGTCCCGGTGCGACGATCCTTGCAGGCGCCCATGGTGCCGATATCAAGATTCTCGGGTGTGACTGGCCCGGCGTGCCACATGGTTTGATGGTGAAATCCACAATCAACAAGGTCGAGGATCTCCGAGGCAAGACAATCGCGGTGGCGGCGCCGGGTTCGCTACCAAATCTCCTCATCAACGCCATTCTCGAGCAAAACAAGATTCTGGCGAGCGAAGTTCGATTCGCAAATCTCGGTGGGGATCTCGATCGCTTCAAAGCTGTGATTGCAGGCGTTGCCGAAGGCGGCGTCGTTGCCGCTGAGTTCATGGCGGTCGCACCGAAGGACGTGAAGATGCTCGTCACGGGTCACGAAGCACTGCCTAACTATGTACGACTCTGTTTGACCATGACCGGCAAGACAATCATTGCGCGGCGTGACGACGCAATCAATTTTGTAGCTGCAGAATTGGACGCGCTTAAATTCGCGGTCAACCATCGTGATGAAACGATAAAGCTTACGCAGGAAACCATAAACGCAAAGCCTGACGATCCGCGCCCGGCTTATGCGTTCGATGACACGATCAGACAGAAAGCCATAGACCCG
>DASRAF010000537.1:0-3547 GCA_035638295.1 Pseudolabrys sp.
CCACTGGTGCCGGCAATTCTGATCTACCGTTACTTTCCCAATACCCAGGTGGCCGCCAGTGGACCATTGGCCGGGCTGACCGTCAAAGCAAGCGGCGCATTTGCTGCGTATTTAGTCGTGTTCCTGCTCATATTTGGGCTCGTCAGCCCCATCAAGGACGTCATCGGCAGCGGGATGCGGCCGTTCTGGGAGATTCGCGGAAAAGTGAAGCTCGTGGACGAGAACGGCAAGCCGATCTCCGGGGAGGATCTGCTCAAAACGATCCACGTCGAGGTCGTGCCTGATCCACTCGGCCATGAACGCGGGAAATTGACCTTAAAGGTTCCGCAAGACCGGGGAGACTTGCCGGACATCTACGTCGTGATCCCCAACTGGGGGAAAAGCGAAGCCATTGATCTCAATCGCGAGTCATGGGTCAAGCAATGGAGGCGCAGAGATAGCTTTCGCAAAATAATAGATCTCGGCGATGTTCCCGTACCGAAGGTTCCTAAGCTCGTTAACGACTCACAATCGCCGATGGACACGGGATTACCTCAAAGGCAGTAAGATCTTCTACCTCGAAGGGAGGAAGCATGTGGACTGCGGTATGGCGGATCTTGTGCGGCCCGACCTTTAGGGCGATGCAACTCCCCCTCGCTCTGCGCGTGGCAGTTATATTCGTCGCTGCATCAGGAAGTGAGGCTGCCGCGGCGGCAGAGGATTTGGCGGTATGTTTCAAAGCAGAAGGTGATGCGGCGGTCTCCGCTTGCACTGCCGCGATCACCTCGGGGAAACACCAGGCCACCGATTTGGCCATCGCCCACATCATTCGGGGCAACGCATATATCAACAAGGGCGATTACAACGCCGCGGCGCAAGATTACGACGAGGCGATCCGACTCAATCCCAAGAATGCCGCTGCACTCTACAACCGGGGAAACATTTTTTTCCGCCTGGGCCGATACGATGAGGCGATCAAGAACTACGATAAAGCCATCGAGCTGAAGCCCGACTATGCCATTGCCTTCAACAATCGCTGTTTTGCCTACAACGCCAAGGGCGAACACGACCAAGCGATAAGGGACTGCGATCACGCGATCAGGCTTGATTCGAAACAGGCCAACTTCTTCGTGAGCCGCGGCAATGTTCTCAGAAAGAAGCACGACTACGACCAGGCGATGGCCGACTATAACAAGGCAATCCGGCTCGATCCCGACAACGTTAATGCCTATTTGGGCCGTTGCACTGTGTTTGTTGATAAGGCCGATTATGGCGGCGCTATCGAGAATTGCGATCAGGCTCTCAAGCGTCAGCCCAATAATGCGAACGCGCGCAACAACCGCTGCTGGGCGCGTGCGATCATGGCCGGGGCACAAGAGCAGCTCAAACAAGCGTTGGCCGATTGCAATGAGGCGCTGCGGCTGCGGCCAAATGATCCTTATGCATTTGACAGCCGCGGCTTCGTTTACCTGAAGCTGGGCGACTTCAACAAAGCGATTGCCGACTACGATCAGTCCATTTTGCTGGGCGGAGAAACGGCAAGCTCACTCTATGGACGGGGGATTGCCAAACTGAGGAAGGGCGAGACCGATGCGGGAAACAAAGACATCGCAGCCGCATCCAAGAGCCAACCGGATATCGCCGAAGAGTTCCGACGATATGGCGTGTAATGAGCCTCGCCAGACGGTTTCTGTTATGCCGTCACCTTAAAGGTGGTCAAACTTCACAGTGCGGAGCGGCCAGCTTCAATCTAATTGCGCCAATTTTCTAGCCCCTACCGAATACTTTTTCGCAGCTTTTCTCGTTCCTGCTATAACGAGAATTATAGCCCAGTATTGATAAATATCACAGCATAAGGCGCGCAAAAGTTGTAACAGAAAGCGAGAAACAAGAAATCACAAGCCGAACGACGCTAGGAGTTACGGCTTTGTCGCGCGCAAATTGGACTCTTGTTCGCAAAATTTACGACACCGCACACGCAGCGGCCTGGGCGCTGGCGGTCGCGTGGGTCATATGGCTTGTTATCAACTTTCCCCGAATCGTGGACGCGCGAGCGGTTATCGATAGACAACACCTGCAAGAGATTTCTGACGAAAATAGATTTTATTGCGAAAAGTGGGGAATGAAGGCCGGTACCCACGAGCATACACTCTGCACGCTTGATCTACAGGAAATTCGGGAACGTGTAGAGATGCGCATTGCAAGCGACCTCGCATGGTAGCGATCCGGTCATTAAATTAGCCGGGTCGAGTGCCGCATTGTGCATCAAAGCAAAATTGGCCCGCCGCTGACGCTGTGGGTCATCCGCGACTGAGGCGGTCGAAGCCGTACCGCGGCGCATGTCCGCTTCCCCCGAAAGCGACCATTCGGTCATCATCATCCGACCCGTCGCTTTGTGCCATGAGCCGACATTTTCGTGGAACGGGCGTTACGGAACATCCGGCGTGTGAAGCAGTCTCACTGCGGCCTGATGTTGGCATCCCGCATCACCTTGCCCCACTTCTCGGTGTATTCGACAATGAACTTCCCAAACTCGCCGGGCGAGGTTGCATAGGGCTCCAAGCCCAAATCGACGAACCGCGCCTCGAACTCCGCGCTGGCAAGTGCCTCATTCACGAGCTTATTAAGGATGGCGATGATCTGCGTCGGCGTGTTCGCCGGCGCGCCGATTCCCTGCCAACCGCTCGCCTCGTAGCCCGACACAAATTCGCCGATTGTTGGAACATCCGGCAATACCTCAATGCGTTTGGCTGTCGTCACTCCCAAGGCTCGCAGCTGACCTGACTTGATAAAGCCGACCGATGAAGCAATCGGGTCGAACATCACGTGAACGTGGCCGGCAATGAGATCGGACAGCGCAGCTGGCGAGCCGCGATAGTTCACCACCGCCAAGTCAACGCCAGCCATGGATTTGAACAGCTCGCCGTACAGACCCGGCGCGCTCCCCGGTCCAGCTGACGCCATCATAATGTTACGGGGATTGGCCCTCGCGTAGGCGATGAACTCAAGGACGGTCTTGGCCGGGAACGAAGGGCTGACTTCCATGACGCCGGCGGTGCGCGACAGGCTCGCGACGGGGGCGATGTCCCTGATGAAATTGAAGCTGAGGTTTTCGTAGAGCGTTGCGTTGATCGCGTTGAAGGTTCCCGTCATCAGAAGCGTATGGCCGTCCGCGGGCGCGCGCACGACCGCCTCGGCGGCGATATTGCCGCTGGCGCCTGGGCGGTTCTCAATAATGAACGGCTGGCCGAGCCGTTCTGACAGCCATTGGCCGATGAGCCGTGCAACAATGTCGATGTTGTTGCCAGCGGTGAATCCGACGATGACGTGCACCGGCCGCGACGGATAGGCTTGCGCCCAGGTGACGCGCGACATTGCTGGCAGCGCGGCAGCGGCCGCAGCCAGATGCAGAAAATTTCGGCGGGGAAGTTTCATTTTGAACCTCGCTTCACGTCACTCGATCGCCTCGTCGGTGCGGGCGAGGTCGCGTTGGGGCACCTCGAGGCCGAGCGCCTTCGCTGTCGCGAGGTTGATCAGCCGGTTCGCCGATTTCCGGATTGTTTCGATG
>DASRAF010000538.1:0-7555 GCA_035638295.1 Pseudolabrys sp.
GTTGGGAAGCCGGAATGTCGGCGGCCGCGTAGCTAGGCGGCGAGGTCGAGTTTCGATGCTACCGTCGAATCGGCATTGAGCCGATAAATCATCGGTACGCCGGTTTCCAGATTCAATTGGGTGATGCTCTCCGGCGTGTGCCTGTCGAGTACCATCACAAGTGCGCGCAGCGAATTGCCGTGAGCCGACACAAGGACATGCTCGCCGCGTATCACGCGTGGGAGGATTTCCGTAATGTAGTAGGGAAGCGTGCGCGCAAGCGTATCCTTCAGACTCTCGCCGCCGGGCGGCGCTACGTCGTATGAGCGACGCCAGATGTGCACCTGCTCTTCGCCCCATTTTTTCCTGGCGTCATCCTTATTGAGTCCCACGAGATCGCCGTAGTCGCGTTCGTTGAGAGCCTTGTCTTTGAAAACCGGAACTGAAGTCTGCCCCAACTCGGCGAGCATGAGATCCAGCGTACGCTGCGCGCGCTTGAGCGCTGACGTGAAGGCGACATCGAACTTGATGCCTTGCGCCTTCAGCTTGCGACCGGCCTCGCGCGCTTCCATAATGCCTTTTTCGGTCAGATCGACGTCGCGCCAACCGGTAAAGAGATTTTTCAGATTCCAATCACTCTGCCCGTGACGCACGAGCACGAGAAGGCGGTCGGTCATATTCAGAAATCCTTCAGTCCAAGCACGTCCATCATCGAATAAAGGCCGGGCTTTTGTGTGAGCGCCCAACGCGCGGCGTGCAAGGCACCGCGCGCGAAGATAATCCGATCTTCAGCCTTGTGTTCTAGTTCCAGTCGTTCGGCTGGACCGGCGAAGATCACGCTGTGCTCGCCGACCACGCTGCCGCCACGCAGCGTGGCGAAACCGATATCGCCAGACTTGCGCGCGCCGGTGTGGCCTTCGCGACTCTTGACCGATTGTTTGTCGAGCTCGATTCCTCTGCCCTCTGCCGCCGCACGGCCGAGCAGCAGCGCCGTGCCCGAAGGGGCGTCCACCTTCTGATTGTGATGCATTTCAAGAATCTCGATATCGAACGATCCGTCGAGCGTCTTCGCCGCGCGCTTGGTCAGCGCGGCCAACAGATTGACGCCGAGACTCATGTTGCCCGACTTGACGATCACCGCAGTCTTTGCGGCTTCCTTGATCTTCGTCTCGTCGGCCGCGCTGAGGCCAGTCGTGCCGATGATGTGCACTTTGCCTACCTTCGCTGCAAGCGCGGCAAAGGCAACGGTCGCGACAGGAGCGGTGAAATCGATGATCCCGTCGGCCTTTGCCAGCAAAGGACCCGCATCCCCAGTCAGCTTGATGCCGTTCTCCGGCAGTCCGGCAAGCGTGCCCGAGTCCCAACCGATCAAGGGCGAGCGCGAATCTTCCAGGGCGCCTGCAAGCGCGAAGTCTTTGCTGTCAGCGATCGCCTTGACCAGCGTGCGGCCCATCCGCCCTCCGGCCCCGGCGACCACGAGCCTCATTTCGGCCATTGCTCAAACTCCGGAACGTGAGCGTGGGTATAGCGTGATAGATCGCGAAAAGCACCAGTTGTTCTTATGGTTGCGTCCCGTCATAGCCTTCCAGCACGACTAGCAGGCGAGCGCCGCCTCGAAACTCGGGAATTCAAGGATGACAACACGCGAGCGCGATTTGCCCTCGACCATTTCCGATTTTCCGCCGCGCGTCGGAACTTGCCGCGGTACTTGCGGAACGGAACGGCGTTGCCCGCAACGTGTATTCCTCGAGATCTGAAATATCGACATTCGCAACCCAGTAACGTAACCTTTGGACATCCACCACCCTCATTGAATCGCTGCAGCGATCTCCGCGACAATTGCATCAGCGGACGCTTTGGGATCCGCTGCCTCCAAGACCGGTCGTCCCACCACAAGATAGTCGGCACCAGCCTTGATCGCGCGCGCCGGCGTGACGATGCGCTTTTGATCGTCGACTTCGCTGCCCGCTGGCCGGATACCAGGTGTCACCAAAACCATCCCGGTGCCGGCAATGTCGCGCAGTGCCATAACCTCTTCAGCCGAACACACCAATCCGTCGATTCCGATATCGCGAGCCTGTGCCGCGCGTGCGGAAGCAAGCTCCTTGACATCCATCTCGTAGCCCGCGGCTGCAAGATCCGCGTCGTCATATGATGTGAGCACGGTCACAGCAAGAATACGCAGTTTCGATCCGCGTTTGCCCTCGACGGCTGCTTTCATCGTTTGCGGGTAGGCATGCACCGTAAGAAAAGTTGCGCCGAGTTGCGCGACACTCTCCACACCTTTGGCAACTGTGTTGCCGATATCGTGCAGCTTGAGATCGAGGAAAACCTTCTTGCCGGCCGTGATCAATTTGCCAGCGAACGAAATGCCTCCGGCAAAGGCAAGCTGATAGCCGATCTTGTAGAAGCGCACGGAGTCGCCGAGCCGTGTCACCATGACTCCCGCCTGTGCCTCCGAAGGTACATCGAGAGCAACGATCAGACGCTCGCGTGCTTCGATTGCCACGTCATACTCCCTTTGCCATGAGCCGCGACATCTCCACGAGACGTTCAAGCTGAGCGCGAAAGAGATTGGCGACACCGGTATCGGCAATATTGTCCATATCGTCAAATGCTGTGTCGGCGCGCGGGATCGCCAGCTGTTCGGGTATGACAAGTGCGCCGCAGCCGAGTTCAAGAATCTGGCGCAATGCCATCAGCGAGCGCAGACCGCCTGCGCGACCGGGCGACGCCGACGCAATCGCGAATGCACGCCCCTTGAAGGCGGCATAGGTCTGATCGCCGCGCTCGCGGACGCGCGACACCCAGTCGATGGCATTTTTCAGAATTGGCGTTACAGAGGCGCTGTATTCCGGGCTGGCGATGAAAACACCCTGGTGCGCCATGATCATTTGCTTGAGTTTCAGTGCGTTAACGGGTTGCCCCGTGCGCGCGTCGAGATCAGCTTCATAGAGCGGCAGCGGATAGTCGGAGAGCGAAATGCGAGTGACGTCGACATCGATGAGCGTAAGCTCTTTCGCAGCCAACGCAGCCAGCTTAACGTTGTGCGAGCCGATGCGCGTCGACCCGGGCAGAACGAGGATTTTGGGGATCGGCATCAACGGCTCCGCTTTCGCGGGCCATGACACCACACCGTCAGCGGCCGCGATAGACCCACACGCGCGCCGGTGGCAAGTTCATCCAGATCATTTCCGATGCTTGTGCGCGCACGCCCGGCAGCTTTTTCGGAATTGGCGGCAACATCGCGTAAGTGAATTGCACAAAAGGCGCACCGGGCGCGAGCAGCGTCATGGCATCGGAAATCAGACGCAGCCGCGTACGCAGCGGTTTGGTCACGAGCGGAAGTCCTGACACCACCGCGGCAGCTGGCTCGTCGACGTAGTCTTCCAGCAGACGGCGCAAGCGGTACGCATCGCCCTGGACGACCGTGGCAGCGGGATAACGCGCGCGCAACAGACCGCAAAACACGGGATTGAATTCGACAAGGATCAGCCGCGCTGGATCGACGCCATGACGGACAAGCGCTTCGGTGACCGGACCTGTCCCTGGACCGAGCTCAATGACTGGGCCGTCCGTCTGCGGATCCACACAACGCGCCATGGCGCGCGCCAGTATCCGGCTCGACGGCATGACCGCGCCGGTCGACAACGGCTTCTCGATCCATGAGCGGATAAATCGCACCTCGTCGTCGAGACGCAGACTCTTCTTTTCGACGCGGGCGAGTGATGGTGAAACCATTGATGCGACGTCACGCGTACAAACGGCGGGCCCAGCTCTAGTATAAACGGGTATAGGGACCGAAGCAGGGGGTCAAGATCGTCGGCCCGATTGACTGCTCCGACTGGCGAGACCGTCAATAAACTCTTTGACTCGACTGAAGAAACTGGCCGATTCGGGCTGAGTCTCCTCAGACGACAGCTTTTCGAACTCTGCCAGCAATTCACGTTGGCGCTTTGTGAGATTTTGCGGCGTTTCTACCGCGACCTGAACGTACATATCGCCTGTCTGCTTCGATCGCAGCACCGGCATACCTTTTCCGCTCAGCCGAAAACGACGTCCGGTCTGTGTCCCTGCCGGAACCTTGACTCGGACCTTGCTGCCATCAATCGCCGGGACCTCGAATTCCCCGCCGAGCGCGGCGCTCGCCATGGAAATCGGCGCACGACAATGCAAATCCGCGCCGTCACGCTGGAAAAATTCGTGCGGTGCAACTTCGAGGAAAATATAGAGGTCGCCGGGCGGCCCACCCCGCAAGCCGGCCTCGCCTTCGCCGGCCAACCTGATGCGGGTCCCGTCTTCCACACCGCTCGGGATATTCACGGAGAGTGTGCGCTCGCGCGTCACTCGCCCTCCGCCGCCACACACCTTGCACGGATCGTCGATGACCTGGCCGCGGCCATGACAAGTAGGGCAGGTGCGTTCGAGCGTGAAAAAGCCCTGTGCATGGCGAATTTTTCCGGCACCGCCGCAGCTCGCACACGCTTTCGGCTTGGTCCCGGCCTTGGCCCCGCTCCCGGAGCAGGCCTCGCACGTCACCGACGTGGGGATGCGGATTTGCGCCGTCTTGCCGACAAAAGCCTCGTCGAGGCTGATTTCCATGTTGTAACGCAGATCGGAACCGCGCTCGCGGCCGGATCCGCGGCCGCGCGTAGATCCCATTCCGAAAATGCCTTCGAAAATGTCGGCAAAAGCCGAACCGAAGTCGGCCCCGAAGCCATGGCCACCCATACCACCGTGCTCGAAGGCGGCATGACCGAAGCGGTCATAGGCGGCACGCTTGTCGCCGTCCTTGAGGACGTCGTAGGCCTCGTTGATCTCCTTGAACCGATGCTCGCACTCTTTGTCGCCCGGATTGCGGTCCGGATGATGCTGCATCGCAAGTTTGCGGAATGCCGCCTTGAGCTCGATCTCGGTGGAAGTTCGGGAAACACCGAGGATTTCGTAGTAATCGCGCTTCGACATTCGGGTGCCGCCCCAGATCCACTACGTCGCAAGAGCCGTACTTGATTCGGGCCGTTTTGGCCCCCGGAAACATGCACCCCCGGACGAGAGCCCGGGGGTGGCATTGTTCGCGATCGGCTTGCGCATAGCTCACGCCTTACGATCAGGCGGATTTCTTTTTGTCATCGTCGACCTCGGTGAACTCCGCGTCGACTACGTCTTCTTTCTTTTCTCCGGATGAGCCGCCCTCACCGCCGGAGCCGGAAGCCTGGGCTTCCTGCTGTTGCTTGTACATCGCCTCGCCAAGTTTCATCGAAGCCTGGGCCAGCGTGTTGGTTTTGGCCTGGATAGCCGAGGCGTCGTCGCCTTTCAGCGCCTCTTTCAGATCGGCAATGGCGTTCTCGATCGCCCGACGTTCTGCGTCGCCCACTTTCGAGCCATGCTCGGAGAGCGCCTTCTCGGTGGAATGCACCAGCGCCTCGGCGTGGTTCTTGGCTTCGACCGCGGCTTTGCGCTTCTTATCCTCTTCGGCGTGCGATTCCGCATCCTTGACCATCTTTTCGATGTCGGCCTCGGACAAGCCGCCAGAGGCCTGGATGCGGATTTGCTGCTCCTTGCCGGTCGCCTTGTCCTTTGCCTGAACGTTGACAATGCCGTTTGCGTCGATGTCGAACGTCACCTCGATTTGCGGCACGCCACGCGGCGCAGGCGGGATGCCAACCAGATCGAACTGGCCGAGCATCTTGTTGTCAGCCGCCATTTCCCGCTCGCCTTGGAACACGCGGATGGTGACCGCGTTTTGGTTGTCCTCGGCAGTCGAGAAGACCTGACTCTTCTTGGTCGGAATGGTGGTATTGCGGTCGATGATCCGCGTGAATACGCCGCCCAGCGTTTCAATGCCGAGCGACAACGGTGTCACGTCGAGCAACAACACATCTTTGACGTCGCCCTGGAGCACCCCGGCCTGGATGGCCGCGCCAACAGCAACCACTTCGTCTGGGTTGACGCCTTTGTGCGGCTCCTTGCCGAACAGCTGCTTCACGACTTCCTGCACCTTCGGCATGCGCGTCATGCCGCCGACCAGCACGACCTCGTTAATCTGCGCCGCCGAGATGCCGGCATCCTTGAGCGCCTGCTTGCAGGGTTGCATTGTCTTCTGAATAAGATCGTCGACCAGCGCTTCGAACTTGGCGCGGGTGAGCTTCATCGTCAGATGCTTGGGACCTGCCGCATCCGCCGTGATGAACGGCAGATTGATCTCGGTCTGCGTCGTCGACGACAGCTCTATCTTTGCTTTCTCAGCAGATTCCTTGAGACGCTGCAACGCGAGCTTGTCGCGGCGCAGATCGATGCCCTGCTCTTTCTGGAACTCGTCAGCTAGATAGTTCACGAGCCGCATATCGAAGTCTTCGCCGCCCAGGAACGTGTCACCGTTTGTGGACTTCACCTCGAACACGCCGTCGCCGATCTCAAGAATCGAAATATCGAAAGTACCGCCGCCAAGGTCGTAGACCGCGATGGTACCCGTCTTCTGCTTGTCGAGGCCGTAAGCGAGCGCAGCTGCTGTCGGCTCGTTGATGATGCGCAGCACTTCAAGGCCGGCAATCTTGCCGGCGTCCTTGGTGGCCTGACGTTGCGCGTCGTTGAAATAGGCCGGAACTGTGATGACGGCCTGTTCAACCTTCTGGCCAAGATTGGCTTCCGCCGTCTCTTTCATCTTCTGAAGAATGAAAGCGGAGATCTGCGAGGGCGAATAGGATTTGCCGTCCGCTTCGACCCATGCATCACCGTTCGAGGCCCTGGTGATCTTGTAGGGGACGAGCTTCTTGTCCTTCTCGACCATCGGATCGTCGTAGCGCCGTCCGATCAGGCGCTTGACCGCAAAGATGGTCTTTTCAGGATTGGTGACCGCCTGGCGCTTGGCCGGCTGGCCAACGAGACGCTCGCCATCATCAGTGAAGGCGACAATCGAAGGCGTCGTCCGCATGCCTTCAGCGTTCTCGATAACTTTCGGCGTCTTGCCTTCCATGACGGCAACGCACGAATTGGTGGTGCCGAGGTCGATGCCGATGACCTTGCCCATGGTTCTTCCTCTCAAATTGCGGCAGGCCGGCCGGGCCGCTTGGCGCCCGAATGGGAATGTCAGCGGCTCATCCGCAGACCCCCGATCCAGCCCCCTGGATACGCGTTTCGCCGCATTTCTGCGGCTTAATGGCTCATATAGGAGAGCCCGGGGGGGCTGCAAGTCAGTTAGTCACGAAATCGCGAGCTTTCAGGCTGCCAGCCTCATCAATGGTTATCGGGCCATTGCCGCCGCACGCAAGCCCGGTTACGCAGGCCGTCGGTTTGGAATCTTTGGGAGTCCGCACGGCATGTTCCGTCGCCTGTTTGTGTCTTTTTTTGCGGTTTGGACCTGGTTAGCCAGCACCATTCTCATCGTACCAGCCGAGACGATCTTCCCCCCAGGCCTGCGGATCGGCCTCGAGCCGCCCGTGGACATGAAGCCGAGCACGCGCCTTCCGGGGTTCGAAGACATCGAGCGGAGTGCCGTAATTGCCATCCTTGATCTTCCGGCCAGCGCGTACCGCGACCTTGAGAACTCGGCTTTCAACTTGAACCAGCAGGGGCTCGA
>DASRAF010000539.1:0-4649 GCA_035638295.1 Pseudolabrys sp.
GACGGGCGAGCAGCCGACGGCCCCGGTGTTCATCGACGGCAAGAAGGCCGCCACCCTGCGCGGTGCGACGCTGAGCGCGGATTTCAAGCAGATGGTGATCGACTATATCGAACGCCGCTGGGGCCAGGCCGCGCGGGCGGCGGAACCAGCACAAGCGGTCGAGGAGTATTCGCCCTTGGCCTAGTGGCAATTTCACATCCGACAGTCCATCATTTCATCTGCAAGCTCGACCGGGGGAATAGTGAGCAGCCTTCCGCCAACAGACAGTTTTATGGAATTCCAGCCGCGCGTCGTAAAACCACGCAATCTGGCGCTGGGCATTGAGCGCATCGGGTTTTTTGCGCTGACACATCGGGCCCTGTGCGCGATCGTTTTCATTTTGCTTTGCATCGTGGCGGCGGTCGGCTTCACGCGCGTAAAAGTGGACGATTCACTTAGCCAGCTGTTCCGCTCTGACACGGATGAATTTCGCACTTACGAAGAAGTGACACGCCGCTTCCCCTCGAACGAATTTGACGTCCTCATCGTCATTGAGGGCGACCAATTGCTGGAGCGCGCGTCGCTCGAGAAGCTGCGCGACCTTGCGATAGAACTTCAGTTGATCGACGGCACGAGAGGCCTGATCTCGATTTTCGCAGCGCGCGAACCGCCCAAAGACGGGCAGATCCCGCCTCCCCTCTTCCCCAATCCCTTGCCCGAAGGAGCCGAGTACCAGGCTCTCATCGAGCGCGTGATGGCGAATGAAATCATTCGCGACAAGATGCTGTCGCCCGACGGCAAGCTCACCTTGATGGTGCTGGCACTGGAACCTGCTGCAACCGCACCGGATCGCCTCAACAAGGTTGTCGATGATATCCGTAACGAAGTCCGCACGAACCTCGAAGGGACCGGACTGAGGGGCGAATTGTCCGGCGTGCCGGTGATGCAGCACGAAATTCGCAATGCCATTCAACGCGACCGGCTGCTCTACAACACGCTCGGCTTCGTGGTCGGTTGCCTGATCGCGATCATGTTTTTCCGCCGCTTTTCGTTCATGATCATCGCGGCAGGACCACCATTGGTGGCGATTCTCCTCGCGCTCGGAGCACTGGGATGGTTCGGCTTCAGCCTGAACATGTTTCTGAACGTGATGACGCCGCTGATCATGGTTATCAGTTTCTCCGACAGCATGCAGATCACCTTTGCCGCGCGCGATCGCCTGCTCGCCGGCGACGACAAAGTCACGGCCTTCCGCAACGCATTGCTGATTGTCGGGCCGGCCTGCGTGCTGACCCACGCGACCGCGGGGGTGTCATTCATCGCCTTGCAATTCTCGGAATCCGACCTAGTGCGCACCTTCGGCGAAGCGGGCCTGGTTGCGGTCATGGTTGCCCTCATCGCCGTGCTGATGGGTGTGCCATTGCTCGGCGTGCTGCTCATTCGCAATGAAGGTGAATTCGTCGCGGCCGTCAGAAACATGGACACCGCGCTGAACGCGTTGCGTCGATTCTGCGGCTGGATCGCGGTTCGCATGGTGGCGCGTCCGGGACTCTACTCCGCGATCAGCCTCATCGTCGTCGCCGCTTTGTCGCTGGGCTACACGCAGCTACAGGCGCGCTATCGTCTTGCCGACCAGGTCCCCGACCGCCAGCAAGCGGTCCAGGCCAGCCAACGTCTTGACGTGAAGCTGACGGGGGCCAATCCCTTCGAGGTCTATATCCAATTCCCGAAAGGCGCCTCTCTCTATGCGCCAGAGACGCTGGCGGTGATCGCCGAGATCCATTCGCTGCTCGAACACCAGAAAGGCGTGGGCAATGTCTGGTCTCTCGACACCTTGCGGCGTTGGCTCGCTGAAAAGCTCAACAAATCTGACGTCGAAACCCTCAAGGAATACGTTAACCTGCTGCCGCCCTACCTGACGCGGCGGTTCATTTCAGCCGAGCAGGATGCGGTGATCATCAGCGGGCGCGTTCCGGATTCCGATGCCAGCCAATTGCTGCCAATCGTCGATCGTGTCGATCACGACCTGGACAGCATTCGCAAGAAATTTCCCGGCTACAAGATTGCTGTTACCGGCCTTTCTGTGATCTCGGCGCGCAACAGCGCGCTGATGATCGATAAGTTGAGCCGAGGGCTCACGATCGAGATCGTTTTTGTCGCGGCATTTATCGGCCTGGCGTTCTGGTCGCCCGTCGTCATGCTGATCAGCATTCTGCCCGGACTATTTCCGATTGTTCTCGCCGGCACCGTCTTGCTGTTGACGGGTCAGGGATTGCAGTTCGCCAGCGTCATCGCATTGACCGTATCCTTCGGACTCGGACTGAGCGCGACCATCCACTTCCTGAACCGTTTGCAGATCGAGGATATCGATCCCGACCCCGCGGTCGGCGTTGAGCGAGCGACGATTCTCGTCGGTCCGCCGCTAATTCTGACTTCGGCAGTTCTCGCCTGCGGCCTCGCCATGACCGTGCTATCGGGCTTGCCGTCGCTTCGGCTCTTCGGTTGGCTCAGTGCCTTCGCGATGGTGGCGGCGCTGTTCGCCGACCTGTTCATGCTGCGGCCGATCGCAATGTTTCTCAGTCAGCTGGTACGGCGCATGTCGCACCGCTCGCTGCTGCGATCGACCAAATAGTAGCGCGCTGTCTAGCCGGATCGGCGAAGATTCACTGAAACGGATCTGATGCTGGACTGCGGATCTTGCGACCTGATCGATACCGTCTGTCGTCCGCCATGCGTAATCAGCGTGAGCGTCGCCACAAGAGATGCTGCCCTGGCGACGACCTGGAATCGATCGCCATCAGCCCTGCCGGAAATCGTGCCTGAGACACCGCGCGTTGATTCGCTCCAATAGCCACTGACCGCACCGCCCGAATAGTCGGCACTGGCCCTCAAATCGAAGTTCGCGCTTTCGCTGGCGCAGCGGATGTTCAGCTGAAGTTTGCCTTGACCGCCTAGACCGTCATAAGCTGCGCGGCACCTGATCGATTCATGCGTCCCGTTTGATAGCTCTATCGTGCCCGACCCCGACCAACTACCGGCCAGTCGGTCAAATGGCGCTGTCTTTTGCGAGTAACTGGTTCCGCTGATGAAAAGCAAAAGCGCGAAGGCCAAAAAAGCCCCTCGCAAAATACCGATCGCCCCATCTGACGGCACTGACATGTTCAGCACTCAATACAGCCGCCGCGCGTCAATCTACCGCCTCGCTTTTCACAAATTCGTCGTAGAACGTGGAATTGCTGCAGCGGTTGTCACCGAACAATGCACGAAACCAGGGCACCTGACAATGTACCTCAAAATCTGCGCACTCCTCGTCCTGATGCCAATCTTCGCCACCGCGGCATTCGCGGTTGACGAAAAGAAGCGGCCCCCGCAGCAGGGAGGTTTCCTCACAGGCACACCGGAAGAACAGGCTGCCTGCGCGCCAGATTCGACAAAGTTTTGCAGGGACGTAATTCCCGACACGTTTCGCGTGCTGGGGTGCCTGCAAGAACACCGCAAAAGCCTGCGCAAGGTTTGCCTGAAGGTTCTAGAAGATCACGGCCAGTAGTCGCTGCGCGGATCAGCGCCGCCGCACGATCATCGGCAGACCGCCCTTCGGACGCAGCGTCACTTTCTGAACAGGCCACGGCGTGCTTCCTGGAACCATTTCAAGCGTGAAATGGCGCATAATCGTTGCGACCATGATCGAGGCTTCCTGAATTGCAAAGGTAGCGCCGATGCAGATGCGCGGACCGACGCCGAAAGGCAAATAGGCAAAACGGTCAATCGACTCGCGTGCCTCGCCGAAGAATCGGTTTGGGTCGAAAGCGTTTGGCCGCGTCCACAGTGCGCGATGACGGTGCAAAACATAGGGCGCGATGACAATCAACGTACCGGGCTTAATCGCTTCACCCGCGAGTTCGTCGTAACCCAGCGCTGTGCGACTGATCGCTGTGATTGGTGGATAAAGCCGATTGGTCTCGTCAATCACCGCGCGGGTGACGACGAGACGATCAGCCAGACTATCGAGTGAACCCCATTCGCCCTCAGCCTCGGCCTGTACACGTTCCCGCCATTCACGCGACTGCGATAGCAGATACAGGGTCCAGGTGATGCAGTTGGCCGTTGTCTCTTGGCCAGCACCAATGAACGTCAGAATGTTGGCACGAACCTCGACATCGCTTAGCGCCTTGCCGCTATCGGGATCGCGTGCCTCGAGCAGCAATGTAAGAATATCTCGCGGAACATTTGTCGGATCGGCAGCCAACCGCCGTTGCCGCAAGGCAATGATTTCGTCGATTGTTTCCTCGAAAAATTTCAGTGTCGGTCGCAACTTCCAGCGGCTCGGTCTCGGCACAATGGACGGCACACCCAGAATGTCGAGCGGATCGATCCGCCCGACCGTATCGAAATAGGCGGTCATTGCCGCACGAACGTCATCCGGATTGCGGCCAAATCCATCCGAGAAGATAGTGCGTTCGAGCACGTCGACCGTAATACGTGTCGCCTCGTCGGCGACGTCCACAACCTGGCCTTCGCGTCGGCTTAGGCGCTCGACCGCCGCGTCGGCGGCTTCGAGCATTGCAGTGGTGAAGCCCAGCACGGTCCTGAGATTGAAGAGAGGAGCCAAGGCCCGGCGCTGGAGCTTCCACTGATCGGCTTCCACGGCCAGCAGTCCGTTCGCCAGAGCC
>DASRAF010000540.1:0-8595 GCA_035638295.1 Pseudolabrys sp.
TCGCAAAACTGGCGCCCCAACTCGCCTTCCTAGAAGCGATCCGTGCCGAGTTGCCCGAGGATGGCATCTATGTCGATGAAGTCACCCAGATGGGATTTGTCGCCCGGCTTGCTTTGCCGGTTTACGGCCCGCGCACATTCCTGTCGCCCGGGTATCAGGACAATCTCGGCTGGGGCTACGCCACCGCCCTCGGTGTGCAGCACGCAAGGCCAGACGTTCCTGTACTCTCGATCAACGGCGATGGCGGATTTCTCTATACCGGCAATGAGCTCGCCACCGCCATTCGCCACCGGATACCACTGGTGGCGGTGGTGTTCGTCGATGGGGCGTTCGGCAATGTGCGACGCATCCAGCAAGAGCAATTCGGCAATCGGCTGATTGCTTCCGACCTTGCCAATCCCGATTTTGTGAAATACGCGGAGAGCTTCGGCGCCGCCGGACGTCGCGCCCGTGGTCCGGATGAGCTCCGCGTGGCTTTGCAGGAAGCTTTTGCCCGCCGCGAACCGACCCTGATCGAGGTGCCGGTGGGGTCCCTGCCCAGCCCGTGGGAATTCATCCATATGCCGCGCGTTCGAGGAAAGTAAGTGTGAGTCGCAAGTGTGGAGTTGCCATGACGGCGTCGGATCGGGTTAGGTGCGCGGCACGATGGATTTGATCACCACGACGGATGACCTCGCGGCGGTTTGCGGGCGGATGGCGAAGCATCCGTTCGTCACGGTCGATACCGAATTCCTGCGCGAGACCACCTATTACCCGCTGTTGTGCGTCGCACAGATGGCCTCCCCGGAAGAGGCCGTCGTCGTCGACGCGCTGGCCACCGGGCTCGATCTTTCGCCTTTGTTTGCACTGATGGCGTCTGAAAGCGTCACCAAGGTGTTTCATGCCGCGCGGCAGGACATTGAAATCGTCTGGAACATGGCCAAGACGATCCCGCACCCGATCGTCGATACCCAGGTGGCGGCGATGGTTCTCGGCTATGGCGATTCGATATCGTATGACCAGTTGGTGCAGCGCATCACCGGCGACACGCTCGACAAGTCGCACCGCTTCACCGACTGGACGCGGCGGCCGCTCAGCGATGCGCAGATCGCCTATGCCTTGTCCGACGTGACGCATTTGCGCGACGTCTACCTGAAGCTTGCGACCGATCTCGAGAAACGCGGCCGCGGCAACTGGGTCGAGGCGGAGATGGAAGTGCTCACCTCGCCCGAGACCTACCGCGCCGATCCGGAACGGGCCTGGGAGCGGCTCAAGAGTCGGGTGCGCAAGCCGAAGGAGCTTGCCGTGCTGATGGAGGTCGCTGCCTGGCGCGAGCGCGAGGCGCAGACGCGCGACGTTCCGCGCGGACGCGTTATCAAGGACGATGTTATTGGAGATATTGCCCTGCAGGCGCCGACCTCGATCGAGCGGCTGAGCCACCTGCGCTCGCTGCCGAAGGGCTTTGAGCGCTCACGCTGGGGCGAGCAGATTATCGAGGCGGTCAAACGCGGACTTGGGCGCGATCCGAAGACGCTGCCGCGGCTCGATCGCTTCCGCGCGGCGGCGAACGGCACGGCGACGGTCGAGTTACTCAAGGTGCTGCTGCGCATGACGGCGGAGCGGCACGGGGTCGCCGCGAAGGTGATCGCCACCGTCGACGACCTCGACCGGATCGCCGCCGACGACGACGCCGACGTCCCCGCCCTCAAGGGCTGGCGCCGCGACCTGTTTGGTGAGAAAGCGCTCGCGCTAAAGCAAGGTCGGCTCGCGCTCGCGGTTGACCACGGAAAAGTTGTAACCGTCGATAAAAACTAAATTTACGTTTCGATCGATGGCTCGCGACCGATGAGGCGTGCCAGTTGACGCAATCGGCCCGCCAATCGATCGCTCGCGAGTTCGCTGTATACGCCGGGCAGTTTGAGTATCAGCTTGCCACGCTTGACCTTCATCGAGGTCTTCGGAAGCACACCGCTTTGCCCTGCAGTAAGAATATAAGCGACACGCATCGCTGCACCCAGTACGCGCGCGCGATCCAGCATTCGTGTTGTCGCAAGCTCTCGCAGGCGCGGGGACAAGTCCTCTTCACTCAGTCCGGCGTGACGAAAGTAGACCGATAACGCAAGGTACGCGCGGCCGGGATGGTCAATCGTAACAAAAGAACCATGCGCGATAATGTTCATCGACTGTTCGCCGCGATAATCCGGGTGGGCGCGCCAACCGATGTCCGCGAGCAAACAGGCGGCATGCCGCAGCCGACGCTCATCGGGACTCTCGTCGAGCCCTGAGGACTCCATAAAATGATCGGTCCAGCCGATCAACTCTTCCCCATGGCGCGGCGATCGGGATCGTAGCACATTGAGATCAGCGGCGGCCGAGATGAGCGGGTCACGAGCACGCTCGCGTGCGTTGAGTAGCGAATACAGGAGTCCCTCACGCACACCGAGTACAGAAATTACCACCTGCCTTGGCTTGATCGTGCGGACTAGATTTTCCATCACCAACGCCGCATACGCCAACAATGGCCGGCGCGCGGCATTCACCACCTCGATTTTCGAAAGCGTGTCGGTATCAACGTGATGCACGAGCCTGGAAAATTCCTGCGCTTCTCGCGCCGAGATACGGTAGTTGTGCATCACGTGGAAAGGATAGCCGGTCTGCCACATGTGCAATCGAGCTAGCGCACGCCATGTACCGCCGACCGCGTAGAAGCTGCGGTCTTCGCCGTCGTGCAACATGTCGAGGTCTTCGAAGGCTTCTTCTACATATTTCTCGGCTTTCTTGAGTGATTTCCCGGTGATGTCCTGAAGCGCGAGGCCGCCAAAAGGCAGCGTCACACCACCTCGCACGCGAGAACCGTGCACATCGACAAGCTCAAGTGAGCCGCCGCCGAGATCTCCGACGATTCCGTCCGGCTTGTGAATTCCAGACACGATACCGAGCGCCGTTAGATAGGCCTCACGTTTACCGGACAGGATTGTGATCTTTGCTTTACAAATGCGTTCGGCTTCGGTGATGAACGCATGACCATTGCGCGCGTCCCGGCATGCGGCCGTAGCAATGGCCCAAATGCGCCGAACGTGCAAAATATCGCACAATGCGCGAAAGCGTCGTAGCGCATCGAATGCCGTACCGATGGCATCGACGGGCAACAGACCGGTCGACTGCACCTGCCGCCCAAGGCCAGCGAGCACTTTTTCGTTGAAGATAGGCGTCGGCGAGCGAGTCAGGCCCTCGTAGACAACGAGACGGATTGAGTTCGATCCGATGTCGATAACGGCGATCGGCGGACCGTGGTCAAGCCGCCCTTTTGCCGACGCTACGATCTTGGGCGAGCGCTTACGCGCCTTCGATGAGGCGACGTATAAGGCTGCGCGGTGGCGATTCCTTGAGCGATTTTCCACGGCCGGACAGACTCGGATTCGTCATAAAATACTTGTGGGCGTTGAACGGCTCTTCGCCCGGGGCGGCCTTTATGCGCGTGGAACTGCCATCCGGCAAGAGCTTCCAGCTTTGCTCGTTGTCCTTGAAATTTGCCACCATAATTTGACCGAGAACCTGTTCATGAACGGTCGCATTGAGAATCGGACACAGAACCTCGACGCGGCGGTCAAGATTCCGCGGCATCATATCCGCCGAGGAAATGTAAATCGCGGATTTTGGATGCGGCAGAGAGTGGCCAGCACCGAAGCAATAAATGCGGCCGTGCTCGAGAAACCGGCCGATAATCGATTTAACGCGGATGTTCTCGGACAAGCCTGGAACCCCAGGACGCAAACAACAAATGCCGCGAACGACCAGATCAACTGAGACCCCCGCTGCTGACGCATCGTAAAGCGCGTCGATGATTCCCGGATCGACCAGCGCATTCATCTTCATCCAGATTGATGCAGGCCGGCCGGCCTTGGCATGCGCGATCTCTTGCGCGATGTGATCGAGAATGCGCTTGCGAAGGTTTATCGGCGAAATGGCCATACGCTCAAGTTCGGCCGGCTCGGCATATCCGGTTATGTAGTTGAAAATGCGTGCAACATCGCGGCCAATCACGGCGTCAGCGGTGAAGAAAGACAAATCGGTGTAGACGCGCGCGGTAACTGGATGATAGTTGCCCGTGCCAACATGAACGTAAGTGGCCAATTCACCCGCTTCTCGGCGAACGACCAGCGACAACTTTGCGTGCGTCTTTAATTCGATAAACCCATAAACAACCTGCGCGCCCGCGCGCTCAAGATCGCGGGCCCAGCGAATGTTAGCCTCCTCGTCAAATCGCGCTTTAAGTTCGACCAGCGCCGTCACCGACTTACCCGCCTCGGCCGCCTCCACGAGCTGTTTCACGATCGGTGACTCGGCAGAGGTGCGGTAGAGGGTCTGTTTGATTGCTACAACATTGGGATCGCGCGCGGCCTGTTGCAGGAACTGAACCACCACGTCGAAGGATTCGTAAGGATGGTGAACAACAAGATCTTTTTGACGAATGGCTGCAAAGCAATCGCCGCCATGATCGCGTATCCGCTCGGGATAGCGGGGATTGTAGGGAACAAACTCGAGATCGGGACGATCGAGCTTGGTAAGTTGACTGAGATCGTTGAGCGCGAGCACGCCATCGACTCTGAAGACTTCATCGTCGGCGACTGCAAGTGCACGCTGAACAAAGCTGCACAATTCCGCAGGCATCGAAGCACTGAGTTCGAGGCGAATCACTGAGCCGCGGCGGCGCTGCTTGAGTGCTGTCTCGAACAGCCGCACCAGATCCTCGGCCTCCTCCTCGATTTCAACTTCCGAGTCGCGGATCGCGCGAAATGCACCCTGCCCTTTGACCGTATAACCTGGGAAGAGACGGCTGATGAAAAGCGCGGTCGCCTCCTCCAGCGTGATCAAGCGGATTCCGTGGTCGCCGCCTCCCGGCAACTTGATGAACCGCTCGATCTTTTGCGGCATACGGATGAGCGCATTCATCGCCTTGCCGTCTTTGACACGCGCAAGCTGCAGAGCGATCGAGAAGGCCAGATTGGGAATGAATGGAAACGGATGCGCAGGATCAATCGCCAGCGGAGTTAACAGCGGAAAAACATGTGTGAGGAAATGTTCTTCCAACCAGTTGCGTTCCGTCTTTTTGAGATCGCCGCCCTCAACCAGCACAACGTTGGCCGCAGCAAGCACGGGTCGCAGCTCAAGCCAGCGCTTTTGCTGATCTCTCGCGAGTTGCGAAACCGCCTCTCCGATGCGTGTCAGTTGCTCGGATGGAGTCAATCCGTCCGGGCTCTGTGTCAGGATGCCTTCACGGAGCTGCCCCTTGAGGCCAGCAACCCGCACCATAAAAAATTCGTCAAGGTTGTTTGCCGAAATCGACAGGAAGCGCACACGCTCAAGTAGTGGGTGGTACTCGTTGGCCGCCTCTTCCAGCACGCGTCTATTGAAATGGAGCCAAGACAGTTCGCGGTTGATGAACCGTTCGGGGCTTACCTTGATATCGGGAGACGTGGCTGGCTGAGTCGACGCAGGCGAGCCGGCGTGGCCAGTCGCCGCATCTATTTCATCAACTTTAACAATAGCTTGTACGCGATCAGCCATAGAAATTGCCCAAGACTCAGAAACGGTAGCCGCAAATAGTGGCTGCGGGAAGACAGTTCGCCTCTTTGCGACCCGTCTCGTCAAGTGTGCAACAGCAGCGTTAAGGAGAGCGAAACAACTCTACGGCGAGCGCTCTTGTCACAGGCCGGTGTCGTCGCATCGCTTCATCGTCTAGGGTTTGGATCGCGTTGCGCGCGGCAGCAAATGACCGGTCAATGCGGTTAACAAGAAAATTTATGACCGATTCATCAAGAGCCAATTGACGATCGGATGCCAGTTTTATCAGAAGCGAGCGCAACAGCACGTCATCCGGCGGCGTGACGATTACTGCTGGTAGAGCACGCAATCGCGAGGCAAGATCGCGAATTGTTACAGGCAGGCTCGCCACCGCATTACGGGACGTCAGCAATACATATGCATCCTCTTCGCGTGCGAGATTGATAAGATGAAATAGCGCATGTTCGTCGAGATCTTCCGCTTCCAGATCCTCCACGACTAAAGCACCGGTCGCGAGTGTCCCCGGCACGTCGGCAATGGATAAAAATTTCGCAGACAACTCGCGGGCGCCGGACTCATCTGCCCATATCGCGGCAAGGTGACTTTTGCCTGAACCCTCCGGGCCAGTGAGAGCAACCATCCTGCTAGGCCAATCGGGCCAGCGCTCGATTAACGTGAGTGCTGCGATGTTTGACGGACCACTCAGAAAATCCTCACGGGCAAAGCTCACTGAGTGATCAAGGTCAAGGACAAGCTGGCGAGGAATGAATGGACCACTCATGTCGCCATGCGCCTGCATAAAATGAACTTGAGGCTGGTGACGCGCCACGAAATGAGGCTCGTCGCAAAAAGGGTGTGGCTAGGCCCCCTCATTTTTTCGCCGCTGTGGAATTCATGTGCCGTACCCATTCGGCCACGTAGGCTGCGACAGACAGCAACGTCAACGCTGCGACCACTGCCATAAGCAATAGCGAGACCCTCGGTAGCGGATACGCAAAGCCGAGTGTGCCGAGTACGACACACGCGAAGACGATCTGAGCGGCGGTATTAAGTTTAGACACCAGCAAAGGTTTGACCTTAACCGGCGTGCCGACTAGCCAGGACAGCATCACGGCACCGACAATCATGATATCCCGGGAAACCACCAGGATAACCAGCCAGCCCGGAATCAGTCCATTGATTCCCAAGGTGATATAGATCGACACAATTAGGGCCTTGTCGGCCAACGGGTCGAGATAGGCGCCGAGCTCGGTCGTCATGTGAAAACGCTTGGCAAGATAACCGTCCACGGCATCGCTCAAGCCGGCGCCCAAAAACAGTACGAATGCAATCCACATCGCGCCCGAGGCGATCGCCCAAACCACGATCGGCACAAGCAGAATTCGGCCCAGTGTAATGAGGTTTGGAATACTCAAGTGAAACCCGGCTCGCGAACGCGGTCCGGCCCTAAACGCCGGAACACGTCAATTCTTTCGTTGGAGTATAACGGCGCTCAGACCATTGCGCGACTTGCGATTCCACCGTACGACCCGGCGGACGAGGACCCAATATGGCAGAAAAATCGCGCGGGCTCACTTACGCGCAGGCCGGTGTTGATATCGACGCGGGCAACCGAATGGTGGAATTGATCAAGCCATTGGTGCGGGCTACCGCCCGCCCGGGCGCTGACGCCGAGATTGGGGGCTTTGGCGGGCTTTTCGACCTGAAGCGGGTCGGCTATCGCGACCCGGTTTTGGTTGCGGCGACCGATGGCGTCGGAACCAAGCTCAAAGTCGCAATCGAAACCGGCCGCCATGATACGATCGGCATTGATCTGGTCGCGATGAGTGTCAACGATCTGGTGGTGCAAGGTGCCGAGCCCCTTTTCTTTCTCGATTACTATGCCTGTGGGAGACTCGAACCGGAAATCGGGACCGCGGTGGTTGCCGGCATCAGCATCGGCTGCCGCGAAGCCGGCTGCGCCCTGATCGGCGGCGAAACAGCCGAAATGCCAGGTGTCTATCAAGGCGAAGACTATGATCTCGCAGGTTTTGCGGTTGGCGCAGTAGAGCGTGACGCCATCCTGCCACGCTCTGACATCCAGGAAGGGGACGTCATCCTTGGACTTGCCTCGTCCGGAGCGCACTCCAATGGCTACTCCCTTGTACGCAAGGTGATTGAGAAAACTGGGCTGCCATGGGAAGCGCCCTCACCTTTCATGACGGGGCAGAGTCTGGGCGATGCCATCCTCACGCCGACCCGAATCTATGTGAAAGCGTGTATCGCAGCTATTCGCGAGACCAACGCAGTCAAAGGTATGGCGCATATCACCGGTGGGGGATTTCAAGACAACATTCCGCGCATCCTGCCAAAAGGACTTGGCGCACGTATCGATTTGGCGCGGATCGCGGTGCCGCCTGTGTTTCAATGGCTCGCCAGCGCGGGAGTCATTGCGCAGAGTGAAATGTTACGAACCTTCAACTGCGGAATCGGAATGATCGTTATCACCGCGCCGAAAGATGTTGCTGCGATCACTAAAGCTTTCGAACGCTCGGGAGAGACCGTCGCAACGCTCGGGAAAGTAACTACGGAAATCGGCGATCGACAGGTAGTCTACGATGGCCTCCTTGATCTCGGTTAAACCATGAACCGCAAGCGCGTCGCCGTGCTCATCTCCGGCCGCGGCTCAAACATGGCGGCTCTCATAGAAGCTGCGAAGGCCAAAGACTATCCCGCCGAAATCGCGTTGGTAGTATCCAACCAAGCAGAAGCAGGTGGCCTTCTGGTAGCGCGGGCTGCTGACCTCGCTACGGAAATTGTCGATCACACAAAATTCGGTGGCGATCGCAACCGTTTCGAACATAATATTCAATCGGTTCTCGAGAAGTACCGGATCGAGATCGTTTGCCTCGCCGGTTTCATGCGGTTGCTCACCGCCAATTTTTTGGAGAGGTGGCAGTGGCGGATTCTCAACATCCATCCTGCGCTGCTACCGGATTTCAAAGGTCTCGACACACACAAGCGTGTCATTGATGCAGGCGTAAAAATTCACGGCGCGACTGCACATTTTGT
>DASRAF010000541.1:0-6013 GCA_035638295.1 Pseudolabrys sp.
GGCGTATTCCTTCGCGCGTTCCTTGCCAGTCATCACGCGCCAGCCGGAGCAGCGGCGATTGATGTATTGCCACATCAATTCCGTGAATTCCGGTTGCGCGCTGTTCTCCGCGTATACGCTTGTGTCGGGCGTCACTGCGACCATCACGCGATCATACGTCTGTTCGGAAATGCCGCGCTTGAGAGCGCGCGGCTTGAAAGTTGCGACCCAGCGCGCGAAGGCCGGGGGCTGCGTCGCCCAGGCGTACCCATTGTTTGCGATGCCGGCCGCGATGCCAAGGGCGCCAGTGAGAACGGAGCGCCGGTTCAGACGCAGACACGGAAAGGACATCGGATAGATTCGCTGCATGGCAACAGTGTAGTCTGAGTGAACGCACGCAGAAACCTCGATGCGGCGACTAGCCGCGGCGGCGCTTCTTCTTAGCTGCCGCTGCTTTGCGTTTCTTTGCGGGCTTCTCCTTAGCCTTGTGAGTCTTTGCTCGCCCGGCGGATTCCTCCGTGCGCGCAACGGGAGCCAGCGCAACCGCGGGCATGTTGGACGAGCGCATGATCATTGGCGGAACACCGGCGGTCGGCGGGGTCGGATCGCCGTCCTTGATTTCCGTGCCGCGGGCGCCGATCAGCCGCTCGTATGATGCCACAAGCGTCATGTATGGATTGACGAACACCCAGCCGAGCTTCGTAGGTACTTGCATGTCGAAATGCAGGTGGTAGGTCGTTCCCCGTTCCCGGTTGTTGTAATTGCCGACATTGCCAATCCGATCGCCCTCGTGCACGAGCTTGCCGCTGACGATGCCGTCAGCGTCCAACTGGTTAGGGTTCATGTGCATGTAGCGCACACGTGCATGGGTGCTTGTTGTGTTGATGAAAAGATAAACAGCCTCCTGTTTGGGCGCGCGCAGGATGAACCCATCGTGAGCGGCAACGACCTCATGCCGGTAGGGCTGGCAACGGTCCGCGCCTTCGTTGACCAGCGTGCACGAGCTTGGACGGATATCCTGACCCTGGTGGCCTTCGCCCCCTGGACATTGACCGACGAAAAAGCGGCGATGCTCGCAAAAATTATCGCGCCACGGATAAGAATAATTGGCCGGAGCGCCTTCGTTGAAAACCAACGGTCTTCCGTTGACATTGCAAGAGTAGGGTTGGTCCTTTCTACGCGGGCTGCGCACCGAGCGACCGGTGAAGTCGCAATCGCCCCAATTGTTGAACGATTGTGAGTTGGCGAAGGCGGGCGCCTTCTTGAGCGGAAAGCGTAATCGCGCGTAAACGGTGTAATCGGCGCGGCCTCCGATCTCTTTTTTCAATCCTGTGTTGGGGATGATCAAGCCTGGACTGAAATAGGTGAAATCTTTCGATGCCTCTTTCGGCCGGTCGGCGCGCACGGTTTCGGTTGGGAGCTCGGCGGCGGGTGTACCACCCGCGAGCCGGATTGTTCGCAGAAAGCGTTCCATCACGCGGTCGGCCTGCCTGCATGTCAGGATTTTTTTGCGGGGTCGCGTGTCGAGACAATAGATGGCCGCGACATAGGTCACATCATAGCGTTCGAAACTGTAGCGAACGTACGATTCATGTAGATAGCGACGAATGCCCGGGAAATTATCCTGCAACGATTTCACCGGTTCGCCGTCCGGGAGAGCAGGCCCCTCGAGCTGATAGGTCATGGCGAGACCCGAGAACAGGACGTAGACGGGGTCGTTGTAACGGATGTCCGACAGGTCTGGCACGTTTGCCAGCGTCAGGGAGAAAGCGGCGTCATATCCGGCGGGGCCGGTCAGAAAAAATTTCGTTGGTTGAAAACCAGCTCGCATATAGCGCTCGGCACTCGCTGCGATCTTGTCGGGGGGCTGCCCGGGATTGGCGGTGATCTCCTTGGCGAAACCGTCAATATCGAAAGGCAGAAGGACCGGCACCGAACTGTTGGTGATTCCCGGGAACCCGACCTCCGCGGCCATATTGAGCTTGGCAAACGTTTCCGCAGGGCCACCCGGCAGTCGCTCGGCGAGGCTCGCGGCGGCTGCGTTCCAATCAACGTGCGCGCGTGACAACTGCGGGCTCTTCATCTCCTCCGCTGGCGCGGCACTGGCGATGAACAGAGCGATGCCGACAAGAAGGGCACGTTTCAATCCGGCTTCCCTCGTTTTGCCCGCCAGCCAGGACCAGTCAGACCCAAGAGTTTACGTGTATCGAATCGCGGCATACAAGGGCCGTATCCTTTGGTGTAGGGTGCCCGCGACGCCCACCGGGCAGGCGAGGACCATACGAAAAATGACAGTGCACGAAGTCAATTTGACGGCGGCCTCAAGCGCCGATCGTGAACCGGAAATCATGGAAAGCAGCGGCACGGCACGGCTGCACGCCACGCTTGCCATCACCGACTACGACCACGTGCGTGATCTGGTGAACGGGGTTGTCAGGGCTGAGGGTATGGTGCTCACCGCCTTTGTGCTTCCCGTCGAGGAAATCTTCCACCGTTTCATTAAAAACCGCGAATGGGACGTTTCCGAAATGTCCTTTGGCAAGTTCATCGGCTATGCCTCGCAAGGGAACTCGCCGTTTGTCGGTATTCCGGTTTTTCCATCGCGGGTGTTCCGCCACTCCGCAATCTATGTGCGCACTGATCGCGGCATCTCGGGGCCGAAGGCTCTGGAAGGCAAGCGGGTGGGTATTCCGGAGTGGGCGCAAACCGCTGGCATTTTTGCACGCGGATTTCTGTCCGAGAACGCCGGCGTGGATCTACGGAAGATCCAATGGGTACAGGCAGGTATGAACGATCCGGGCCGTGAGGAAAAAGTCGAGTTTAAATTGCCTGAGGACATGCAATATCGGCGGCGTCATGACACGAGCATCTCTGCAATGCTGCTGTCCGGAGAGGTCGATGCTGCAATTTCTGCACGTGTCCCGGATGCATTCGAAAAGGGTGGCGGCAAGATTGTGCGACTCTATCCCGACTATCGCGCGGAGGAGATGCAGTATCACGCCGAGACAGGGATCTATCCGATCATGCACGTTGTCGCGATGCGCCGGGTTCTGTTCGAACGCTACCCGTGGGTCGCGATGAATCTGTTCAAGGCCTTTGAGGAGGCCAAGCGGCGGAGTCTTGATCGTATTCAGGATCTGACGGCGTCGCGCCTTCCGGTGCCCTGGTCAGCGTCGATTGCAAGCGAGTTAGGCCAGAATTTCGGCTCCGATCCGTTTCCGTATGGCCTTGAGGCAAACCGCAAGACACTGGACGCATTTTGCCGCTTCGCCCACGCACAGGGCGTGACCGCTAGAAAACTGACCCCTGACGATTTGTTTCCGAAGGAAGTCCGGTCGAGAGTTCGGGTCTAGTCCGGGTTTAGTCCTTGGCGCGTTCCACATAAGAGCCGTCGCCGGTATTGACGACCACCCGCGTGCCGACGGTGATATGTGTTGGCACCATGGTCCGCACGCCGTTCGAAAGCTTGGCAGGCTTGAAAGAGCCGGACGCGGTCTGTCCCTTGACCACCGGTTCGGTATCGACGATTTCCAGCGTGACCTTCTGCGGGATCTCGATGGCGACTGGGACGCCTTCGTGGACGCTGAGGTTCACGATCATCCCTTCCTGCAGGTAGACCGCGTAGTCGCCGACGATGTCTCCGGAAACGTGGATCTGATCGTAGGTTTCCTGATTCATGAAGTGGAAGCCGTCGCCATCCTGGTAAAGGTAGCTGAATTCGTGGTCCTCAACGTGAGCGCGCTCGACCTGGTCGGTGGTCTTGTAACGCTGCGAGGTCTTCACGCCGTCTGAAATCCGGCGCATATCCAGCTGGGTGGTTGGAGTGCCCTTGCCAGGGTGAAAATTCTCTGCGGTGAGGACGACATAGAGCTTGCCGTCAATGTCGACGATATTGCCCTTGCGGAGGGACGAAGCGATGACCTTCACGATAACGATCCTTGATTTATTGACGGCGGGGGCCGGGGTTTCGGGGCGCACCATACCGATCTTCTCGCCCGACGCCAGCCTTTCTCGCCGGTCATCTGGCTGAGGTAAACGTGCCGAAAACCCCGCCCTTCTGGAGCGCCGGCTCTTACGCCGCCCGCAGGCCTTACTTGCTGGCGCGCGGCCGCATCGCCGCCGCCGTAAGGGGGTGGTTCGCGCGGCACAAATTCGTGGAAGTCGAGACGGCCGCTCTTCAGGTTTCACCTGGCAACGAGACCCATCTGCACGCTTTCGCCACCGACCTCATTGGTCCGGGCGGGGAACGGCGGCCGTTATATCTGCATACCTCGCCGGAATTCGCCTGCAAGAAATTACTGGCCGCTGGCGAGACCCGCATTGTCAATTTTGCCCGGGTGTTCCGTAACCGGGAGCGTGGCGATCTACATCATCCCGAATTCACGATGCTCGAATGGTACAGAACGAATGAAACCTACGAAGTGCTGATGGATGACTGCGCGGCGCTTCTGGTAGAGGCGGCGCGTGTGGCCGGCACAAAGGAATTCCGCTTTCGCGGCAAAGTGGTCGATCCGTTTGCCGCGCCGGAGAGATTGACCGTCCCTGATGCATTCGCGCGCTACGCCGAAGTCGACGTGCTGGCCACGGTGAGCGGGGGACAGGGAGACCGGGCCATGCTCGCAGCCGAAGCTGCGCGCATCGGTGTTGCTACGGCAGGCGACGATACATGGGGCGACATCTTCAGCCGGATCCTGTCAGACCGTGTCGATCCTCGGCTGGGCATCGGCCGCGCGACGATCCTATATGAGTATCCGTTGCCCTTGGCGGCCCTGGCACGACCGAAATCCGGCAGCGACAAGGTCGCGGAGCGCTTCGAGCTTTACGCCTGCGGGGTTGAACTCGCCAACGCCTTCGGTGAACTGATAGATGTTGCCGAACAGCGCGCCCGCTTCGAGGCCGCTATGGCCGAAAAGCAACGTATCCATGGCGAGCGCTATCCGGTGGACGAGGACTTCCTCCTCGCCCTGGGACAAATGCCACCTGCGTGCGGAATCGCTCTCGGTTTCGACCGGCTAGTAATGCTGGCGACCGGCGCACAACGGATCGAGCAAGTGATCTGGGCCCCCGTCGTGGAGCCGTAGAGGAACATAAAAAGGAACGACCGATGACAACGCTACGTAGCCTCGCGCAACTCCGGGCCAGCGGTCTGGTGACACAGGAGCGGCAGGCGTCGCTCGAGAAGGTCGTCGATCGCTATGTGGTCGCAGTTCCGGACGCGTTGACGCAATTGATCGACCGCAACGATCCGCACGATCCAATTGCGCGACAGTTCATCCCGGATATTGCAGAGCTCGATCATCAAGTGAGTGAAGACGAGGACCCGATCGGTGACGATGCGCATAGTCCGGTAGAGGGTATCGTGCATCGTTATCCGGACCGCGTGCTGTTTAAGCCCACCCACATCTGCGCGGTCTACTGTCGCTTCTGTTTCCGCCGCGAAATGGTAGGTCCTGGCAAGCCGAATGTGCTCTCTCATGAGGCGATGGAGCGGGCGCTCGACTATATCCGAACACATTCGCAAATCTGGGAAGTCATTCTGACCGGCGGCGATCCATTGATTCTTTCGGCGCGCCGGCTGCGCTCAATCATGAATTCGCTCGCAAAGATCGATCATGTGAAGGTCGTGCGAATTCACACCCGCGTGCCGATCGCAGAGCCCGTACGTGTGACGCGCGAACTTGTGCGCGCGATGAAAGTCAGGACGAAAGCCGTCTATGTTGCTCTGCACGTCAATCATCCTCGTGAGCTGGCGGTGGACGCGCGCGCGGCGTGCGCTCGTATTGCGGACGCCGGAATTCCGTTGCTGTCGCAAACGGTGCTGCTTACCGGCGTCAATGACGCGCCCGAGGTGATAGGTCAGTTGATGCGCACGTTGGTCGAATGTCGGATCAAACCGTACTACTTGCATCACGGCGACATGGCTAAAGGCACCAGCCATTTCCGTACTGATCTGGCGATCGGGCAGGAACTGATGCGGGCGCTTCGCGGTCGATTGTCCGGCCTGTGCCAGCCGAGTTACGTACTCGACATTCCG
>DASRAF010000542.1:0-2130 GCA_035638295.1 Pseudolabrys sp.
TAGCCCTCGGCTTTGAGTGCCTTTAAGGCTTGCGTCCCGGAATAGTCGAACTCGCAGGCCTGGCCGATGACGATCGGCCCCGCGCCAATGATCAGGATCGAGGAAATGTCGGTCCGTCTGGGCATGTCGCTCGGCGATATCCGGGCACAAAAAAAGGGCGCGCTCTTTGCGCGTCCTTCGGGCGGCGCAGAGGGTGCGTCCCCGCGCGCGGGCGCTCTTTAGACCAGAATCGGCGGGCAGGGAAGGGCGGCCTCAAAATAACGGGGTAAAACGGGGGATGCCGGACAACACGCGTTGCTCACGCCCGGCGCGCGATGAAGGTCATGCGCGCGCCGTTGTGGCCGATATTGGCGGGAGCGCGGCGCGCCGAAAATCCGCCGGCCGCAAGCTTGGCGATCATCGCCACCTCGCTATAGCGCGAGAGCCCGAGATCGAAGCGCAGGCGCCAGTAGTCGGAGACAAGCGTGCGCACGAGGCCGACGAGCGTGGCGCCGAGAAAGCCGTTCGCTGCGCCAAAACGAATGAGCGCGACCGCATCGGTCCAGGCGGAGACATGGGGCGGGATGACGTCGCCGAGGATGACGATGCCGTTCTCGCCGATGAGCCGGTGAAACAGAACGAGCAGCGCATCGAGTGCCTCGGGCGTGAGATACTGCGCGACCGAATGCAGCACCACGACGTCGAGCGATCCTGCCGGCAACGCGGCGACTTCGTCCGGCGAGCAGACCCTGATCTTTGGGTGGCCGGCGAAGCGCGCGGCGAGCCCCGCGCGCACCGTGGGCGCGGCCTCGCACAGGATCAGCGCTCGCGCCGACGCGGCGATGAGGTCGGCGTGCAGCGCTTCCCCGCAGCCGTAGTCGAGCACGGCCGCGCCGGGGGGCAGGTGCGCGCGGATGTCCTGCGCGATCGTGCGATAGTGCACGTCGCGATGGCGGGCATTGACGTAGATCGAATGTTCGGAATCCCAGAAGGCGACCCAATCGCCCATTCCTTCGTCCCCCGCTCGCCCGAGGCGAGCGGACTATAGGGCAACCGTCGCCGGCCGCCAGGGCGTGGTCGGCGGCCCATCCGTTAGGGCGCCATGCTTGGCGGCAGTTCGCCAGTTTGATTGCGGCGACATCAAAAAACGAAAGAATTTACTTGGCCGAGATGATGATCTCAGGCCGATATTCGAAATGCATGGTGTCGTAGTGATACCACTTGCCGCCCCAGATGAAGCCATGCTTCTCGAAAATATCGACGATCTCCCAGGGAATCTCGTTCTTGTAGGGAAAGCGGCCATCGGCGTCGGGCTTGGACCACGCCCAGTAGTGCGAGTGCGCGCGGGCAATATCGATCGCAATGCCGAAAGCGTGAGCGCTCTGACGCTTCGTCCCGGCGATCGGACGGCAATTGTAGCTCCCCTCGGTCGGCCTCAGATACGCAAGGAAGCGCTGCGGCAGCTTATCGAGCTCGTTCGACACGCGTTGTAACGCTGCGGCCGCGCCATTGATTTTGGTGAATTCGACGTTTTTGCCGTATTGGCTCGGCAGCCATACGACGTTGACCGCGTTCGCCATGAAACCGGCGGTCCGGCAGTCGCCGTAGATCTTTTTGAACAACGGCGCATATCTCACGCGTCCCGGATCGAAATTGACGTTTGGCGCAAGGCCCTGCTCGCCAACGGGATATTTCATCAGGAACATATCTTTGATGTCCGGATCGTCGAGCATCGCATCGAACGCCTTTGCACCTTTGCCGTCGTCGATGCGCATGCGCGTGCCGTCCTTCCAAACAAGGTTGTTGTCCTCGATGCGATCGATGAAATCCGGATACGCCTTGACAAGCGCCATTGGGGCATCGGCGGGCGAACTCTCCCCACCTTGAGCGGGACCCGCTCGCAGAGCGGGGAGCACGACTGCGAACAACAGAGCTGGCGCGATAGCGATGATTGCTTTCGTGCGTTGAGTTCGCTCCACCGCCGACCGTCAGGGGCGCTTCTTCTGTTGACGCATGATCTCGACGAACCGCTCGAACAGATAATGGCTGTCGCGCGGGCCGGGGGATGCTTCCGGGTGGTACTGCACCGAGAACACCGGCTTGTCCTTGAGCGCGATGCCGCAGTTGGAGCCGTCGAACAGCGATACATGC
>DASRAF010000543.1:0-13150 GCA_035638295.1 Pseudolabrys sp.
GACCATCAGTTGGAGTCTCCACCAAACCGGCCGCTGTTATCGCGCATGATCTGAAAGCGGATACTTCGGATCGGGATCATCGCCGAGATGGACGCCGCTGAAATACAGGGGGCCGGACGAACCAGGTTCGTACCCCGATACTGGGGACCGTAGGCGGTCTCCGAATGCGTTGTGGTCTTCTTGTGCTTGCGTGTCTTTGCGTCGGCTGGTGACGCCAGCATGAAAGCGGAAACCAGCACAAGAACGAGCAATTTCAGCGTAAGGGAGGCGGGCCTCGATGGCATTGCGTGTCAGCAATCGCATAACGAATCGCCGCCGCGAAAAGTAAATGACACGTTATCCCGATCACAACTCGGTGTCGGAATATCGAGGCAGCTCGGGTGTTTATCGCGGCCTTCGCGCGCCGCAAGCCACCGGAATCAGAAACTTACGCAGGGTTGATTGCAATTGCATGAGGGTTGGAGGCATTGTCGCCTCCACGCTGTCTCCGGGATCGCCCCATGAGTATCGCCGAAAAACGCCGCACGTTCCGCGCACTGCACCAGACTGGCTGTTTCGTCATCCCAAATCCGTGGAACATCGGGACTGCCCGCTATCTGCAAGGGTTGGGTTTCAAGGCGCTGGCGACAACCAGCGCAGGTTACGCGCATTCGTACGGCTATTCCGACGGCGACGTGACCCTGGACATGGTGCTCGCCCATTGCCGTGAAATTGCGCAGGCGGCGGACGTGCCGGTCAATGCGGACTTCGAGAACGGTTACGCTGACGATCCCGACGAGATGGCAGCAAATGTCCGGCGTTGCATCGAGACCGGTGTCGCCGGGCTATCGATCGAGGATTTCACCGGTCGCGATGAAGACCCGCTCTACGACTTCGACCTCGCCGTGAAACGCGTGCGCGCGGCCAGGGATACGATCGACAAGGCCGGCGGCGACGTCATTCTGACCGGGCGCACGGAAGGATTCATCCGCAACCGGCCGGACCTCGACGAGACCATCCGCCGGCTGAAGGCTTTCGCCGACGCCGGCGCCGATTGCCTCTATTCGCCCGGCGTCAAAACACGCGAACAGATTGCCGCAACGGTGAAGGCCGTCGCGCCGAAGCCGATCAATTTTCTCAATGCCGGTCCTTTCGGTTTTGCAGTGAACGATCTTGACGAGCTCGGCGTTCGCCGTATCAGTGTCGGGGGAACATTGTCGCGTGTCGCAATGCATGCATTTATCCAGTCGGCGCAGCAGATCGCAAAAGACGGCAAGTTCGACAGTTTCGCCGGTGTCGTTTCGAATGCCGATTTGAACAGGTTTTTTCACGAAGACCTTCGGCATCGCCCGAAATCCTGACGAATGATTTCCACCACGGCGTCATCGACTGGTCTCCTCCAGCAGCGGCCCTTTGTCCTCTTCTGGCTGGCGAGGCTCGCCTCGACCATGGGCTACCAGATGCTCGCTTTGACGATCGGCTGGGAGATCTACGAAATCACCAACAGCGCATTCGATCTCGGCCTGGTGGGACTGATCCAGTTTGTGCCGGCGGTCGTGCTCACATTGCTGATCGGCCATGCGGCGGACCGCTACGACCGCCGGCTGATCGTCCGCGCGGCGCACTGCATCTACGCGCTTGCCGCGAGCATGATCATGATCGCACTGCTCACGAAGACGCTCGGCCGAGATCTTTTGTTCGCCGCAGTGTTCATCATCGGCTGCGCCCGCGCCTTCGAAATGCCGACCGCGCACGCGCTTGCGCCCACGCTGGTTCCATCACCTCTGATCTCGCGTGCGGTCGCCGCCTGGACATCGGCCAACCAGACGGCCGTGATCTGCGGACCTGCCCTCGGCGGATTAATTTACGCGATAAGCCCCGTCCTGATCGGCGTCATCTGTCTCTTTTTCTATGCCTGCTCGATCACGCTGATCACTTTGGTCAAGGCACGCGGACCGGCAGCTTCTCGTGATCCGCCGACATTCGCATCGGTGCTTGCCGGCTTCCATTACATCCGCAGCCGGCGCCGCCTTCTCGGGGTCATCACGCTTGATCTGTTCGTGGTCATTCTTGGCGGCGCCACCGCACTGTTGCCCATATTTGCCCGCGACATTCTGGCGGTCGGGCCGATCGGTCTCGGTCTGTTGCGTTCGGCTCCCGCAGTCGGCGCGCTGATCACAGCCGTCGTGCTAGCCCATCATCCGATCGAGCGGCATATCGGGCGCAAGATGTTCGTCGTAGTTGGAATCTTCGGTATCGCAACGATCGCTTTCGGATTGTCGAACTCCTTTCCGGTTTCGCTGCTGGCACTCGGAATCCTTGGCGCTTCCGACGCGGTAAGCATCGTCATCCGCTTTTCCCTGGTCCAGATCGAAACCCCGGACGAGAAGCGCGGGCGCGTCAGCGCCATCAACTACCTGTTTGTCGGCTCTTCGAACACGCTGGGTGAATTCGAGTCCGGACTGGTCGCAGCGTGGCTTGGAGCGATACCCTCGGTGGTGATCGGGGGATTGGGCTCGCTTCTGGTCGCAGGGATCTGGATGATGCTATTTCCTGACCTGCGCCGGATCGATCGCTTCGAGCCGGCCGATCGGGAACAAGCGAGGACGTGATGCATATCCTGATTACCGGCGCGGCGGGCATGATCGGCCGCAAGCTCACTGCGCGGCTCGTCAAGGACGGCCAGCTCAATGGAAAGAAGATCGACCGCCTGACCTTGATCGACGTTGTGGCCCCGGAGAAACCGGCCGGCTTTGCGGGAACCGTCGAACTTTCCGCGAGCGATCTGTCGAGCCCCGGCGCGGCTGCCAAGGCCATTGCGGGCAAGCCCGACGTGATCTTCCACCTCGCGGGCGTGGTCTCCGGCGAGGCGGAAACCGATTTCGACAAAGGCTACCGGGTCAATCTCGACGGAACACGCGCGCTACTCGAAGAAATCCGGGCTGCCGGCTACAAGCCCAAGGTCTTGTTCAGCTCGTCGATTGCGGTCTATGGCGCGCCATTTCCCGCATCGATCAGCGACGAATTCCAGCTCACCCCGCTTACATCATATGGCACGCAAAAAGCGATCAGCGAGCTGCTGCTTGCCGACTATAACCGGCGCGGCATTCTTGACGGTGTGGGTATCAGGTTGCCGACGATCTGCGTGCGGCCGGGCAAACCGAACAAGGCTGCTTCCAGCTTCTTCTCCGGGATCATCCGCGAACCGCTCGCGGGACAAGAGGCATTGCTGCCGGTTTCCGAAAGCGTCCGCCACACGCACGCGAGCCCGCGCGCCGCGGTGGGATTTCTTATTCACGCCGCCGGGTTGACGAGAGAACAACTCGGCCCACGCATCAACCTTGCGATGCCCGGAGTATCGTGCACGGTGGGCGAACAAATCGACGCGCTGCGCCGTGTCGCAGGCGACAAAGTGGCCGCGCGCATTCGCCGCGCACCTGACGATCTTGTCCAGCGAATCGTTTCTGGATGGGCCGAGCGGCTCGATGCAAAGCGAGCGCGCGATCTCGGATTCAAGGCGGAGACGTCCTTTGATGACATTGTCCGCGCACATATCGAGGACGAGTTGGGCGGAAAAATCGCCAATTAACCAAGCTGCAATGTCATTCGGGGCCGTCGGGCTGGGGCTCAACCGTGCTTGCATCATCCGCCGCAAACCTTACATTGAAGGCCATGACCTACGTCGACGCCGCCGTCGCTCCATTAAGAAAAACCGGCCAAATCAAAATTCACGGCCCTGCCGCATTTGAAGCCATGCGCAAGGCCGGCCAACTGGTCGCGAGCTGCCTCGATATACTCACCGAGCACGTCGCTCCCGGCGTGCCGACCGAAAAGATTGATCGGCTCGTATACGACTACGCCATGGACCACGGCGCCCTCCCGGCGACGCTGATGTATCGCGGCTACAGGAAGTCGACCTGCACGTCGCTCAATCACGTGGTCTGCCACGGAATTCCCGGCGACAAGCCGCTGAAGGAAGGAGACATCGTCAATATCGATGTGACGCTGATCTTGAACGGCTGGCACGGCGATTCAAGCCGCATGTTTGCGATCGGTGAAATTCCGCGCCGGGCAGAACGGCTGATTGACGTCACGCACGAAGCCATGATGCGCGGCATTGGAGCGATCCGGCCCGGTGCGACGAGCGGCGACATCGGTCACGCGATCCAGGCTTATGTCGAAGCGCAGCACATGAGCGTGGTGCGCGATTTCTGCGGACACGGCCTCGGGCGTCTGTTCCATGACGAGCCGAACGTCGTGCACGTCGGTCGACCGGGCGAGGGCATCGTGCTCAAGCCGGGAATGTTCTTCACCGTCGAGCCGATGATCAATCTCGGCCGCCCGCACGTGAAGGTGCTGTCCGACGGATGGACCGCGGTCACGCGTGATCGGTCACTGTCGGCGCAGTTTGAACATACCGTCGGCGTCACCAACAATGGCGTCGAGGTGTTCACGTTCTCGCCGGCCGGGCTGCACAAGCCACCGTACAAGCGCTGACATAACCGCTCCCACAGCCAGGATCTGGAAGATCTCGTCAGCCGCTTCCGCGAGGCCGGCGCCGAATCGGTAAACAACTATGAGTTGCTGTAGTTGGTGCTGATCTGAGGGCTACTGGCGCACCAGCGTGGTTTGATCGGCGCTCTCCGGCACGCGCCGCCAGACCGTGTTGTCGATTTCCTCGAAGCGCCACGGGTTGCCGCGCGTAGGCACCAGCATCAGCTGATCGCGATCGATGCGCCATTGCGTGAAGTTGAGCCGGGCAATGCCCGACTCGCAACCCGGCTTCACCGCAACGGCAAAACCATCGCTCGCCTTTGTCATCCCCAGCGTCAGGGTGCAGACTGGCGGACCGAACTTGCGTACGATCGCCCAGTCGCCCGCGATTTGCTCCGGCGGCTTCGGCGGTGCGCCGGCAGCGGCCGCATTCTGCAGGAACAGCACGCCGACCCCGGGCGTCGGCGCTTCGAAAATTCCGTCTTCGACTTCGCTGAATTCCACGATCGTCTTGCCGCGCGCATCGACGAAGTAGAGCAGATCGTTTTCCGGAAACTTCCACGCCGCGATGTCGCGCACCAGCGGAAAAAGATTGGCGCAGTTGGCGTCGAACTCGATTTTCAGTCCGCCTGGAGCGGGATCGCTCTTGAGAGTGGCGGTGCAGGTCCTGTCCCGATCGGCATTGGAGAATTCCCAGCTGCCGACCACGCGTTTAGCCGAGTCGCCGAGCGTTGCCGGGGTTTGTGCATACGCAACACCGGCAAGCCAGATAACGCAAAGACCAATCACAAGACGGGTCATGGTTAAACTATAACACCTGCAGAAGCCGGCAGCCCACTAACGTTTCCGTGGCCACGGCGTTTCGGGAACCGGCGTGAGTGGCTGCTTACCAGCCGCCCAGGCCAGAATATTGTCCACCACCAGCTGATCCATCGCAGCGCGGGTCGCCTCGGTCGACGAACCGAGATGCGGGAACAGCACGATGTGGTCCATGTCGATCAATTCCTTGGGCACGTGCGGCTCGTTGGCGAACACGTCGAGCCCGGCGGAATAGATCGTGCGATTTCGCAGGGCTTCGATCAAAGCCGGCTCATCGACAACGGATCCGCGCGCCATGTTGATCAGCACGCCACGTGGGCCGAGCGCTTTGAGCACCTCTGCATTGATCATGTTGTTGGTGCTCGCGCCGCCCGGCACAATCACCATCAGCGTATCGACGTCGCGCGCCATATCGATGAGCTTCGGGTAGTACTTGTATTTGACATCCGGTTGCGGAGTGCGGCTGTGGTAGACAACCGGCACGCCGAATGCCTCGAGCCTGCGCGCAATCGCCTTCCCGATGCGGCCCATTCCGACCATCCCGACGGTCCGATCGCGCAGTGTGGCTTTGGTCAGCGGATAGTGTGCGTCTTTCCACTTGCCGGCCCGCAAATAACGCTCCGATTGCGGCAACTCGCGCACTGTGCAAAGCAACAGACCGAGCGCCGTGTCGGCCACTTCCTCATTGAGAACTTCGGGCGTGTTGGTGACGACAATGCCGTGCTCGCCCGCCCATTTGGCGTCGATGTGATCGTAGCCTACGCCGAAGCTTGAAACCTGTTCGAGATTAGGGAACTGCTGCAGAAAATTCCCATCGACTTTGTTGGCGGTATAGGCAATCGCGATCGCCTTGATCTTCTTGCCGACGTCCTTGACGAATGCGTCCTTGTCCTTGAGGTCAAGCCAATGGTGAAGCGTCACCTTGCCCTCGAAGCCCTTCATCATCACAGGCTTCTTGGCGCCCACCATCAGGACATCCGGCTTATCGCCAGCCATTTCTTGTTCTCCTTGCTTAAACCAGCGCCGTGACCGGCGCCTCGACGAATTTCTTGAACGATGCAAGCAATTCCGCGCCCAGCGCACCATCCACGACGCGATGATCGCATGACAATGTAACGGTCATCTGGTCGACGAATTTCACGCTGCCATTGTCGCCCTCGATGGGCGCGCGTCGCGTGCTGCCGACTGCCAGGATCGTGGCGTGCGGCGGATTGATGATGGCGGAAAATTCGCGCACGCCGTACATGCCAAGATTGGAAATCGCGCTCGCGCCGCCCTGGTATTCGTTCGGCCTGAGCTTCTTCTGGCGCGCCCGGCCCGCGAGATCGCGCATCTCGGCCGAAATAGCCGTCAACGATTTTGCTTCGGCGTTGTGGATCACCGGTGTTATCAGACCGCCGTCGAGCGCGACCGCAACACCGATATCGGAATTGCGGAAACGCAGAATGCGATCACCGGCCCACACGGCATTTGCGGCCGAAATTCGTTGCAGCGCCGCGGCCCAGGCCTTGATGACGAAATCGTTGAGCGAAAGCTTGAACGCCGGCTCGCCGTCTTTCCCCTTTGGGGCGGCGGCGTTTGCTTCCTCGCGCATTGCTATCAAGCGGCCAACATCAATATCGGTGGTCAAATAAAAATGCGGAATGCTTTGCTTGGCCTCGACCAACCGCGTGGCAATCGTACGGCGCATGGAATCGAGAGGGACCTCTTCATACGCGACCCCTTCGAACAGCGCCTTTACCTGCGCGGCGCTGACGCCACCTCCGATCGCCGAAACTGGCGAACCCGGCGCGGCCCGCTCCACATCGCGCGCGACAATGCGACCGTGCGGACCCGAGCCTGAGACGTGTGACAGATCAATGCCCCGCTCGCCGGCGAGTCGCCGCGCCAGGGGTGTGACCGAAGTGCCGCCGGCAAGTCTGCTGGACCCAAAGTTGCGCTCCGGCGTACGCACTTCGCGAAAAGGATCCATCGGCCCGCTACGCGGGATCGGCGCAGCTTGAAAAACCGCTTCCGTGACCACGGGGGCCGAACGCGGCGGAGCCGTCGGGGCTTTGGCCGGCGCGGGAGCGGCTGCCGGACTTTGCGCGGCGACTTGACCCCCTGGGCCTGAAATTATCGCAACGACGGCGCCGACTTTAGCCACCTCGCCCACTTTGAAACGAATCTCGCTAAGCGTGCCGGCCGTGGTCGATGGCACCTCCATCGAGGTCTTGTCGGTTTCGATTTCGAAAAGATTGTCGCCCGGCTTCACCGCGTCGCCGGCCGCCTTGAACCATTTCGTGATCTTGCCCTCGGCCACTGTTTCGCCGAGCTGCGGCATCAGAACGTCCACCCGCTTTATCCCTTCCCTGTCATCACGCAACCGGCGCGCAGCGCCCTGCCCTCACCAGCTCACAGACACGTATTGTGTCTCGAGAAACTCCATCATGCCTTCGTGCGCACCTTCGCGGCCGAGACCTGATTGTTTTGTGCCGCCAAAGGGAGCCGCGGGATCAGAAACCAATCCCCGATTGAGGCCAATCATGCCGAAATCGAGCTTCTCGGAAACGCGCATGCCACGCCCCAGATCCTTCGTGTAAAGGTAGGCGACGAGGCCGTATTCAGTATCGTTGGCACGCTTGATTGCTTCGTCTTCCGTCTTGAATGTCTGGATGGACGCAACCGGTCCGAAAATTTCCTCATTCAGCATCTTCGCCGAATCCGGGACATTGGTAAGCACGGTTGCGGGATAGAAGAATCCCGGCCCCTCCGGCAATTTTCCGCCGACCAGAACCTTGGCGCCCTTTTTGACCGCGTCGTCGACCAGCTCAATGACCTTGTCGCGGCCATCCTTGTTCACGAGCGGACCGAGGTTGACGCCCTCGTCAAGGCCGTTGCCCATCTTCAGCGAGCCCATCTTCGCCATGAGCTTCTTGGCAAACTCGTCGTGCACTTTCTCGTGCACGTAGAAGCGATTTGCGGCCGTGCAGGCTTCACCCATGTTGCGCATCTTCGCAATCATGGCGCCATCGATAGCGGCATCGATATCTGCGTCCTCGAACACGATAAATGGCGCGTTGCCGCCGAGCTCCATTGCCGGCTTGACGATATTGTCGGCGGCCTCGTGCAGCAGCTTGCGTCCAACATCGGTCGAGCCGGTGAACGAGACAACGCGCACGCGCGGGTCGTGCAGCATGGCGCCGACGACTTTCCCAGAAGACCGCGAGGGAATGACGTTCACGACACCTGCGGGAACGCCCGCTTCTTCCAGGGCCGGCATCAGCGCCAGCATGGTGAGCGGCGTGTCCGAGGCCGGCTTGAGGACGACCGGACAGCCTGCCGCTAGCGCAGGCCCGATCTTGCGCGTCGCCATTGCCGCCGGAAAATTCCATGGCGTCACCAGCACGGCGATGCCGGCCGGCTTGTGGTGCACGAAGATTCGCGCGCCCGATGCCGGTGCACGCGATACCTCGCCGATATTGCGCACGGCTTCCTCCGCATACCAACGGAAGAATTCGGCCGAATAGGCTACCTCTCCGCGCGAATCCGGCAAGGCCTTGCCATTCTCAAGCGTGATTAGTTTCGCGAAGCGCTCGGCGTCCCGCATGATCAATTCGTAAGCCTTGCGCAGAATTTCGGCGCGCTCGCGCGGCTTGCGTCCGGCCCATCCTTCGAAAGCCCCTTCGGCGGCATCAAGGGCCGCTTTGGCGTCATCGACCGTGGCGCTGGCGACAGAGGCAATCTTCCGTTCTGTCGCGGGATCGATCACGTCGAACCGACCACCATCGGAGGCCTTGCGCCATTTGCCGCCAATCCAGAGATCCGTCGGAACGTTAGCGAGAAGATTTTCGTACATGGGACTTCCCTTTACTCTCGATGTCACGACCGGGCTCTCCCGGCCATCTCATCTGTGGCGCAATGCCTTTTTAGGCGAGGCCGCCGGCTGAAGCCCGGCGGCGACGGCAGCTAACTCTGCAGGCTCCGCCTGACGGTTTCAGCAATCCGCCCCGGCGTCGGCAGTACGATGTCTTCAAGAATATCGGCCGCCGGCAACGGAATGTGCGGTGTCGTAATTCGAACCGGCGGACCATCAAGATCGTAGAAAGCTTCATCCGCCACGATGGAAACGATCTCGGCACCCCAGCCACACAGACGTGGATTTTCCTCGACCGTGAACAGCCGATGCGTTCTGGCGACCGAACCCAATATGCTTTGCGTATCGAGCGGCACCAACGACCGCACGTCGACAACTTCGCAATCAATGCCGTGTTCCGCCTTGAGCTTTTCAGCGGCTTCAAGCGCGCGCGGGACCATCAATGCCAATGCGCAGATCGTGGCATCTTTGCCCGAACGGAGGATCTTGGCTGTCCCGAGTGTATCGACGATTTCGCCCTCCGGAACCTCGCCCTTTGTCGGATAGAGCGATTTGTGTTCGAGAAAAATCACCGGGTCTGGGTCGCGCACAGACGCCGCCAGAAGCCCGATGACATCGCGTGGGTTCGAGGGCGCCACCACCTTGAGACCCGGAATCATCATGCACCAGTTCTCGACGCTCTGGCTGTGCTGCGCGCCGAAGCGCGAACCCGCGCCATTACCCGTACGCACCACCAGCGGGCATTTGACTTGCCCGTTCGACATGTAACGGCTCTTGGGAAACTCGTTGGCGATGTAATCGAAACAAACCGCAAAGAAATCCGAGAACATGATCTCGGCAATCGGCTTTAAGCCTGTCATTGCCGCTCCCATCGCCGCACCCAGGATGGCCTGCTCGGAAATCGGAGTGTCGCGCACGCGTAACGGACCGAACTGCTCGTAAAGCCCAACGGTCGTCTTGAACACGCCGCCGGCCTTGGCCACGTCCTCGCCCAGGAACACGACGTCCGGATCCCGGCTCATTTCCTGCGCGATGCCGCGGATGACGGCGTCACGATAGGTCAGTTCCGCCATGCCCAGCCTCCATCGGCGTAGACATCGGTGGCAATGATATCGAGCGGAGGCGGCGGAGCAGCCTTGCAGGCTTCCGTTGCATCGTCGACGATCTTGCGCACCTGTGCATCGATGTCGGCGATAACCTTTTCCGCGACACCGAACTGCAACAGACGCTCACGATAGATTTTGATGGGGTCGCGCAGCTTCCAGCGATCGAGTTCGCCCTCGGGCCGGTATTTTGCCGGGTCGGCGCGCGAGTGCCCGCTGTGCCGATATGTGAGGCATTCGATCAGCGATGGCCCCTCGCCCGCGCGGGCTTTCTCAAATGCGGTTTGCGCGGCGCGGTAAACGGCATCGGCATCGTTGCCGTCGATCAGGATGCGCTCAAGCCCATAAGCGGAAGCACGATCGGCCGCCGGCTGCGGAACCGCCGTCACATCGCCGATCGGCGTGTATTCCATATAGAGATTGTTTTCGCAGACGAATATCACCGGCAGTTTCCATACCGCGGCGAAATTGAGCGCTTCGTGGAACGCTCCGATATTTGTCGTACCGTCGCCGAAAAAGCAGACCGAGACGTCCTTATCGCCCTTGTATTGCGCGCGCCACGCAGCGCCGCACGCAATGGGTAGATGCGCACCGATGATGGCGTACGAACCCATCACGCCATGGTCGACCGAGGTCAGATGCATCGAACCGCCTTTACCGCGCATTAGCCCATTGTCACGCTGCATCAGTTCACCCAGCACCTTTTCCACGGGCACGCCGCGCGCCAGCGTATGGGCATGACCGCGATACGTGCAGAACGAGAGATCACCCGGCTTCATTGCGCCGGCGAAACCGGCTGCCACCGCTTCCTGTCCGAGCGACAGATGACTGGTTCCCTTGACCAGGTTCTGCAGGAACAAATCGTAGGCGCGCTGTTCCGCCTCCCGGATCACGACCTGCGTCCGGTACAGTTCGAGCCGTTTCTGCTCGCCGATATCGTCATTCAGTCCGGAGTCGGCCTTCGCCTGCGCACGGTCCTTTGCTGTGGCCATGAAAATCCTCGAAAATCCTTGATAAGCGGGGGCAACTTAGCCCCCCGCATGACGCTTAGGCAACCGGTGCCGAAGGCTCCGGTTTGCCCAACTTGCGCTCACGATTGAGCAGATAGAGGCCGGACGCGACCACGATGAGTCCCCCGAGGATCGTCCAGCGGTTGGGCAGATCGCCGAACACCAGGAAGCCCAGCGTCGTTGTCCAGACGATCTGCGTATAGATGAAAGGCGCCAGCGTCGACGCCGGCGCGAGCCGATGGCCGAGGATCAGGAGGTAGTGCCCTCCGCTCCCGAGCGCACCGATAAGAACCATGAGCGCCACGACCAGAGCGCTGGTCGGCGTCGTCCAGACGAAGGGGATGACCGGCAGCATCGCCACGGCACCGACCAGATTCGAATAAAACAGCGTTGTTTCGCTGGAATCGCTGCGCGCCAGCACGCGTGTCGTGATCACATAAAGCGCGTAACAGATGGCGCCGCAAAAGGTCAGCAACGCCGCGGGATGAATCCCGCCAAAGCCCGGCCGCACGACCACGAGAACCCCGAAAAAGCCTACGGCGATCGCTGTCCATCGTCGCCAGCCGACCCACTCGCCAAGCAGTGGGCCGCTGAGGAAGGCGACCAGAAAGGGCGTCGAGAACAGGATTGCAAGCGCTTCATCAAGCTGAAGGTAGCGCAGGGCAAAAAAGCTGAGCGCGGTAGATCCAAGCAGCAGTGCCGATCGGCCGACTTGCAGGAAGGGCCGCTTCGTCGTCATCATTTTAGGCCGGGTAATCGGATTAAGAAAAATAAAAGCCAGCACAAAGGCACCGAAGTAGCGGGCCCACACGACCTGCAGAGGATCCATGTAGTGCAGTAGATATTTTCCGGTAGCGTCGAGACAGGAAAAAGTCGCCACCGCCCCGCACATCAGTGCGATGCCGGTCAGGCGTTGACGTCGCTGCTGTAGCGGATCGCTCAATAGGTCGCCCGCCCACCGGAAATATCGAACACCGCGCCGGTGGTGAACGAGCAATCGCTCGACGCGCAAAACGCAGCCAGACTGGCGATTTCATCCACGGTCACGAAACGCCCGCGGGGAATTTTCGAAAGCATGAAGTTGATGTGCTCTTGCGTCATCTGATCGAAGATCGCGGTCTTGGCTGCGGCCGGCGTAATGCAGTTGACCGATATGTCGTATGTCGCCAGTTCCTTGCCTAGCGATTTGGTGAGCGCAATGAGCCCGGCCTTCGATGCCGAGTAGGCCGGCGCGTTCGGATTGCCCTCTTTGCCGGCGATGGACGCAATATTGACGATGCGTCCGTAATTCTGCGCGATCATCGCCGGCGCGAGAGCTCGGCAACAATGAAATGGTCCATCGAGATTGATGGAAAGAACACTGCGCCAGGCATCCAGCGGATAGTCCCAGGTTTTCGTGTTCGGCCCGGCAATGCCGGCATTGTTCACGAGGATGTCGATGCGGCTCAGCGCCTTGATCGTTTCGTCGCGCGCCCGCTCTACATCGGCATAGTTGGTGACTTCGACAGAAAATGGAGCGACGCGACCCCGCTTTTGCAATTCAGCCGACGTCTTTTTCGCAAGCGTGATATCGCGGTCCCAGATCGCTACGGTCGCGCCCGAGTCGACGAAACGCTCAACGATCGCGCGACCAATGCCTTGCGCTCCGCCAGTAACCACCGCGTTGCGCCCGCCGAGATCGATTTTGTTAGTCATGGTCGCCTCCCGCACAAGGCTTAGCGAAGGCGGCGCCTCATGGCGAGTGATGAAAATGCGGGTGTGTAATGCGCAAAGCCTTGTACGGCCAATCGACCTGTAATAATAATTGCGGCGTGGGGTCAACGGCGGTCGCCCCGCATTTCCAAGGCGTGAGCCCAAGCACCGTCTCCTCCGACAGCGGAGGGGACCTT
>DASRAF010000544.1:0-5010 GCA_035638295.1 Pseudolabrys sp.
AATGAATTTCCGTCGCCGCATGGGACCCCCACACGAATGGTCATAGCCTACCATACCGCCGAATAGAGTTGGGCGAGTGCATCGCGGCAAATGGGGTTGTTCAATGTCCGCTTTGGGTCAGAAGCAGACATGTGCAGTGCAAGACGGCATGTCCGCTTTACCCCCGAAAGCGAGCCTCTACACGATTAGGAGTCTTCGCCAGGACGTCCCGCTGGCGTTTCATCTCAGCGACTACAGCATGTTTTCTGCGATTAGCTTCGTCCACGCTCTGTGTTTTCAGCGACCGAACCAGCTGCCGTTTGCCGAGCGCACTGCGCAATTCTTTGGGAATTTCGACGACCGCGTACCAAGTCTGATGTCGTCTTGAAGGTACTGGGATTTAGGCACTTAACCACACAGGTGAGCCACACCTCGTAAGCCCTTTTTGTTTAATGTTCTCAGCACGTCAAGGTCTTGCGTGACGACGGGACGGGGCTGCTAGTTCCCCAGCCACTCGCCCCCAATTTCACCCGCCGAAACTCCCAGGCAATTCAGATTCAAAGACGATTCATTGCGTGGATGGTCTGGCGCGCCAGACCTGAACGGGCTGGCCAATAATCAAATTGTGGCTCATCCTGATGCGGGCTGCTGAGTACCAACAAAAACTGCGATAGGGAGGGACAGGCCGTGGCTCAGACCATAGAGGCATACGTCGGCAACGCGCTCGACGAGGCAAAGATATCGCCGCTGCACCGCAGAGTGATCGCGCTGATCGCGGCTGGATACTTTTTCGATGTCATCGATTTCACCATCTTCGGCTCGCTCGTGCCGTACATCCTGTCATCGAAATTCGCGAGCGGCCCGGAGGTCGCCCTGGTTGGCGCCGCGACCATCTTCGGCATGTTTATCGGCACCGCGGGACAAGGTCAGTTCAGCGACCGGTTCGGCCGCCGCTTCATCTATCAGTTCAACCTGCTCCTGTTTGGCGTGTTCACCATCCTCGGTGCATTCGCGCCGAACGTCACGATGCTTGTCATCTGCCGCTTCATCGCCGGCCTCGGCCTTGGGGCGGAGCAGCCGCTGGCCTTCGCCTATGCCGGCGAATACTCGCCCAAGCGAATCCGGGGACGCATCCTCGCGATCGTTCACTTCATCGGCGGCGCGCTTGTGTGGCCGATCGGCACGGCACTGGTGCTCTTGTTGGGCACGACAATTTTCCCCACCGCGGCTGACACCGTCTGGCGGAGCGCATGGATCATTATCGGCATCGGGGCCCTGATTGTGTGGGTGTTCCGTTTCACGCTGCCGGAATCGCCGCGCTATCTGGCGACGCATGGCCGCGGCCAGGATGCGCTTGACGTGCTCAAGCGGTTAGACATCCCGAGCGTGCCGGCCCTGAGCGCGCTCTCGACGGATGCCGCCAGCAACACCAGGAGCGATCCGTTCGCTGTTGTGTTCCGGATGTTCCCGAGGCGCGTCATCGCCGGCATGATCTGCTTTACAGCGTTTTTCGGCGTCGCCGTCGGTCTCGGGGCGTGGTTGCCGAACATGATGAACGAGAAGGGCTTCACGATCACGAAGTCGCTTCAATACACGCTGGCGATGAACTTCGCGGTGCCGTGCGCGAGCCTGTTCATGATGTACGCGCTCGACAAATGGGGCCGCAAGGTCACGTCGGTCTGTGCGTTTATCGGCGCCGCCATCATGGCGATCGTGTTCGCCAATGCCGGCGCGCCGACAGAGCTGATGGTCGCCGGATTCGTGATGGTGTTTTTCATCCAGGTTGCCGGCAACGCCATGCAGATCTTCGCCTCGGAAGTGTTTCCGACGAACGCGCGCGCATCCGGCTTCGGCTGGGCCGCCGGCGTGGGCCGTCTCGCGACGGCGTTCATCATGCCGTCGATCCTGCTGATCCAGCAGACCTATGGGCTCATGACCGTGTTCGTTTGCCTTGCGACCCTGCTGGTGATTGCCGCCGCATCGGTCACCCAGCTTGGCCCGGAGGCAAAGCAGCGAGGGCTTGATGAAATCGCGCCGCCGACGCGGCGCTTCATCGAGGCCGACAACGCGTTCTGGCTCACCTTGAGCGGCGCGGTATGCATTCTGCTGTCGGTGAGCTGGTGGCTCTACTTCTATCTGGCGGCCAAGCAGGTTTCGAGCACGCTGGTGTGCCTCCTCTACACCAACGACGCCTGTTCGCAGCTGGTGGCCACGGCGACCAGCCAGGGCAAAGTGGGCTACTACCCGTTCCTGACCTGGATCGGCATTCTCCTGATCCTCGGCGGCGTCTTCATGACGAAGCGCAAGCCAGCGTCGGCAGCAAAGAAAGCGGCCTGAACCGACGGTATTATCTAATGGGGCCCGGTTGGCGCTAGTCGGCCGGGCCTCGAAATTTACGAGTTGCGTGATGAACTCACCCGCAGGCGCCATCGCATCGAACGTCCGTTTCCTGTCGCGCAGCGACCAGGGCGGCCGACCCGATGGCGTGCAGGTTATCCTGCACAAGGGACACGCCTTTATCGGTCATATGTTCAGCGACGGTTATTCGGTCGTAGACGTGCGCGATCCGCTGAACCCGAAAACGGCCGCCTTCATCGCCGCGCCGATGAACACCCGGTCGCATCATCTGCAAATTCATGGCGATGTCCTGCTCGCCGTGAATGGTCCGAACATCTGGGCCATGCAGCAATACGCGACGCAACAGGATTACTATGCAAAGTCGCTGATCGATTCAGTGCAGACTGAGCAACCGTTCGCCGCGGGCATGCGTGTGTTCGATGTATCTTATCCCGCAACGCCGCGCGAGATTGCCTTCCTGCATATGCCCGGCTTCGGCGCGCACCGGATTTGGTGGGTGGGTGGCCGCTATGCCTATGTGTCGGTCCATTTCGAAGGTTTCATCGACCACGCTTTGGCGATCATCGATGTGTCCGATCCAACTCGGCCGAAGCTGGCCGGTCGCTGGTGGTTGCCCGGAATGAACCGCGCCGGTGGCGAGGTCGCGCCCGCTTCGTTCGGCAAGCGGACAGCGCTGCATCATCTCATAAGCGCCGGAAATCTCGGCTTTGCGGCATGGCGCGACGGCGGCTTTACCGTCCACGACCTGAGCGATCCGCCCAATCCAAAGCTGCTCAGTCATCGCAACTACGCGCCACCGTTCGGGGGCGGCGCGCATACACCCTTGCCGCTGCCAAAGCGCAAACTTCTTGCTTTGGCCGATGAGGCAACATCGGCGAACTGCGCGAACGGCTTGGCCTATACCTGGATGATCGATGTCAGGGATCCGTCAAATCCAGTGTCGATCGCCACGCTGCCGACGCCCGCCGAAGAAGATTTTTGCGCCAAGGGTGCGAAATTCGGGCCGCACAATCTGCATGAGAACCGCCCCGGCGCGCTGCAATCGGAAGACCTTCTGTTCGCGACCTATCACAATGCCGGATTGCGCATCTATGACATCCGTGACGCGTTCGCGCCCAAACAGGTCGGATACTACGTGCCACCGCCTCCTGAAAGAATTGTCGACCAGCGGCCAAATCCGGCGAAAGTCATTCAATCCTGCGACGTTTTTGTCGACACCAACGGCGTGATGTACCTCACCGACACCAACGCTGGTCTCTACATTCTGCGGTACGAAGGAAAATGACGGAGCGCGCCGGAATGCCGAAAAAGTTTGGACGTCTCGCCCTGCACATGTGGACAATCGATACCACGCCCCTTGCGACCGCGCTCGATGCGGCAAAACAGGCGGGTTATGACGCGGTCGAATTGCGTCGAACGGACTTCAAGAGATGCTTCGACGCAGGCATGACTAATGTACAGGTGCTCGATCTCATCAAGAAAAGCGGCATTCTCTGCGGCGTGCTTGGCGTGGAATACGGCTGGCTTTTCGCGACCGGCGATGAAAGCAAGCGCCTGTTCCAGGTTTTCCGGGAATCCTGCGAGAACGCAGTCGCGCTCGGATGCGACACATTGATGAGCGCGCCCGGTCAGGTGAACGGCCCGGTCAAGGATGCCATCAAATATCTCAAGGACGCCGGCGATATTGCCGCCGAGTACAAATTGAAGCTCGCGATCGAATTCAACTCACAGCACGACGTTCTCAACAGCCTCGGCGTTCTCACCGAACTGATCGAAGGAGCCGGCAAGCCAAATTGCGGCTACCTGATCGACGCCTATCATTTCACACGCAGCGGCGCCGGCGGCCGCGGCTTCGAAAGCGTGCCGGCCGGCAAGATCTTTTGCTTTCAGTACAGCGACCTCTCCCCTAAACCGGTCACCGGCGTACGCCGACCCACCGATCGCCTTCCGCCGGGCAAAGGTGTCGTCAAATGGCGCGAGATGCTCGGGCTGTTGGCAGAGAAGGGTTATACGGGTTACCTCAGCTACGAAGCACCCAATCCCGAACAATGGGCTCGCTCGCCTTACGATGTCGCGCGCGAAGGAGTCGAACTAACGCGCAAATTACTGAGGGACTTCGTCCCTGACTATGTCACTTGAGGTTTATCATGGCAGCAGAAAAAGAACTTCCACTCTTTCTTGGCTTGAATGACAAGTCGGTTAACGACATTCCAAAAACCGTCGAGAAGCAGCGCTACATGACCAGTGTAGCGCCGAAGGCAACCAATCCCGGCAAATGGATCGAACAGCCGCGTATGCCGATCCCGACAGGCGAACACGCGGTCATCGAATGCCAGGGCAAAATTCACTCTGTCGCCGGCTACGCAAAGCATCGTGTCGACCAGAATTTTCATCAGGTGTTCGATCCGAAAGCGGGCAGTTGGTCGTTGAAGGCACCCTTCCCGCTCCCCTGCAATCACGTCGCCGGTGTCTCACTCGGTTCAAAAATTTACACCTTCGGCGGGTTTATCGAACAGAACCGCTGCCCCCATTCGAAATGCTTCATTTACGACACCGCGACCGATCAATGGGCGCCGATTGCAGGCCTGAGCCGGCCTCGCGGCGCGATGTCTGCGATCGCGCTCGATGGCAAAATTCATCTGCTCGGCGGGCGCGACGTGCGGTCCGTGGAAT
>DASRAF010000545.1:0-2244 GCA_035638295.1 Pseudolabrys sp.
GCTGGTTGCTTGTTGCTGCGGTGCATTAGGTCGCGCTTGGCACAAAGCGCACTTTCGGAGAGGCCCGCTGTGATGTCCGCTTTCGGGGTGAAGCTGACATCGGACGCCGGACGGTCCCGATCATGTTCGCCGCTTTTGACCGATGCTGTTGAAAAAGTCGTCAATGATCTCACCAAACCCTTCCGATGGAGCATTTTTGGGCCGGTTTTCGTCTCGGCCGGCGTTAGCGAGTTGAACGCGCGTCCAACTGCTCTGGGTTGGACGCCACTGACGCTCAGGCGACGCATGCAACCGGGATGTTCAGCAATGGTTGCCAGATATAATTGGCGAGTGTCTTCAAGTTCTGCACGATGGCGGCAAGGTGGAATTCGTCGCGTGCACCGGAAAGGCCCCGCAACCGCATACGCTCGAAATTGTGGTGCGTCTTCAGGTGCGCAAAGCGCATCTCGACCTTCTTGCGCTCGTTGCGGGATTTGGCGAACGCGGGTGTGCCCATCAAGGCGCGCGTCGCATCCCGTGCGTCCTCATGCACATCGCGCGGGATCTTCCGGAAGCTCATGTTCGGAATGCATTTGGACTTGAGCTGACATGGACCGCAGTCGCGGGTGCTCGCACGATAGATGATGGTCCTGCCATCGAGCACCGTCCCAGTCGTCCTGAGAAACTTACCCTGAGGGCAGATGTAGAGGTTGCGCTGGCGGTCGAACGTAAAGTCGGCGCGCGACAGGATGCCCTCTTCTCGCTTGCTCATGTCCCAAACAGGGATGTGCGGCGTGATGCCGGTGCTGATCACCCAATCGAGGAACTTACCGGTGCCGTACGCCGTGTCCGCGGCGAGCCGTTCGGGCTTGAGCCCCAATCGCTCCTCAGTCCGTTTAATCATCGTCTTCGTGGCAGCCACCTCGTCATAAGTGCGGGCTGGCGTAGCCTCTACGTCGACGATAACCGCGTACTTGATGTCGATCAGATAATTGAGCCCATAGCCAAACTGGACGCGCTTGTTAGCCTTCGCGGTCCAGGCCGAGCACGGATCCACCGGCGAGATCACCTTTGCCGGCTTGCGGTCTGCGTTAGCGCCTTCGTCATCGAGGGCGGTAAGGAACTCTGCGACGGCGCGCGTCTGGCGCTCGGGCGCCGACCAGTCAATCTCGTCGGGAGCCTTGCCATGATAACGGCTGGCATCGGCTTCGATGACGCTTGCATCAACCGCAAAGCCCTCGCCCTTGACAAGGCCTACGTCCATACAGGCGCGGACCACCGCCTCGAACACCTGGCGTAAGATGTCGCTATCGCGAAACCGGCCGTGACGATTAACTGAGAACGTCGAATGATCGGGAACCTTATCATCGAGTTCGAGGCGGCAGAACCAACGATAACCGAGATGAAGTTTGACCTCCTCGCACAGCTTCCGTTCAAAGCGGATGCCATAGCAGTAGCCGACAACGAGCATCCGGATCATCAGCTCAGGATCGATCGAGGGCCGCCCGATGTCGCTGTAGAACGGCGCCAGCTTCTCGCGAAGATCGACCAGCACCCGCGTGACGATTGGATTAAGCCGGCGTAGGAGATGATCCGCTGGAATCTGTTCTTCGAGGTTGAAAAGGTAGAACAGCTGGCTCTGATCGACTGTCTGGTGACCCATCATGACCGTCCCCGTCGCTGAAAGCTTCAGGAAAACGGAATCATGATTCGTCGATATCAACGAGGCCTTTTTCAACAGGATCGACCCGAAGCCGTCATAGGGCCGGACCGAAAACCCGCAGCGCAGCAGTCTGTGGCCTTGCAGAGATGTGCTATCCTTTCGGTCGGAGGGGGCCTAGGTCAAAGCATAGTCGGCTGTAGCGCCAAGGGACGGATTCCAAGATAATGTTTCGTTCTCGCGCCGCTCAAACAACGATTCTGGCCGCAGGCTCCGCATTCGCGTTGATAACGGCGACAGCCGGCGACCGTGCACACGCTGAAGGAAATCTCGACGCAAGCTATACAATTTCATTCGCGCGCATTCCAGTTGGCGAAATCACGGCCACTGCGGTCTTCGGCGAAAGCGAATACGCAATGTCTGCGCGCGCGCGTGCTGGTGGCGTCCTCAAAGCACTATTGGTGGACGGCGAAGCATCGTTCTCCACACAGGGCACCATCAAAAGCGGTCATCCGGTGCCGACGACTTTCACCTCTAAGATCGTCTCGAACACCGAAACCTCGGATGTGACGATGGTCCTCGACGAAGGGAATGTGAAGGAGCTG
>DASRAF010000546.1:0-10782 GCA_035638295.1 Pseudolabrys sp.
GGTGGCCAACAGATCGTGCAACACGATCAGGACCTGGCGCGATGTCAGTTTCGGAATTCGGATCATGCGAAATAGCCGCCGGGCGCATGCCTCGCGGTCACGTCAGCGGGAGCCGTAGCTCTGATCGATGCGATGTCCAATTTGTCCCCTTGTCGTCCGAATTTCTTGATCCTAGCAAATTGCCCTCAGCCCGGCCCGCTGAATTCCAATCACTTAGCTAGCAAATTTCGGAAGCTACGGGACAGCGAATTTTTCGTGAGGCGAATGTCCGCCGGATCGGGTTTCTGCGGAACGCAAGTTGCGTTCACCCGATCAATTAGCGGTCAACGTTGCCCGCACCCCATCCTGCCTTAAGAGATTCTCGAAGTAGGCGATCGTCTTGGCCAACCCCTCTTTCAGAGGGGTGCGGGGCGCCCAGGACAGCACCTCCTGCGCGCGCGAAATATCGGGACGTCGCTGACGTGGATCATTTTCAGGCAAGGGACGATGCACGATGCGCGAACGCGAACCGACCATTTCGATGATCGTCTCGGCAAGTTGGAGCATCGAGAATTCGCCGGGGTTGCCGATGTTTATCGGACCCGTAACCTGATCCTTTGTCGCCATAAGCTTTATCAGGCCATCGACGAGATCATCGACGTAGCAGAATGATCGCGTCTGCGTACCATCGCCGTAAACCGTCAGATCTTTATCGAGCAGAGCCTGAATGATGAAATTCGAAACCACGCGTCCATCGTTCGGATGCATGCGCGGACCGTAAGTATTGAATATGCGCGCGACCTTGATCCGCAAATTGTGCTGACGCCAATAATCGAAGAACAGCGTTTCAGCGCACCGTTTGCCTTCGTCGTAACAGGACCGGGGTCCGGTCGGATTGACGTGGCCCCAGTATTCCTCGTGTTGCGGATGCACGTTCGGGTCGCCGTAGACTTCTGATGTCGACGCCTGGAGAATCTTCGCCTTCACCCGCTTTGCAAGCCCGAGCATGTTGATCGCACCGTGGACGCTGGTCTTGGTCGTTTGCACCGGATCGCGTTGGTAGTGAATGGGTGAAGCGGGACAGGCGAGGTTGTAGATTTCGTCAACTTCGACGTACAAAGGAAATGTCACGTCGTGTCGGGTCAGTTCAAAGTGCTTGTGGTCGAGAAGGTGTTCGATATTTTTCCGGCTGCCGGTGAAAAAATTGTCGACGCAGAGAACGTCGCCGCCCGCCGAGATAAGCTGCTCGCAAAGGTGGGAGCCGAGGAACCCCGCCCCTCCCGTCACCAAAAGACGTCGTTGTAGGTGCATCCAATACTCCGATCGATTTCCGTGAAACTTCTATCACGCCAATAAAGTGATATGAAATGATGCTTGTCGAGGTCATTAATGCGAAGAAACCTGCAATTTTACAGCGATTCTGCGTTTGTTACCGATGCCCGCAACGTGTAAGCGATCAAAGTTCCTGTGAGCTCTTCCGGAAAAACCGCCACGCCGAGGCCGGCCGCCTTTCTCGATCGTGATGGCGTCCTCAATGTCGACCACGGCTACGTTTACCGACCCGGACAGCTCGAATGGATCGACGGAGCCCGGGAAGCGGTCCGGCTTTTGAATTCGGCCGGGTACTACGTATTCGTCATTTCAAACCAGTCGGGTGTTGCGCGTGGCTACTACGACGAAGCGGCCGTGAATTCGTTCCACGCGCATATGCAGGATGAACTCGCGGCGCACGGCGCCCACATCGATGCCTTCTATTTTTGCCCGCATCATCCCGAAGGGATCATTAAGTCTCTCGCTGTGTCCTGCCACTGCCGCAAGCCTGCCCCAGGCATGCTGGAACAGGCAGCGCGTGAATGGCCGATCGATCTCGGCGCAAGTTTTCTGATCGGCGACAAGGATGACGATGTGGCCGCAGCTAACGCTTTCAACATCCGCGGAATCAAATTCAATTCGTTGAAGGACTCGTTACCGGATCTGGTGCGTCGCGAAATCATCGGTCGTCCGCAAAATCGGCGCCAGACATGAGTCGAACAGAGCATACGCGGACGCATTTTCTGACCGCACTCGCGCTGCTCTGGCTCGCCGGCACCGCCCTGCGGCTGACAATTTTGGCTGTTCCGCCCGTCATCCCGCTTATTCATGACGAATTGAACTTAAGCGCAACCGAGGTCGGATTCTTGACGGGATTGCCTTCGATGCTCTTCGCCCTCGCGGCTGTGCCGGGTTCGCTGTTGATCGCTCGGCTCGGCGTGAAGGCTGCGCTGGTGGTTGGGCTCGCGCTGACCGCAGTCGGCGGCGCGCTGCGCGGGGCGTTGCCGGATGCTGTGTGGTTATATCTGATGACAATCGCCATGGGAGCTGGCGTTGCCATCACGCAGGTGACGATGCCGCCAGCGGTGCGGGCATGGGTACCGAACCGAATCGGTTTCGCCACCGCCGTCTATACGAATGGGCTTTTGGTCGGCGAGATCTTGCCGGTCGTGTTGATGTTTCCGTTGGTTCTGCCCGTTGCCGGAGGCAGCTGGCAGTGGAGCTTCGTCATCTGGAGTCTACCGGTTGCAATCATTGCGGTGATTGTCTTGGTATCCGCGCCGACTTCGGCAATCAACCGAGGGGCGCCGCCGCGACGCTGGTGGCCGGACTGGCGAAATGCACTCATCTGGCGGCTCGGCATCATGCTCGGCACGATCAATGCCACGTATTTTGCAACCAACGGCTTCGTTCCCGACTATCTGAGAAGTACGGGACAGAGCGAATGGATCGGCGCCGCGCTCTCCGGACTCAACACCGGACAACTGCCGGCGTCGTTTTTGCTGCTCATATTTTCCGGCCGGCTGGAGCGAAAGACGTGGCCCTACATTGTCTGCGGACTACTGTGTGTCTTCTCGACTGTTGGAATCGTGTTCGGGACTGGCGCGTTGATCGTCGCGGCCGCAACGCTGCAGGGTTTTGCCGCTTCCGCGATTCTGATCCTGGTGCTGGCCCTTCCGGCACTCCTGAGCAAGCCCGATGACGTACACCGCGTGACTGCGGCAATGTTCACGATCAGTTACAGCTGTGCGGTAATTGTGCCTGTGATCAGCGGGCTTGCCTGGGACCTAACCGGCATCGCCAAAATGGCCTTCCTGCCGATCGCCCTGTGCGGAATTCTGCTGGTCATATTGGCACCGGCAATCAATCATGTCCCACGTACCGGAGCTAATGCCATGCGTCCGATTCCTGTTGGAGCCAAAGGATCCTACACACTGCGCGTTACGCCCGCTGAGCTTGCCAACCAGTTCAAGGACGCTGCGCTGCCGCCGGTTTTCGCCACGCCGATGATGGTAACCGCGATGGAAAACGCGGCGCTGAATGCGGTACGAGGCTATCTCGATCCCGGCGAAAGCGCTGTGGGAACCGAGGTCAATATCCGTCATCTCGCCGCGACCCCCGTCGGGCACCAGATCATTGCGGAAGCGGTGGTCACCAAAGTGGACGGCCGCCGCATCGAATTCGATGTAAGCGCGCGTGATGAGATCGAGGAAATCGGCAACGGTACGCACGAACGCATGGTTGTCGACATTGCCCGTCTGAATCAGCGTCTCAGCGCCAAAGCGCGCGGGAAATCATGAGTGTGGCTGGGTTCGCTATTTGGGGAGTTTTATATTCGCGTCTCTGACGACCTTGCCCCACTTCTTCTTTTCGGCCCGAATAAATGCCGCAAACTCCTCCGGAGTGCCGGTTATCGGCTCCAGGGCCTGCGCGGTTAGATACTGGTGAGCAAAGGCCGGATCCGAAATCACCTTGATCAGATCCTTATTGATTTTTTTGATGATCTCGGGTGGCGTTCCCGCCGGCGCAACAAGGCCAAACCAGGATTTTGCCTCGAAGCCTGGCACGCCTGACTCGGAAATCGTAGGCACGTTGGGATATTCGCTGCTGCGCCGATCGCTTCCGACGCCGATCATGCGCAATTTTCCGGCGTCAACGCCGGCTTTCACGATGCTGAGTGCTGCAAACATCAGGCTGACATGACCACCAACGACGTCATTCATGGCCGGTCCCGCGCCACTGTACGGAATATGGTTGAAGCGCGTGCCTGTCATCGCCTGAAACACTTCCATATTGAGATGGCCGGTGGAACCGATCCCGAATGATCCATACGTCACTTCGCCGGGCTTCGCTTTTGCGAGAGCCACAACATCACTCACGGTCTTTACCGGTAGCGAAGAATTGGCCACCAAGGCCTGCGTCGCGGAAACCAGAGCCGTAATCGGTGCAAAATCCCTCAACGTGTCGTACGGGACCTTTTCGTAGAGATGCTGCAACGTCACCAGAGTGAGTTCCGCCGTCAGCAAGAGCGTATAACCGTCGGCCGGTGACTTCGCGACCTGCTCCGCTCCGATCATTGTGCTGGCGCCAGGACGATTTTCCACGACAACCGATTGGCCCCAAACATCCGAAAGTTGCTGCGTCAGCACGCGGGCAAAGGAGTCGACCGCCCCTCCGGGAGGATAGGGAACAACGACACGCACGGGCTTGGTTGGATATTGCGCGAGCGCGATCTGTTGGGAAAATCCCAAGAGTAGCGCCGCCACAATAATGCGCCATGCCATCACGTTCTCCGGATTGTCAGTTGGTAGTACTCAGACTTAAGCGGCGAACTTCTTCTCGCCGCTTTAGCCAGTACGAGAGATGTTGCGGGAGCATGTCGAGATAGTTTTCGATGCCCAACGCTTTCGCAGCATGAACGGGCCAATGCGGGTCATAGAGAAGCTCGCGTGCGAGCGCGATCAGATCCGCCTGTCCGGCACAGAGAATCTGCTCGGCATGATGGGCTTCCGTAATCAGACCGACCGCAACGGTCTTGATTCCGACTTCGCGACGCACGCGATCCGCGTAGGCTACGTGATATCCCGGAGTGCGCGGCACGAGTGCGGTATTGATGGGGCCGGCGATGCCGCCCGACGAACAGGTGATCACGTCGACGCCACGCGCCATTAGTTCGCGCGACAAAACGACCGTGTCCTCAATCGTCCATTCGTGGCCGGGGCCGTCCGTCGCCGAGCATCGGAAAAACACCGGCCGGTCCTGCGGCCATACCGACCGCACGGCTTCCGCAATTTCCAGCGCGAAGCGCATGCGGCCCTGCAGATCTCCGCCATAGCCATCATTGCGCCGGTTCGCTAGCGGACTGAGAAACTGATGAATCAGATAGCCATGCGCGCCATGAATTTCGCAAATATCGAATCCGGCATCGATGCTGCGCACGGCCGCATCACGCCAGGTTTCGACCATCTGGCGGATATCAGCGATCGACATCGGGACCGGTGCCGACGAACCCAGACGCGGATCCGGAACCGCGCTTGACGATATTCCGCGCCACGGTTTTAGACCGCGTGCCGCATCGCTTTCGGTCAGCGGCTTGAAATCGTTCCAGGGCAAATCACTCGAAGCTTTTCGGCCAGAATGGCCGAGTTGAATGGCCGGTATTGCGCCCTGACCGAGGATGAAATCAGTGATCCTGCGGTAGGCGCCAACATGTCTGTCTGAGTATATGCCGGCACATTCGTGGGTCTTGCGGCCACGTTCTTCCACCGCGGTTTCTTCGGTGAAGACGATCCCCGCGCCACCTATTGCGTATTTTCCCAAGGTCACAAGGTGCCAGTCAGTCGGACCGCCACTCTCCGATTTGTACTGGCACATCGGAGAAACGACGATGCGGTTGCGGGCGAAAATTCCGCGCAAGACTATCGGCTGAAGGAGCAAAGGCAGCCGGACGCCGGCATCATGCATGCGCCACGTCTCCGGACCCTGGCGGGTGCGCTGTCACTTGGTCGAATCCTCCAAACTTACAAATATATCCTAGCCCTTGCCCGCAACCGTTGAACGAATGACTTCACGACGGGGGCATTTTCCCTTTTTCGGTAGGCTACAGCAATCTCGGCCTCTTGCAGAGCATCTGAAATCTTGCGGTAGACAATGCCCGGGATTCCGAGCCCCCGCATCGGCTCCGAAATGATGCCCAGCCCCGCGCCCGCGGCGACCAAGGTCAGCAGCGAAAATATATCAGGCGCTCTTTGGACAATCTGAAGTGACTGTCCCGGCTTCGAGACCGCACCCAGATTCCCCCAAAAACCGACGTCCATCTCCAGCGAGCCGGCGATAAAGGACTCGTCCGAAAGCGTGGCAAGACTGATTTGCTTGCGCTTGGCCAAGGGGTGGCCTTTTGGAATGGCGGCGTAATAAGGATGCCGGTCGACAACAAAGCCCGTCAACTCCGGCGGATAGCGCTCCGGCGCTCTGATGAACGCGATATCAAGGACACCGTCGATCAGAGCCTTCAATTGAGGAAAGGTCTCCATGCGAACGATCTGTAGTGACACATTGGGGTTGTCCCTCTGAAAATCGCCGATCATTTCGGGCAACATGCCAATGCAGCTCGCCGACAGAATATAGCCGATTTCTATCGAGCCGATGTCACCGCGTGCAGCGCGCTTTCCGACAAGCTCGGCGTTCTCGGCTTGTTTGAGGGTGGCACGTGCCTCTTCGAGAAAGCGCTTGCCTGTCTGTGTCAGCGAGACGGCACTTTTCTTGCGGCGCGAAAGGAGTTGTGCGCCGAGCATCCTCTCCAGGGCCTGAATCTGGTGGCTGAGCGTTGGCGTCGAGATATTGAGCTCATCGGCGGCACGCGAGAAATGGAGCTTCTCTGCTACGGCCACGAAATACCGGAGGTGCCGCAATTCCATGGTGTCAAACGCCAGTGCCCAAGAGTGTCATGAGCACGCATAGTCGAATGTATCGCAGGCGGCTTCAAGAACCACGTTGAAGGTGGATTTGATCGGTTTGACAGACTGCAAGTGCCAGTCAATGCTCGGGGAGTTCCCTTCGCAGCACACCCGTAACACATTGCGATAAGCAGCTACTGTGATTGTGTGGTCGCCTGTTCGGAGAACTCGATGTTGATGCGTGCGCTGATAGGGAGCATTGCGCTTGTCACGACGTCCGCCGTCGCACAACTGTCATCGCAGTGGCAATTCTGCACGGGAAATCCAGGAATTGACTGGGACATGCAGATAAAGTGCTGCACGGCACTTATTCAGTCGGGAACAGAATTGAAAGAAAACAAGGCCATCGCTTTCTATAACCGCGCGCTTGCTTACGAAAACAAGGAGAAATACGACCTCGCGATCGCCGACTTCACCGAGGCCATACGTCTCAACCCCAACGATGCGGATTTTTTTCTGAATCGGGGCATCGACAAACAGCGGATCGGGGACAAGGCCGGATCGGACGCCGACATAGCCGAAGCGAAGCGTCTCAATCCGAACGTCGGCAAATAGAGCCGCCCTCGAACGTCTCCAAACTCAGCAGACTGTTTGATTAGAAAGGGCGTATCAGCGCGGGCTGTCGGAAGAGCCAGCCGTTCGTGCCGATAAATTCGCGGTGGAATCCTTTTTCGGCTTGCTCGCCGCTGGCGGAGCCGCCGAAGCCGGAGACGCTGATGACGCCGGCGCCGCGAACCTGAGCGCCTTTTGCGGCTTGCCGCCATTCATCTCTCGGAGCCTTTCGACGTAATCCTTCGGCTCCATCAGATTGGACCCTGCCGGCGTCTTCAGGCCCATGAAGCCGGCGATTTCATTTATGAATGTCACGCAGTTATTGATAAGCGCATTCCACGCCTGTTTCTCGGCCTTTTTCTGCTTGATGTGGGCGGAGACCTTGTTGAAGGAAGCGGCGTCCAGCATGACGCGATAACGCGCAGTTACGTATTTCTCTTCAAGGTCGCCGTCACTTGCGCCCGATTCGGAAGGGACAAACAAAATGTGACCCAGCGTCCAGGGAATGAGGCTGCAATTGTCGCAGTTGTTGGCGTCGCCTGCAGGGTGCAACCCCGCAATATCGCTCTTTACGATTTCGCCTCGACCGTTCAGCTGCCCATAGAGGACATACATGTGGCCATAGCTCGCGGCAGCCCGCGCACGGAACTCAACGAAATACGGCTTGTAGCCTTGGCTGGGCCTAGGCGCGCTTGTTTGAGGCGCGCTCGGGGGCGCGGCAGCGTCTTGTGCCGTAGCGGAAAAGGCCACCAACCCAAGCGGGATTGCAGCCAGACTTGCAGTGACTAAGACCTGGATGCTCCTGCGCAACTGATAAGAAGTACGCATATCAGCCTTTCCACCCGCAACTGTTGCAGCTTCAGGCGCGCCCCAAAGAATGCGGCTCACAGCCCACAAAAGGTCGGCACAGATGCCGACCCCGAGCAACAGTCCGAGTCTAAAGCTTAGCCTCGAGTAACGACCGGGGGCGGGGCCTTCCCCTTACCGATCGGACCTTTTCCCACGCAACCGGCGAAGCCGAAAGCGAGAACAGCGGAACATAGAATGACTAGGAACTTTTTCATAACGCTCCCCAGTTTTTTGCGCGATAACGTCTGAATCACTAGCCTCCTCCGCGATCAACGACTAGTGCGGAAAAGTCACACTCCCCAACAATCCGTCGGATTTCCCGCGTATAAAGAGGGTCAGAAGCGTATGCCTTAGCGAAATTCTTCACAGCTTCCGACCAGGGGGTAGCGGTCCGGGTATGCCTTTTTAAGGGCTGCCTCGACCTTCTTGAGTGCCTCTTCGCACTGCTTCTGCGAGGCGTAGCGCGCCGACGGCTTCACCTCCACGCCGGGGGGCCTCTGGATAAATTGCCAATAGGCAGCTGCGGGTGTGGCCATAAGAGCGACTATGGCGACAGCCATGCCAACCCTCACCAAGGTACTTAAGCGTGGTCTCATGCTCCCCTCGCAGGTCCCTGAATTTAAAGCCAAGTATAACTAAATCCGCTTCGCATGCTCACCGCAGAACAACAACCTCGGTGCCCACGCTCACGCGGGCGTACAGATCCATAATGTCCTGGTTATACATGCGGATACATCCGTGCGAAACGAACCCGCCAACGGATCCCGGATTATTGGTGCCGTGGATTGCATACTGCCCGCCCCCGCTCAGCGTCATCGCGGCCGCACCCATCGGATTTGCCGGGCTGCCGCCGGGAACGACTGGGGGCAATTTAGCGTAATCCTTTCGAATCGATTCAGGCGCCTGCCAAGCCGGCTTGATAAACTTGCCATCGATTGTGGCTTTGCCCGCCCAGGCCTGGCCGGCCTTGCCGACCCCGACCGGGTAACGGATCGCCTCGCCGTCGCCAGTCACATAGTAAAGGCGGCGTTCGTTTGTTTTGATTACGATTGTTCCGGCCGAATATCCCTTGAAGCGAACAGTCTCACCGGCCGCACCAGGCGAAGCCGCAACGACAAGAACGCTCAGGAACACGACGGCGCAAATGGAAAGGATGCGAGTATTCAAGACCCCCCCGGACGACATTTCAATGCGAATGGACTTCAATAGTATTTATTTTCCATTGGAGCGCAATTTGCGTCAAGATTACTTTCACCCAATCACCGAACCGTGTTCCCTGTGACTTTGACGTCTAAGCGGAATCCCGCTGATCCCAGCGCTTTTTGAGACGCCGGTATGCACCAATTGCTGAGACCTCATCCGGAATCGCGTAGCTCCGCGGCAGAACACGTTGAAGTAGCGGTCACACGGTCACAGCCAGAGAAACTTGTGTTGTCCTATATGGTCACCGGCAAGATCAGCGACATCAGTATCCCGCCTGTCACGAGGGCGACACGTACGGACGAACTTTGGCAGCACACATGCTTCGAAGCATTCGTTCGCGGTGCGTCGGGCAACGAATATTACGAGTTCAATTTCTCGCCTTCGACACAGTGGGCGGCCTATCGATTCATCGACTACCGACGTGGGATGCGTGTGGCTACGGAAGTCGACACACCTCCAATTGATCGTCGGTCGGACCACAAGAGTTTTACTTTGCAGACCGCACTGGCCCTCGACCGTCTGTCAGTTTTGCCGCGTGACGCGTCCTGGCATCTCGCGCTGTCGGCAGTGATCGAGGAGACGAACGGCAACAAGTCGCATTGGGCACTGGTGCATCCGCCCGGAAAGCCGGACTTCCATCACAGGGACAGTTTTGCCTACGAACTTTCTCCGACCGTGCATCCATGAATTTCGGTATCGATCGACTCATCTCTGAGCCGGCTTTGCGTGCGCCGCTCAAAGGCAGCCGCGTGGCGTTGCTCGCGCACCCAGCTTCCGTCACACAGGATCTGACGCATTCGCTGGATGCGCTTGTCGCGTGCGACATCAAAATCAGCGCTGCTTTCGGACCGCAGCATGGTCTGCGCGGCGACAAGCAGGACAACATGCTCGAGTCGCCGGACTACAACGATCCGGTACACGGCATTCCGGTTTTCAGTCTCTACGGAGAGGTGCGCAAGCCGACGGACAAGATGATTGACGCGTTCGATGTGATGCTTGTCGACCTGCAGGACCTCGGGTGTCGGATCTATACGTTCATCACGACCCTGCGCTACGTTCTCGAAGCTGCGGCTCGGCATGGCAAGGCGGTCTGGGTGCTTGACCGGCCCAATCCGATTGGCCGCCCTGTCGAGGGTCTGAAGCTGCGCACCGGTTGGGAAAGTTTTGTCGGCGCAGGCACTTTGCCGATGCGCCATGGCCTTACGCTCGGTGAGCTGGGTCTATGGTTCGTGAAGACGTTGAAGCTCGATGTCGACTTTCGGGTCGTTGAGATGAAGGATTGGCGACCCGAAGCGGCGCGGGGATTCGGCTGGCCGTTAGGCGAACGCGTCTGGGTGAACCCAAGTCCCAATGCGCCGAATTTGTGGATGGCGCGCGCCTACGCCGGAACAGTGATGCTCGAAGGAACGACGCTCTCGGAAGGGCGCGGCAC
>DASRAF010000547.1:0-12221 GCA_035638295.1 Pseudolabrys sp.
CCATTTGGCGTTTCGCGCGGACCGGCGCCGCCTGAAGTGGGAGGGTTCACCGGCTGGATTCTCGCCAAGCAGGCAGAATTCTATCGCACGCTGTCCGGTCTGATCCGCGCCGCCAAGGCTGACGGGAGCGCGGCTTATACACTGCTAGGCATTTCGTTCCTTTACGGCATTTTTCATGCCGCCGGACCCGGCCACGGAAAGGCGGTGATTTCGTCTTATTTGGTCGCGAATGACGAAACCTGGCCCCGTGGCATCCTGCTGTCGTTTGCGTCGGCGATCCTGCAGGCATTCACCGCTGTTGCCGTTGTCGGCATCGCCGCAGCACTTCTTGGCGCGACGGCCAAAGCGATGGGTAACACCGTCCGCGTCATTGAGATTGTCAGTTATGCCCTGATCATGTTGATCGGTCTGCGTCTACTGTGGGTGAAAGGTCGCGCCTTCCTGCGTTTGTTGCGCGGAGAACAACAGTCAAAGCATGCGCGAGGCCAAGAACACCATCACCACGCGCACGATCACGACCACGCCCACGATCACCACCACGCGCACGGCCACGATGACCATCACCACGCGCATCACGCGCACGGTCGCGACCGTCATCATGGCCACGCGCATTCTCACGACCATGACCATGAGGATGACGCATCAGCCTGGGGTCACGCGCACGCGCCAGAGCCACAAGAACTGACAGGCAAGCATTGGCTCAGGCGCGGTCTTGCCGCGATCATCGCGGTTGGCCTGCGGCCGTGTTCGGGCGCGATCATCGTTCTCGTTTTCGCGTTGGCCCAAGGCCTCTTCTGGATCGGAGTTGCGTCTACCTTCGTCATGGGATTGGGCACGGCGATCACCGTCGCGGCCATCGCGACGCTGGCGGTTGGCGCGCGCGGGCTGGCCGACCGATTTGCCAAGGCAAGGCCCGGTGCGGGGATGCTTCTACTGCGCGGATTGGAAACCGCGGCGGCGCTCGTCATTGTGTTTTTCGGCGCCGCCTTGCTGACCGGTTACATCGTAAGCGAACGTCTGTTGGGCGTTTAACGGAAATCTTCGTCCCGCAATTCTATCGGCTGGCCGTGCGGAGTACGGTCGGAGGCGTGGTCCCACGCGTCGCGATAACGATCCAGCGTGTCCTGCGTCGTCACGCCTTTGTCGGCCACGAGCTTCTCCAGCGTGTTGAGCCAGTGCAAATAGTAGGTCTCGCCGGTGTCCGGATCGCCGGCCGCCTGCGCGCGCTGGATTTCGCCTGCAAGCGCCGCCGCCCATTCTTTCCATGTAAAGACGCCGCGTTCGTGCAGCACCAGCGTCATGGCGAAGGCTTGCGCTTCCCATGGCTCGCGAAACACCGGACCGTCTGCATCGCGCGGCACGCCCAGCACGGCAATGGCGGCGCCCATGCCAGCGCGTGGATCAAGCGGCATGTCAGGCGCGCTCCAGATAAGGCTGCCATGCGTCGACCGAGACTTTGCTCGTCGGATCGCTGTCCGCACCCCAAAGCTCGCGTCCATCGAAACACACGGTGTAAAGCCACTGCGGATCTTCTCCCGCGCCCGTGGCGTTGCTGTCAGGAAACACATGGCAGCCGATCACGCGCTCGATGGTGCCGACGTGACCACGCACGTAAGCGGGAAGGCGGGTGTGTGTTGGGGGATTGATATTCTTGGCCCGGACGCGATCGCCGGGTTTGAACTGGGCTTTCGTCTTCGTGTCGCGTTCGGTCGGACCACCGCGATGGAGCGTCTTGGCAACGTCGGTCGGTGACAGCACACGTTTCACCGGTTTCGCTGTGCGCAAGCTGTGGCCGGCCTCGATCTCATCGTCCGACACCAGCCCGCGTTCCTTGGCCATGTGTTCCAGCGCTGCAAACCAGATCTGGTAGTAGCTCATCGACAGGTATTCGGCAGGTGGCCGGTTCTCGCGGGCAAAGCGCGACATATCGATATTCCATCCGCCGGGCATGCCCATCGCCAGCGTCAATGCAAACGCGCGCTTCTCCCATTCGTCGTGAAAAACCGGTTCGTTCGGCTCGGGCTTGACGGGGCCGAAGCCATGTTTGCCGCCCATGTCCTGCGCGCCGTTCATCACAAATCCTTTGGAGATTTTGGCAGCCCGGTGCCGATCATGGAGTCGCGCGTCACCAGTTCCGCGAGTTTCTCCTCGCTCCAGCCTTTAGTGCCGGCAGGGCGCATCGGCACGACGAGATAGCGAATCTCGGCGGTCGAATCCCAAATACGGATCTGGGTGTCCTTCGGCAGGCTCACGCCGAAATCGGCCAGCACGCCACGCGGATCGGCAACTGCGCGCGACCGATAGGGCGCCGATTTGTACCAGACAGGCGGCAAGCCGAGCACCGGCCATGGGTAGCAGGAGCACAGTGTGCACACGACCATGTTGTGCAGCTTCGGCGTATTCTCGAGCGCGACAATATGCTCGCCCCGTCGACCGGCGTAGCCGATTTCAGCGATTGCCGGTGTCGCATCTTTCATGAGGCGCGCGCGATAGGCCGGATCGGCCCAGGCCTTGGCGACGACGCGTGCACCGTTGCGCGGTCCGACTTTCTTTTCGTAGGTCTCGATCAACAGGTCGAGCGCGGCCGGATCGACATAACCTTTCTCGATCAGCACGGTTTCCAGGGCGCGTACGCGCAATTGGGTTTCCGAAAGCTCGGAATGATCGTGATCGTGGTGGTGCCCGTGGTCGTGTTCGGACATGCCCCCACTATAAGCAAAAGGCCCGCCTTTGTGCCATCATCGGCCCCATGAGTTTTGCGCATGTGACAGCGATCGCCGACCGCATTGACCGCGTCACCTCGTCGCTTGGCCGCGCCGTGGCGTGGCTGGCACTGGTGGTGGTCCTGCTGCAGTTCGCGCTGGTGGTCGCGCGCTACCTGTTCGGTCTCGGATCCGTCTGGCTCACCGAGACGGTGATCTATGCCCATGCCACGATGTTCATGCTGGCGGCAGCCTGGACGCTGCAACTTGGCGGCCATGTGCGCGTTGATATTTTCTATGCGGACGCCTCCGTGCGCACGAAAGCGCTGATCAATTTTGTTGGCGCCTTGGTTCTACTCCTTCCGTTTACGATCGTGCTGATCTGCCTGTCGGTGCCCTATGCGGCACGCTCCTGGTCGATCTTTGAGCGTTCGCAAGAAGCAAGCGGCCTGCCGCTTGTTTTCCTGCTCAAGACGCTGATCCCGCTCTTTGCGCTGTTGATGGCGCTGCAGGGGATCGCGCAGGCGATCCGCGCCGCCGCGGTGCTGGCGAGGAACCGCTGATGCCGCTCGCCGAGGTTCTCGCAATCTTCATGGTGCTTGTCGTCATTGCTGCGTTGATGGCGGGCTATCAGGTCGCGCTGACGCTCGCTGGCGTGTCGCTGATTTTCGCGCTTCTCGGCGATGCCGCTGGTGTTATGCGTTTCGCCATTCTCGGTGCGCTGCCGCAGCGAATTTTCGGCGTGATGACCAACGAGGTCCTGCTGGCGATTCCATTGTTCATTTTCATGGGAGTGATGCTCGAGCGCTCCCGCATCGCTGAAGACCTGCTGGAGACGATGGGGCGCCTCTTCGGCACGCTGCGCGGCGGACTCGGAATTTCAGCGGTCGTCGTCGGAACGCTGCTTGCTGCCGCCAAAGGCGTTGTCGGCGCCACGACGGTCACGATGGGCCTGATCATGCTGCCGGCGATGATCCGCTTCGGCTACGACCCGCGGCTTGCTGCCGGTACCGTTGCAGCAACCGCGACGCTTGCCCAGATTTTTCCGCCGGCCACCGTACTGGTTCTTCTGGGCGATCAACTCGGCAATGCCTATCAGGCCGCACAGCTTTCGAAAGGCGCCTTTGCTCCGCGTTCGATCACGGTTAGCGATCTTTTTGCCGGCGCGCTAGTGCCCGCTTTCACCCTGGTTTTCCTGTATCTGCTGTTCCTCATTGCGGTTGCTGTTTTCAAGCCAAAGGCGTCACCAGCACTGCTGCCGGACCCGAAGGCGCCGCGCGGATTTGCTATGGCGGGGCGTCTTGCCGAAGTTCTTGTTGCGCCCCTTGTGCTGATCGTCGCTGTGCTGGGCTCAATCCTTGGTGGCATCGCCACGCCGACGGAAGCGGCATCAATCGGTGCTGTCGGTGCCATCTTGCTCGCGGCACGCAAGACGGCACTTTCGACGCTGCTCAGGCCGGTCTGCGAAACGTCGGCTCAGATCGTCAGTATGATTTTCCTGATCCTGATCGGGGCGACGATGTTCAGCCTCGTATTTCGCGCGCTTGGCGGCGACGACATGGTGCATCGTGCGTTGTCAAATCTGCCGGGCGGGACGGCCGGCGCCGTGCTGGCCGTCATGCTGGCGATGTTCCTGCTCGGCTTCGTGATGGATGCCTTCGAGATCATTTTCGTCGTGGTGCCGATCGTCGCGCCGACGCTGCTGACGATGCCGGGTGTCGATCCGGTGTGGCTTGGCATCATGATGGCGGTGAACCTGCAGACCTCGTATATGCATCCGCCGCTCGGGCCGACGCTTTTCTTCCTACGCGGTGTCGCGCCGCCGCAGATCACCACGCGACATATCTACGTGGGGATTATCCCGTTCGTGCTGATCCAGCTATTCGCGCTGGTGGTGCTCTGGTTCGCGCCGGGGCTCGCCACCGCGCTGCCGCATGCGCTTTACGGCCGCTAGGGCCAGAACTTCTCGATCAGGATCCAGAGCCACACCGCACCCGCCGCCAGGAGCGAAAGGCCGACCGCGGCCGAACCCATGTCCTTGATACGCTTGATGACGGGATCGTCGTCGCGGGTGACACGGTCGCACAGCTTTTCGATCGCCGTGTTGAGTAACTCAACGATCATGATGAAAACGATGACGCCGATCAGGGCGAAACGTTCGCCCACGTCCGCCGTCAGGAAAAAAGCGAGCGGGACGCCGACGACAAGAACGATGATCTCCTGTCGGAAGGCCTCTTCCGATTGCGTTACTGCAACCAGCCCGTTCCAACTGTTGATCGCCGCCTGCCACAGCCGCTTCACGAAAATTCACCCGCCCCGATGTTCGACGGGGCAAAATAGGCGGCTTGAGATTCATAGTCTATTCATGTGCTTGCTCGGCATGTGTATAAGGTTACTGCATGAAGGCGGCCGAAATGTTCAGCCTCAAAGGCCGGGTTGCGCTGGTGACCGGCGCGTCCAGCGGCCTTGGCACTCAGTTCGCCAAAGCACTGGCGGACAATGGCGCGGTAGTTGCGCTGGTGGCGCGGCGGGCTGAGCGCCTCAAGGCACTCAAGGCCGAAATCGAAGGCAAAGGCGGCAAGGCAATTGCCATCGAGGCCGATGTCACAGATCGCGTGGCGATAACGCGCGCCTTCGACTCTGCGGAAAAAGCCTTCGGCACAGTGACCATCCTGGTGAACAATGCCGGGATCGCGCATGGTGGCCGGGCGGTCGAAATGGCACCGGAAGAATGGCGCCGGGTGCTCTCGACCAATCTCGACTCCGTCTTTTTCTGGGCGCAGGAAGCCGCGCGCCGTATCCTCGCGGCGAACAAGCGAGGCGCAATCGTCAACATTGCATCCGTGCTCGGCCTAGCAGTCTCGAAAGGGGCTGTAGCCTATGCGGCAGCCAAAGCCGGGGTCGTGCAAGTCACCAAGGCGCTCGCGGTCGAACTCGCCTTCAAGGGTGTGCGTGTCAACGCCATCGCTCCGGGCTGGTTCGTTACCGAAATGAATGACGACTATCTGCTGGGCGAGGCCGGTACCGCCATCAAGCGCGAGATTCCGATGGGCCGTTTCGGCAATCCAGGCGATCTCGACGGCGCGCTGTTGCTGCTCACTTCCGACGCCGGCAGCTATATTACCGGCGCGACGATTGTCGTTGATGGCGGCCAGGTGATTCAGATCAAGGGGTAAGTATGGACTTTACGCTTTCGTCCGACATTGAAGACCTCCGCCTTAGTGTGCGCGCCTTTGTGGAAGAACATGTTCTGCCACTCGAGGCCGATCCGGAAAATTTCTCCGAGCACGAGAACATTCCCGAAGCGAGGCTGGCGAAGGTTCGCGAAAAGGCGAAAAAAGCCGGCTTGTGGGCGCCACAGTCACCGAAAGAGTTCGGTGGCATGGACCTGCCGATCGTTGCCTGGGCCGCCATCTATGAGGAGGCCGCACGCTCGATTTTCGGGCCGCTTGCGTTCAATTGCATGGCGCCCGACGACGGCAACATGAACGTGCTCAAGCTGGTCGGAACCCGCGAACAAAAAGAAGAATGGCTGAAGCCGATCGTCGAAGGAAAGGTCCGCTCGTCGTTCACGATGACCGAGCCTGCGCCGGGTGGCGGCTCCGATCCTTCGATGATCAGAACGCGCGCTGAAAAAAAAGGTGACCGATACATCATCAAGGGACGCAAGTGGTTCGCGACGGGCGCGGAGGGCGCCGCGCATTTCATCCTTGTCGCGCGCACCAGTGACGACAAACGTCGGGGTTTGACGGCATTCCTGTTTCACAAGGACCAGCCCGGCTGGCAAATCGTACGCCGCATTCCGATCATGGGGCCGCATGAGCACGGTGGCCACTGCGAGCTCGAATTCGATGGATTGGAAATCCCGTCCGAAAACATCCTTCTGAGCGAAGGTGACGGACTGAAGATCACGCAAATCCGACTTGGGCCCGCGCGGTTGACCCACTGCATGCGCTGGCTTGGCCAGTCGAAACGCTGCATGGAAATCGCGCAGGCCTACGTTGCGGAGCGAGAGGGCTTCGGCGTGAAACTGGGCGATCGGGAAAGCGTGCAGATCAAGCTTGGCGAGGTGGCGCAGCAGATTCAGATCGGTCGGCTACTCACCATGCATGCGGCGTGGATGCTCGATCAGGGCGGCCGCGCGCGCAAGGAAGTATCGATGGCGAAAGTTCAGGTCGCCGACACGCTGCACAAGGCCGCAGACGTGGCGATCCAGCTCCAGGGTGCCCGAGGCTTCTCGCAGGATTCGATCGCGCAGTGGATCTATCGCGCAGCGCGCGCCGCGCGGCTGGTGGACGGCGCGTCCGAAGTGCACATGATGGTACTGGCGCGCTTCATGCGGCAAGAGGGTCGGGATTTCTGGCAATGGGGCCCGGGCGAGGGTCGGCGAAACGAGCGTTGACGACTCGCCGCGCGCAAGACTTAGTTGCGGTAGCTTGTGTCGATCTTGTCGAGAACGCGCAGGTAGGCTGCCCAGTCGTGGCTGCCGCGGCCGGCATCGTGATGCTCGTATTGCTCCGCAGTCTTGGCGCAAACCGCGGCCGGAATTTCAATCAGCTCTTTCCCCGTCGCTTCCAGCATGAGCTGGATGTCGGCGGCATCGATCAGATGCTTCATCAGAACAAAGGCGTCACGCGCGCTCTTTCCGACGGTGAGCAGGCCGTGATTGTGCATGATCATCGCGCGATTTTGTCCGAGATCCCGATTAAGACGTTCGCGCTCCGCGAAGTCCTCGGTGATTCCCTCATACGCGTGATAACCGATCCGCTGATAGAAACGTATCGCCTGCTGCGACACCATGCGCAGACCGCCCTTCAGGCCGGCGATCGCCATGCCGATATTCGTGTGAACGTGCATCGCGCAATTCACGTCAGATCGCGCGCTCAGAACGCCGCCGTGTAGCGTAAAGCCTGGCCGGTTGACGCCGGACTTCTCGTCCAGGTCCGCATCCATTGACACCTTGACGAGATTGGAAGCGGTCACCTCGGTGTAGAGCAGATCATGCTTTTTCATCAGGAATTTGCGAGGCTCGCCCGGGATGCGCATGGACGAATGGTTGTAGATGACATCATCCCAACCGTAGTGCGCAGTCAGCCGATAGACGGCTGCAAGATCGACCCGCGCTTCCCATTCCGCAGGAGAAATTTCACCCCGTGAACTTTTGGGAACGCTGGCGAGCTTGTTCATGGGCTTGTCCTCCGTGAATGCGGGCGGACTCTATCACAACGCTTCCGCTTGGCCAGATCGCTCCGCGTCAGTATAGAGAATGCCGCAACGAGCGAGCGAAAATGAGCAATCCAATCAAGATTCGCATGGGTGGCTACGGCCCTCCAAGCACCGGCTTCAGCAAATCATTGAAATTGATAGGCGACAAACTCGAAGCGCAGTTCGGGAAAAAAGATGTCGCGATCGAGTACGTCTTCAACATCATGGATCACGGCTACAAGGCCGAGAACATTCTCACGCTGGTTGAGGATGGCTCGATGACGCTTGGTTACCAATCATCAAGCTACCTCACTGATCGCGTGCCGGAACTCGGGTTTGTCGACTTGCCATTTCTGTTCTCCAGCAACGCACAGGCGCGCGGTGCTATGGATGGCGCGCTGGGAGAATTCCTTGCACGTAAAACCGAGGAGCGTGTCAACTACCGCATTCTCGGTTGGTTCGAGAACGGCTTCCGCCACATCTCAAACCGGCTGCGTCCGGTTCATGTGCCCACGGACATGAAGGGGATGAAAATCCGCGTGCTTCCCAGCGAAATCCACAAACGCACTTTCGAATTGCTCGGTGCGATCGCAATGCGCATGGACCTCGCCGAGGCGATTGCCATGATCAAGGCCGGCACGCTAGATGCGCAGGAAAATCCGCTAGCCAATACAGTCACCTATGGCGTGCACAAATTTCACAAGTTCCACACGCTCAGCAATCATTTCTACATTTCACGGCCGATCTTCCTGCATCGGACGTCTTTCGAAAGCTGGCCGCACGATCTCCAGCGCGCAACGCAGGCGGCGGTCAACGAGGCGGTGGCCCATCAGCGCAAGCTAGCGGTTGAAGAGCACGAGCAGTCGCGCAAGGCGATCGAGGCCGAAGGCTGCCAGAGCAACGTACTCACGCCGGCGGAACATGACGCCTTCGTCGCGGCCGTGCAGCCGCTTCTTGCCGATGCCCGCCAGACTTACGGCGAGGCGATGTTCAGAATGGTGCCAAAGGCATAGACTGACTGAAAGCTTAACGCAGTTGCTGTAATTCGACGATTTACGCCGCTGAAACGACTCGTGAGGTAAGGAACGACACCTCACCAGGCGGCGGCCGTTCGAATGAAGCAGAATCTTCCCATTGCGCTTGCGCTGGCGTCAGCAAGCGGTTCGACCGTCCCGCGGTCGATGCGCTCGATCTTACCGTCTATGGCGGTGAGTTTTACGGGCTCGTTGGTCTCAACGGTGCCGGCAAGACGACCACTTTGCGGTGGGCCGCGCTCGGTACCGCGGTCGGGGCATTTGGCGTTTTGGCTGCTGTCTGGCTGATCAGCCCATCGCGGGCGTGAGGCGCAGGTGCTGCCGCCCGACCAGAATTCCAACCAAGAGTAAATTGAGAATGTTGGCGCCGATGCCCGTCGCAAACGCGGGTGCATAATAAGCGAAGTGGTCGTAGAGCAATCCCGCGAGCCAGCCGCCGAGCGCCATTCCGGCGCCGCTGAACAGAAGTAACGTGGGAATGCGCCACGACGCTTCGGATGCCGGAAATAATTCGCGGAGCGCGAGCACGTAGGCCGGAATGATTCCGGAAAATCCGAGTCCGAAAGCGGCGGCGACGGTAAACAGGCCGACCTCACTTTGGGTGAAGAGCAACGCGGTCATTGATGCCGCCTGCCACGCCGAGCCGATCAATACTGTAGCGAGGCCGCCGATACGGTCGGAGATGGCGCCCCAGATCTGCCGGCTCAAAAATGCGGTGCCCAGCAGGACCGACAACATCAGCGCTCCTACGGAGCCGCTGATGTTGAGGTCACTGCAGAACGCGACCAGATGACCTTGTGGCATTGCCATCGGAACGCAGCACAAAACCGCGGCGGCGCACATGACGCCGAACACCACATTCGGCGACCACCCGAGCACGCGGGCCTTTCCAGCAGCGGAGCCAGAGGACGCCGCTGATAGTGCGAGCTCCGGAGGCGCCCGGAAGTAAATCAGCGCCAGCGGAATGATCACGGCAATTTCGGTGAGCGCGTACCAGAGCATTGTCTCGCGCCAGCCCAGGCCCGCGATGGCGCGCTCGAAGATGGGCGGCCACATTGCACCGGCGAGATAGCTGCCGCTTGAGATCAACGCCAAGGCGGAACCTCGCCGGCGATCGAACCAGCGGCTCACGTAGATGTACATCGGCGCGTTTATGCCGCCGAGGCCGATCAGACCGATGAAAAGCCCGTGGCCGATCCAGAGCGGCCAGGGCGGCCCGAACGTTGAGAGCGTCAGGCCGAGGCCGATCATCAGCGCGCCGAATATGACGGTCCACCGTGTGCCGACCTTGTCGGCAATGCGCCCCATCAGGATGCCGCCGAAGCCCGAGCCCAGCCAGGCGAGGGCGCTGGCCAACGCCGGAATCGAGCGCACGCCGTCCACCTCGGCGGCGATGTCCTTGAGCGCGACCGCCGTGATCCACGCAGCGCCGAATGCCATCAGCATCGTGACGAGCGCCACAGTAGCGACAGCCCAGGATGCCTTGGTTTCGATCGAGGAGGGTGGGGATTGCAGCATTATGAAGTTCCGGCGCCCACCCTTCTGGCAGCCCGCACAGAATTTGACCACCCACATCGATGTGGGTCTGCTCTGTCTGTTGCATTGCGCCAAACTGCGCGCGAAGGGCCTCCGCGGAAATTTCCTTCTAGATCGCGCGCCAACTACGAAATTGACCGGAAGTCCCTGCGGTATAACCTTTATCTTCGATCCAACGCTTTGCGTCGTGCGGGCCAAGCCTATATGAGTGGGACTGGCGCCCCCGTATGCCGCGACAAGGCAATCCATGCCGCTTCGACCGGTCAGCCTCGAGGATAAATACGACCTTACCCAGTCGCACATATTTGTGACCGGGTATCAGGCGTTGATCCGTGCCTGCCTGATGCAGAAGGAGCTCGATCGTAGGGCCGACCTGAACACGGCGGGTTTTGTCACGGGCTACCGCGGCTCGCCGCTCGGCGGTCTCGATCAGCAATTTATCCGCGCGGCACGGCGGCTTGCGGCGTCCGATATCAAGTTTCAGCCGGGCATCAACGAAGAGCTCGCCGCTACCGCGCTGTGGGGAACCCAGCAGGCCGAGCTGCGCGGCGAAGGCAAGTTCAATGGTGTGTTCGGCATGTGGTACGGCAAAGGCCCCGGCGTCGATCGCACCGGCGATGCCTTCCGCCACGCGAATCTTGCGGGTTCATCGAAGCATGGCGGCGTCATCGCATTGATGGGCGATGACCACACCGCGGAGTCATCGACCACCGCGCATCAGTCTGAATTTCACTTCGTCGACGTTATGATGCCGATCCTCAATCCGGCCGGCGTGCAGGAGTTTGCCGATTACGCGCTCTATGGCTGGGCGATGTCGCGCTTCAGCGGCGCCTGGGCGGCGCTCAAATGCATGCACGAGACCGTCGAGTCGACTGGGGTGGTCGATGCGAGTCTCGATCGCATCAACGTCGTTACGCCCGAAGATTTCCGCATGCCGCCAGGCGGCCTGAACATTCGTCTGACCGATACGTTTCTCGGCCAGGAAGCGCGCCTGCATGATTTCAAACGCGACGCCATGCTCGTCTTCGTGCGCGCCAACAAGCTCAACAAGATCATCACGACGGGCGGCAGGGCGCCGAAGATCGGCGTCATCACGACCGGCAAGGCCTATCTCGACGTACGTCAAGCGTTCGATGAGCTCGGGATCGACGAAATCAAATGCAACGATCTCGGCTTGCGCCTGTTCAAGATCGCCTGCGTGTGGCCGATCGGTCGTCAGGAACTCGCCGAATTCGCGCAAGGCCTCGATCTCATCATCGTCGTCGAGGAAAAGCGCTCGCTGATCGAAGTGCAGGTGCGCGAAGAGCTTTACGGCACGGCCAATCAGCCGGTCTGCATCGGCAAGAAGGACGAGCAGGGCAACTGGCTGTTCCCGGTCAAAGGCGCGCTCGACCCGAACGACATAGCGATCTGCATCGGCGAGCGGCTGCTGTGTTACGGGACCAATGACGAGCTTGCGGCCAATGTCGCGCGGTTGAAGTCCGCGCAACGCGCGCTCGCCGAGACCGCGGACGTCGCCCAGCGCATTCCGTATTTCTGTTCGGGGTGTCCGCACAACACATCCACCCGCGTGCCCGAAGGCAGCCGCGCCTATGCCGGCATCGGCTGCCATTACATGGCGCAATGGATGGACCGCAAGACGCTCGGCTACACACAGATGGGCGGCGAGGGCGCCAACTGGATCGGCGAAGCGCCGTTCTCGAAGCGCGATCACGTTTTCCAGAATCTCGGCGACGGCACCTAC
>DASRAF010000548.1:0-2599 GCA_035638295.1 Pseudolabrys sp.
CGAGATCAAACCACCCCTAATCGCATCCCGACAGGCGCATCCTCCGATGCCTTCATCGTTGGAAGCGCCCAGCTCGAATGGCGAGGCTCCGGATCAGAAACGACGCGGCCAGCGGAAAACTACTCAGCCGGCCGCGTCGAATCGATTGATGGGGTTGCTACGCCGCTACACCCGCGTGCGCATCCATCCGAACCGTGTATTACTGCGCCCTGCACCGATGTCGTCGAGCCACTGCTTCGCCTTGGCGAAACGGTCCTGCGGCATGAGACTCGCAGATACCACGGGCTCCGGATAACCCACGCCGCGCAGTATCGTATCCATCTGGCCGTCCAACTGCAGGGCGGGATCCGCGGGATACGTTGGCAGCGCGCCATCGTGGTAGCGGATTGCAGCCGGCGGGAGCCCGTAGAGCCGTGCTGAATTTAGACCTAGTATGAGCCGCTTCGCCCGTGGCGTGAGCGATGGATAGTTCCAGCGATCCGCGATCTCCTCAGGGATCTGTGACCGCCACAGCGCTTCGATTTGCCACTGTGGGCCTCCATACCACAGCGAATCCGAGCCGTACACGATGTGTTCGGGACCCATGTAGTAGAGAAGCTGGCCGATCATGTGCGCCCATACGGTCGGGAACGTTACGATCATCGACGCCATCGTCGTGCCGAGCTCGGCGTACAGGTTCCGCAGCCTTCTCAAGCTCGATGGCGACTGCGACGTCGGTTCGGCACCCCGGAAATATTTGCCCGCGGCGATCTGCGCGAACTGCGTCGTCCAGCGGATGTTTGGGAAAGTGTGACCGTCGCTGTCGGTGATCAAAGTGGGCGCCATCGAACCGGGAAGATTGTTGATGTCCTGCAGCGCCTGCAGCATCCAGAAGCTCGGCCGGATGCAAGCGTGGTACATGATGAAGTTGAACTGCGGCCAATCGCTGCAGGCGTTCACGAGATCGTCGGGATTGCCGAACTGCGGAATGTTATTGTCGCCGCCTGGCTGCGTTCCGTTCGCCGACAGTCCTTTGTGAATGCAGATGTTGAAGAATCCCGGATGGTGTCTCAGCATCTGCTTGTTGCGCGCGATCACCTCGTAGGTCGGATACGCGATCGCTTCGTCATCGAGGCGCCACCGCGCAAAGTCCGCACCGGGGAAAGCGCTGGCCGCGAACGCGACGTTGTAGCCCTTCCACGAGTCGGGCTGCATGTTCTCGATCTGCCACTGCGTGTAATCGCCGAACAGCGGATCGGCATGGTTGCCTGGTCCAGGGTATATCTGGGCATGCGCGAGCGCGCGCGTCGAACCGGCGAGCCGATTGATGTAGTCGCGACACTGCGACGTCTGCCACCCAGTCAGTATCTCGCTTGACAGGCTCTCGGCGATATTCCTGGCTGGTCGTGGCGTCCCGCCGCCCGGCGGTGTGAACAGCGCGATGTTGGCGTTGCTGATGATCGAGACGCTCGTCAGCGACTGCAAGTACATCCGACTGATGTACTTGCCGAGGTGAAACTCGCCGGCGACCGTGGTTGGCGGCCCGGGGTTGGGCGGAGCGTCCGGCAGAAGCTCGCGTGGATTCCACGGCGTCCAGGGGCTGCCAAGCTCGTCGACGCCAGCGGGATTGCCGCCCGTGCCATTGAACGGGTTCGACGACCAGTCTCCCGCGGCAGAAACGGTCCCTGGGCCTTGCGCCAGTGCACGCAGTCCATTTGCACTATTCACGCTCGAACGCACAATGTGCGTCTGATCGTCGAAGACGAATACGTTGCGCGGCACTCCGCCTTCAGCCGCAGCAGCTTTCTCGAACATCTCGACTTCGTTGACCTTGAAGAAATCCTTGCCGTATACCTGGTTGATCGCGAGGAACGAGGCGGCCATCCCGCACGAACCCGCCAAGAACTCGCGCCGCGTGATGCCGAGCTTCTTTGCGGCCTTGTCGGCCAACTCCTTGACGCGTGCCTCCACGTGTTTCTGCTTCTCCGTCTGGGGAAACGGCATGTACTCGCCGTTGGAAATCATCCGCGTCGGAACCGGTCCTTGAAACGGCTCCTGTTCCGCGGGCTCGCATCGTTCGAGCTGCTCGTCGCTCAACCACGCGTCTTCTTCGCGCGAACCGGGAAATCTTTCTGGATTTGCCATGGGGCCTCCTTCGCGCATTGTGTCAATGCGCTCATCGCTGTATAGGAATTTTAAACCACCTTTTTTTCTAATTGGAGCTATATCGCCAGCCCGGCGAGTTGTCCTGTTTGTTCATAGTTCCTCCTTGCCAATGTATAGAGTACGAAACTCTAGCTGGTCCTAGGAAACAAAAAGGCCAGCACACCCTGGCCTGAATTGCCGGAGCGGCTGGCCTAACACTCTTCTGTGCATTTTCTCCTCCGTTGGAACGGTTTGCGTTCCTTGATTTGGCCTCAGATCACGCCAGAAGCCGTCTCGATGATGAGGGGAGGCTAGTTACGAAGCGACAAATATTACACGAGAAAAGTCTGTCAAGAATGGTCTGCCCGCAAGCGTCGCGCATATCCGCAGAAGGTCGTGCTATTCGTGCATGTTATTCGTCCAGGCTATTCTCAGCACAGTTGACGTATAGTCAGTAAATGCTACCGAATGCAGA
>DASRAF010000549.1:0-2785 GCA_035638295.1 Pseudolabrys sp.
CATAAAATAGCAATCGAACACGGTTTGACCGGAGACAGCATCACCGGGGTCATTACCGTGGGAGCCGAAGATCGACGCTTGCTGACTCAGCACAAGAGCGAGAACCAGCCATGAAACGTCGATTTGCGGTGGCCGTGGAAAACATGACTTTGACCGAAGACACCGCCTTCGTTGAATGGATCAGGACAAAAAATTTGGGATGGTGGCACTGGATTCCTGGATTTTGGCTAATCACCACCAAGTCCGGCGGCGTCAGCACTGAAGACATACGAAATCAACTGAGGAAGATAACCGGTCGCAAGGACATCATGGTGCTAGAGATCCAAAAGCCCATGACTTGGTCGGGTTATGGACCCGATACGCGAGAGCGAGACATGTTCAAGTGGATTCGCGGAACGTGGGCAGAAGATTGATGGCGCATCCTCGACAGCTCGCGCGCGGCTCGGCGATACGCGCGGGGCGTGATTCTGGATAAGGAAAACGGCCATGAGATGGCGGGTAGCACGAAGCCTGTTGACGCTGCGCGATCAGGTCAATCGGATGGCGCCGGATCGCGACAAATCAAGCGACGGCACGATCGGCGACGAGCGCCATCAGACCACGAAATCCGAACATAACCCAGACGCGAACGGCGTCGTGCGTGCGATGGACATCACGCATGATCCGGTGCACGGCGTCGATGCGCGTAAGCTCGCGGAAGCGCTGGTGGCATCGCGTGACACGCGCATTCTCTACCTGATCTCGAATGCGCAGATCGTCAGCAGCGTCGTTAAGCCCTGGATTTGGCGGCGGTATAACGGCGTCAACCCCCATCGCCATCACATGCACATCTCGGTCGTGCCCGAGCCGCATCGTTACGACGATATCCGACCTTGGGATTTGTCCGCGTTGGAACTGAAGGAAGATGCAGATGCCACAAGCCCGCAAACGCCTGACGCTTCCAGTGTGCCGGCCAGCGCCGGGCGCTGATACACCGTTATCGATCGCAGATGTGACGCCGACATTGACCGAGCGGATCATCGCAACCGTGGGGGTGTCCGATGTGCCGAACCTCATCTGGTCCGATCGCGGGCTTGCGCCGAGCGGCTACGCCAAGGGCATGGCAGTGGCGTTCGCGCGCGTCTATGCCAAATGGAAGATGAGGAACTCGGCCGCGCTCGTGATGGCCGCAGCGAACAGCGGTGACGACATTCGCGATGCCCTGTCTTGGTATAATTCGCGGTTCCAGCCGAAGGCCATGGACAACAGCAAGACTGGCGCCGACACGCTGCGCCACCTCTTCGTGCTACTATTCGGGCTTGGCATGCGCGAAAGCAGCGGACGCTATTGCGAGGGCCGTGACCGCTCGGCACGAAATATCAGCGCCGATTCGGCGGAAGCCGGATTGTTCCAGATGAGCTGGGACGCGCATACCGCCGACGCGGAAATTCTGCGGCTGTTCGGGCAATACCGCGCATCGCAGGACGACGGCCTGCTCGCGATCTTCCGCGAGGGGGTGACGGCGCATCAATACGATCTTGAAAGCTATGGGTCGGGTGACGGCCGGGCGTTTCAGGACTTATGCAAATCAAAGCCGCTGTTCGCGGTTGAATGCGCGGCAGTCGGATTGCGCACCATTCGGCGCCACTGGGGGCCGATCAATCGGCACGAGGCCGTGATCGCGCCGAGCGTCGATCGTTTATTCGCGATGGTGCAGGCCATTGCCGATGGAAAATGAAAATGAGCGTTCGGTCATCGCCGCAGCGCTCGATGAGGCCTTGCGATCGCTCCGGTCTGACCGTCGAGACCTTACTCGACGAGGTAAATGGGGCTCGACCAGGCTTGATTGCCGTCCGCTTGCGTCACGCGCACATAGACCGGAAGGTCCGCCCCTCCCGCAAAGCTTACCGTGTGGATGAACGCGACGTGTCGGGTCCAGTCGTCCTCCGGCAGGCGGTAGATGCTCAGCCGTCGACCAAGACCGCCGCCTTCGAATTGAACGAGGTTGTCCCGCAGCGACGCGAGTTCGACCTCGCCCGACACGACATTCGTTTCGAGGCGAAGCGTGCCGCGGGACGCGTCATCGAGCCAGAGATCGACGCCCGCGAGGTTGCCGGTCGTCACCGAGGCCCAGGCGAGCGCGGTGCCCGGGTTGGTCTCCTGCACCTTGCGCTCGGGATTGAGGAAATTCACCGGGGCGAAGCGCAGGAAGCGATTGCCGGTCAGGGTCAACTTCCCCTGCCACACCGTCTCGCGGCCGCGGCCGCGATATTCCGCGCCTTGCCATAGCACGCGCACGCGGCGGCCGAGATCGGCGGCGGTGAAGGGACGCACCGTTTGCGCCACGCGCGTTCCATGCAGCACATCGACGCGATCGATCGGCGCCGTGCCGATGACTTCGGCCGCAAGCTGCATCGGCACCTTGCCGGGACGGATGATGTCGCCCATGAGTGCTTCGCGCACGGACAATTCCTCACTACGCGCGAGCCGCGGGTCTTCCACAAATGCGGTGACGGGCTCGGCGAACGAACCGGAGAGATCTAGGAAAAGCCGCATGCCGGTGGTGCCGTAGTGCCGCCGCCGGCGCAACGCCTCGAACAGGGCATCGCGCGTGAGCTCGGGCATGAAATAGCAGGTCAATCCGCCGATCGCGCCGAAGGTGGAGGCGCCGGGTTTGGTGGCGCCCGGGCGTCCCTTGTGATCGTCGCTGTGGCACACCACCCCGACGCGGTAACCCTTGTCGAACGCGTCGTGCAGCAGCCATTCGAAGGTGCCCCAGGTCGAGTGCACCTCCACGCTGCGCTCG
>DASRAF010000550.1:0-3289 GCA_035638295.1 Pseudolabrys sp.
AGAAAAATGTAGAAAACAGCATTCTCCAGCCGGCCGCTCGTAGGCTAGGTGAAGAATCAATGTTCTACAGGACGCTCGATCTACTCCGAGATCCATCTACGCGCGCAAGGCGCCTCCGAGTTTTCGCACGGCCAAGACCCAAAGCGGACTCAGTGCCTGTGCGCAACACTTGTGTTGCGCGGCGTGTCGGTAGCTGGCGCGTAACGTTGTGCGCTGCAATATTTGCTTGATGGCGCCATACGTATTCCGGAATTCCAGTTGACCACGGAGACCTTATCGTTCGCCTTGTCACTTGGGCCATGAAGGGCACCGACGAAGCATCGGCCGATTGACATCAAGGTGGCGTTGGGTCATCGCTCATAAGAGTTATTGGCTGTAGAGGACGTGTCCGCATGACCGCCGCGCAGCACGAACTGGTGCTCTACAGCCGGGACGAGCACGTAGTCACGATCACGCTCAATCGGTCCGAGAAGCGCAACGCATTCAACGCGGAGCTTGTCAAAGAACTAAGGGCTGCACTGCTTCGGTTTGAGGCCGATGATGATGCATTCGTCGCCGTTCTGACCGGCTCAGGGCCCTGTTTTTCGAGCGGGGCCGACGTCGGCGAACGACAGATCCGATCCGTTGCGGAGTTCGATCGACTTGGCGGTCCACAAGAGCCGGATGCTCACACGGCCGATCTTCTCGCTCGACTGCCGAAGTCGAAGCCGATCGTTGCAGCCGTACACGGGGTCGTGATGGGGCTGGGTATAGGTGTCGCTTTCGAGTGCGACTTGGTCGTTGCCGATAGCCAGACACGTTTTCAGATCACCGAAACACCGCGCGGGCTCGGCGGTGCTCGCTTCTGGGCTTTGCTCCATTTCTGCGGCGGAGGCAGCTTCGCGACGGAAGTGGCGCTCACCGGGCGCTTTTTTTCGGCTGCGGAAGCGGCCGCGGTGGGGATCGTCGGTTCTATTGCTCCGCCCGGTTCGGTCGTCGAGACAGCTACAGCTCTCGCCCGCCAGATCGCAGCCAATCCGCCTCTAAGCGTGCAAGCAACCGTACGAGCACGCCGCTGGTTCATGGATCAAGCTGAGCGAGCGGCGATGGCGATTACCGATCCGATGAAGCTTTATCTGACAGAAGACTTTCGCGAAGCGCTCGCGGCGCACCTCGATAAACGTAAGCCGCGGCCTTTTCGGGGACGATGAGTTGCTCCAATCGCGTGCATGCAAGTTCGAGGCGGGCGTATCGAGATGAATTGGTTCAAATCACTTTGGGGTGGCGCTGCCAACCTCGGTCGATCGGATAACGAGACGATCCAGCAGCGAATACGGCGCCATGTCGAGCGTCGTGGCGGTACTCCCGCAGTCTGGTTCGCCCCCGATCAGTTCTGCAGCTATAGCCAGATGAACGAGAACGCTACTGTCATTTCCCAAGCGTTGAAATCTGCGTCAGGCGCATCAAGTCCTCGGGTGTGCTTTCCAATGCCTCGCGGCTCGTCTGCGCTCTATGGGTTTCTAGGCGCAATCGAGTGCGGTACCTGCTGTCCACTGGACGGAAAGCTCAGGCAAAACGAGTTTGACGAGGCTTACTCGGTCCTGTTGCCGGATGTCGTGCTGAGCAGCGAACCTCAATCGATAGGCGTGAAAGTAGCCGCTGCCGCAGGCATAGCCATCGTCATCTACGAGGTTTCCTCGGATCACGGGAACTGCCGCATCATCGACGTGAAGCCCGCCAAAAACGTGCGGCGTGCTGATCGTCTCATGACCTTGACGTCGGGAGAAGCGCCGGCCGTTCTGATGCGCACATCCGGGACGACAGCGCAGCCCAAGCTCGTCGGGCTTACGCATGCCAATGTTCTGGCTGCGACAGACACGATGCGGGTGGCGTTCGAACTCACCGAAAGCGATGTTTGTATTACGCCGATGCCATTGCATCACGTGCATGGGTTGATAGCGGCAGCCCTTTCAGCGCTCTCTGCCGGCTCATCGATCCATTGCTGCGAAACGTTCTCGCCTCGATCGTTCGATCAGGCATTACGGGACTACGCGCCGACCTGGCTTACGGCAGCGCCCGCGCTGCACATCGCTATGAACGACTACTATGCGGGACAAAATTCTACGCCGAGTATTCGTACGCTGCGATGCTTTCGCTCATCGTCCGCGCCGCTTCCGCCTGCATCGATAGCGCGTTTGGAAGGGCTGTACGCTGCGCCGCTGCTGGAAACGTATGGGCTCACCGAGACCGCCTCAACCTTGTGTTCGAATCGACTGCCTCCAGGGAAGCGCAAGCCCGGCTCGGTTGGACAAGCAATTAGCGCGGACTTGAAAATCGTCGATCCGGAGGGGCGTGAGTTACCTGCGGGCCAGGACGGCGAGGTGATCTTGAAAGGTCCCGGTGTGATCAGCGAGTACGTCGGAACTCAGCCAGCGGACGCGTTTATCGACGGCTACTTGCGCACCGGCGACATCGGACGCGTCGACGGAGACGGTTATTTGTACATCGTTGGTCGATTGAAAGAGGTCATCAAGAGAGGCGGGCACTCAGTCTTTCCGCTGGAGATAGACAACGCATTGCTGGATCATCCGGCTGTCGCCGAGGCGGTGACGTTTTCGATCCCTCACCCGACCCTCGGCGAGGACGTTCTCGCCGCCATAGTGCCGAAAGCAGGTTCCGTTGTACTTCCGTCAAGCATCCGTGAAAGTGCTGCCGAGGTCTTGAGCGGCTATAAAGTTCCGACGCGAATTCTCGTAGTTGAAGCAATACCCCGCAATGCTATCGGGAAGGTGATGCGGCGCGATGTGCCGTCCCTATTGGCGAAACAGCTGGCGCCCGCTCGGATAGCGGCGACCCAACCCACCGAGCAGATACTACTGGCAATTTGGCTGGAGATCATCCAACGCGATGACATCGGCATCACAGACAACGTTTTCGAGTTTGGCGCAGATCCGCTCCGAGCCGAGATGGCTGCGGCTAAGATTGATCAGCGCTTCGGCGTCCGCTTTTCGTTGAAACAGATTTTCGCACAACCGACGGTGAAAGAGCAAGCGGTGCTCCTCGATAACAAGGGTGCGCATCATGCCCGCCTACCAGCTTGATCAGTTTCTTCCTGACATCGACCCGTCGTGCTGGATTGCGCCGTGTGCAACGATCATAGGAAATGCCTCGCTTAGGCCGCGGCATTGGACAACCCAATGGAGCTGTCTCAGCGCATAGCGGTTACTTTCTGCTAGTTGGCACGAAATCCGCGCGCCGAACTACCAATGGCGATGTTGACCCGTCGCACAAATTCGGGTTGAGACACGAC
>DASRAF010000551.1:0-10763 GCA_035638295.1 Pseudolabrys sp.
GTTAACAAATGTCGCGCGCTGTTCGCCACGCATTTTCACGAGCTGACCGCGCTGGCGGGCCGGCTCGACCGGCTGCACAACGCCACGGTGCGCGTGAAGGAATGGCAGGGCGAAGTCGTTTTCCTGCATGAAGTTGTCGCGGGCGCGGCCGACCGCTCCTACGGCATCCAGGTCGCGAAGCTCGCGGGCCTTCCGGCCAGCGTGATCGACCGCGCCAAGGTCGTGCTCGCCAAGCTCGAGCAGGAAGACCGCGCCGCGCCGAAGGGGTTCGAGGACCTGCCTTTGTTTGCCACCCCGGCGCGGCCTGCGCCGGGCCAGCCGGAAGTCCCGGAAGACCCTGTGGCCGCTTCGCTTGCCGCGCTTAATCCGGACGACCTTTCCCCGCGCGAGGCGATGGAGGCGCTTTACCGCCTCAAGGAACAGGCCGCGAAGACGGGCTAGCGCCAGAAACAACGCCACCACCGTCACGCCCGGCCACAGCCGTCCGAAGGAAGGCGTGCTTTCGCACGCCTATGAGCCGGGCATCCACGATAAAGACGTGGATGGCCGGGACAAGCCCGGCCATGACGAGCATAGGCGCAAACCTGCTAGTCTGAGCCTCCCGCCGGGAGTGCCTAACGCCATGATGAACGTCGCGGAGAGGAAGCAGACGAACGCGCCGGCGGAAGCGCAGCGATGGCTCGCGAGCCTCGAGCCCGCATTGCAGGCGAAAGATGCCGACGCGATCGCCGACTTGTTCCAGGCCGACGGCCTCTGGCGCGACGTGGTGGCATTCACCTGGACCATCCAGACAATGAGCGGCCGCGCGGCAATCGCAGCGACATTGCGCGAGACGCTCACGCGCACGGCGCCACGAAACTTTCATATCCCCGCGAAGCGGACACCGCCGCGCTGGGTCACCCGCGCCGGCACTGAAGCGATCGAAGCGTTGTTCGAATTCGAAACCGCGTTCGGCCGCGGCGCCGGTGTTGTCCGACTCACGCCCGATTCCGCCGCCGACCTGCGCGCCTGGACGATCGTCACCACGCTGGAAGAACTCAAGGGGCACGAAGAAGCATTCAGAGTGCGGCCCGAACCTGACAGTACGCGCGATTTCGGCGCCGAGAACTGGACCGACCGGCTGAGCAAAACGCGTGCTTACACTGATCGCGATCCAACGGTGATCGTTGTGGGCGGCGGCCAGGCCGGACTTTCAATTGCCGCGCGCCTGCATCAGCTCGGCATCGATGCGCTGATCGTCGATCGACACAAACGCATCGGTGACAACTGGCGCACGCGCTACCATTCGCTGACGCTGCACAATGAAGTGCACGTCAATCACCTGCCCTATCTGCCGTTTCCGCCAACATTCCCCGTCTACATTCCGAAGGACAAGCTCGCTAACTGGTTCGAATCCTACGTCGAGGCGATGGAGCTCAATTTCTGGACGGGGACCGAACTCGTCGCCGGTCGCTACGATGAAAAGCGCAAAGCGTGGAGCGTGACACTGCGGCGCGCAGACGGCAGCGAGCGCACGATGCGCCCGCGGCATCTGATATTCGCGACCGGCGTCAGCAGCATTCCCTATACGCCCGGACTGCCCGGGCTCGATACCTTCGCCGGCACCAAAGTGCACTCCGGCGATTTCAAGGAGGCGAAAGCCTGGAAAGGCCGCAAGGCGCTGGTGCTAGGCAGCGGCACCAGCGGCCATGACGTCGCGCAGGAATTGCAGGCGCTCGGCGCCGACGTCACCATGATCCAGCGCAGCAAGACCTACGTGGTGAGCCTGAAAGAGGCGCAAAGCGTCTACGCGATCTACTCGGAAGGCATTCCGTTCGAGGACTGCGACCTCCTCGCGACGTCGTTTCCCTATCCGGTGCTGCAACGCTCTTATCAGCTCTCGACCGCGCGCGGCCGCGAAGTGGACAAGGCGCTGCTGGATGGACTCGAGAAGCGCGGCTTCCGTCTGCATTTCGGCGAGGACGAGACCGGCTTCCAGATGATGTATCTGCGGCGCGGCGGCGGTTACTACTTCAACGTCGGTTGCTCGGACCTGATCATTTCCGGCGCGATCGACTTGCTGCAATTTGCCGATATTGACCGCTTCGTCGCGACCGGTGTGCGGCTGCGCGACGGGCGCGTCGTGCCCGCTGAATTGCTCGTGCTTGCGACCGGCTACAAGAACCAGCAGGAAACCGCGCGGCTCTACCTCGGTGACGATGTTGCCGAGCGCATCGGGCCGGTCTGGGGGTTCGACGAGGGCGGCGAGCTCCGCAACATGTGGCGGCGCACGTCGCAGCCCGGACTGTGGTTCACCGCCGGCAGCCTCGCGCAGTGCCGGATTTTCTCGCGCTATCTCGCCTTGCAGATCAAGGCGCTGGAGCTGGGGCTGGTGGAGTAGCCGGCGCTTCCCTGTGACCTGTCATCCCGGGACGGCGCGTAGCGCCGGACCCGGAATCCAGATGCATGCACGACCCTTCCTCACCTCGTCATGCGACATGAACTGCGCCGAGTGCTTGAGCGCGAGAATGATCATGGCCGATCAATGATCCGATGAAGGGTCCACTGCATTCGACCACCACCGAGGCGGCGACCACGGTCGAGGCGGTCATCGCGATCTTCAGTGCGAGCCCGTACCAGAAAGCTGGATCGGCGATCGCTGCTGTACTGTCATGGCTTCGCCAACCGCCGTCTTACGAAATAGATGAGCAGATTGCCGCTCACGGATACAAGCAAGGCCAAAGCCAGGGCAGGCGCCGAGCCGAGCCGCTCGGCGGTGAGATTGAGCGCAAGCACCGCGATGGCAAAACCACCGAGTCCGATCACTGCGTTCGCCAAGACGGCCGCGGTCGCCGGTCCGCCGACACGATGGTGCAGGATGAACATGATGCTGCTCAGCACGATGGGAAACACCGCAAGATTGCCGCTCGCCGTCGGACCGATGCGAAAACTGAGCGTGACCACCGTCCCGACCAGCAGCGCGACCATGATCGCGCGCAAAACGAGATCGTACCATCGTCTCTGGACGCGGGGCATCGGTGCGTGCCGCAACGGCGCGGAGATCCAGAGCGCAAGACCGATGACGACGATGTTGAGGATAACCGCGGAAGGAACCGTCCAAGCGACGCTGCCACCGGCAAATGTCAGGACTGTCCACACCGCAATGGCAATGCCGAAGCTGACCACCAGCGACTGACTCTGTGCGAGCAAAGCGTAGACCACGGCAAAGATCGTATTGTAGGCATTGGTCACCAGACTGCCCAACGCGCTCTGCGCTATGAAATGTGAGTCGTGATCGAGCGCGAGAAAGATGTAGACCGGGCCGGCGCTGATCGGCAGCGTCGCCACCAATCCGCCGATCAACGGCCCGGCGCGCTCGGCCGAGATCGTGGCCGCGAGCAGGAACGCGGCCGTAACGACCATTTTGACGATGAGCGACAGCGCGAAATAAAGATCGGGAGACATTGCCTTCTCTGCCGTCATGCCCGGCCTGGTGCTATCCACGTCTTGCGGCCCAGCTTCGGCGAAGACGTGGATGGCCGGGACGAGCCCGGCCATGACCATTAGCACCTATGTGTTCATGAGTTTCGTTACGCCGGTGTTAGCACCACGCGGCCAATCACCTTGCCGGCGCGAAGTTCGTCCATCACCGCATTCACATCCTCGAGCGGTCGCGTGGCGACGGGAACGGGCGGCAGCCCGGTTTTTCGCACGAGATCAATCAGCTCCTTCATCTCCGGCAGGCTTCCGACATACGAACCCTGAATGGTCAATGCACGCATCGGAATCGGCGGCAGCGACACGGTGAGATCGCCGCCGTACAGGCCGACGATGACGTATTTGCCGCCCTTGATGAGACTGTCGTAACCGACCCGCGCGCTTTGCGAGGAACCCACGAGATCGATGACGCCCCAGGCGCCACCGTTCGTCATGTCGATGATCTGCTGCGACGCATTGGCGGCGCCACCATCGACCACGGCCTTTGCGCCGGCTTTCTTCGCGGCCTCGCGCTTGACCGGATCGATGTCGACGACGATCGCGCTGTGGCCACCCATCGCCTTGTGCAGGGCAAGACACATCAGCCCGAGCCCGCCGGCACCGATGATGACGGTCGGATCGGTTTTCAGCGTGGGAATCTTTTTCAGCGCGCCGAAAGTCGTCACCCCCGAGCAGGCGAGCGGCGCAGTGCGCTCCGGCGAGAGATCTCCGATATCGAACAGATAGCGCGGATGCGGCACTATCAAGTAGTCGGCATAACCGCCGTTCGAGAAGACCCCGAGACTGCGCATGGCGCGGCAGAGATTTTCTTCCCCGCGCTGGCACGGCTCGCAGGTGCCGCAGCCGATCCAGGGATGCGCCAGCCGACGATCGCCGACCTTGACGCCTTTGGCATCCGGACCGACCGCCACCACTTCACCGACATTCTCGTGGCCGAGCGTCACCGGCAGCCTCATGCCGCGATCGGCAAGGCTGAGCTTTTTGCCGCCGCCGAGATCAAACCACCCCTCCGCGAGATGAATATCGCTGTGGCAGACACCCGCTGCCAGAACCTTCAGCAGAACCTCGCTGCCTTTCGGCTGCGGAGTTGGTTGTTCGTTGAGTTGTAACGGCTGACCGCAAACGCAGACCTGGAACATGCGCATTGTTGTTTCTCTCCCGGTACTTTCCCGCCGCCGGCTTTGCCGGCGAGCCTTTCATAGAACGCTCATACTTTGGTCATGGGCGGCTATCATGGGCCTCTTGCCCACGACCATTTGAGCCTACCCCGACAAGGAACCATAATCCTTGCCTGTCCTTCTAGGCACCAGGCATTGCGCTAAATATCTTCAGGTCGGACCGTGACTTACTGCCCCACCTCCGCTATCGGATGAACATGGCTTCCCTCGCCGTCGAACACACTGCACGAGCGCGGTCCGAGGCCCCTTCCCGGGGCTCGGACGACCTGATCGACACACGCGCGCTCACTGCTGAGCTGGAGCAGCTGGCCAAGGCGCATGTTGGCAGCGAGAAGGAGTTGCGTTCGGTGATAGCGCAGCGCCTGAAGGCGGCGCTCGCCGACGGCCGCGCCAAGGCCGAGCAATTATTGCTGACCGATCGTCACGGCCGCCGTTGCGCCGAGCGCCTGTGCCGGATGGAAGACGAGATCATCGGCATCCTGTACGCGTTCGCGCGCAACCAGTATCCGTCGGAAAATCCATCGGAAGGCGAGCGCATGGCCATCATCGCCACCGGCGGTTATGGCCGTGGCCTGCAGGCGCCCGGCTCGGATATCGATCTGCTGTTTCTCCTTCCCTACAAGCAGACCGCTTGGGGCGAGTCGATTGCGGAAGCGATTCTTTACTCTCTTTGGGATACGGGGCTGAAGGTCGGCCACGCTACCCGCTCCGTCGATGAATGCATCCGCCAGGCGAAGGCAGACATGACGATCCGCACGGCCATTCTGGAATCGCGCTTTCTTTTCGGCGACCGCAAGCTCTTCGACGAACTGGTGACACGCTTCGACAACGAGGTCGTGCGCAACACCGCATCCGATTTCGTCGCCGCCAAGCTCGCGGAGCGCGAAGATCGTGTCCGGCGCAGCGGGCAATCGCGCTATCTGGTCGAGCCGAATGTAAAGGACGGCAAAGGCGGGTTGCGTGACCTGCACACGCTGTTCTGGATCGCCAAATATGTTTATCGCGTGCGCGAACCGGACGAGCTGATCAAGTGTGGCGTCTTCGACAAGCACGAATATCAGTTGTTCCGCCGCTGCGAAGATTTTCTCTGGTCGGTTCGCTGCCACATGCATTTTCTCATGGGCCGCGCCGAGGAGCGCCTGTCGTTTGATATCCAGCGCGAGATCGCCGTGCGGCTTGGCTACACCGAGCATCCCGGCCTGCAGGATGTCGAGCGCTTCATGAAGCATTACTTCCTGGTCGCCAAGGATGTCGGCGACCTCACCGCGATCCTCTGTGCGGAGCTCGAAGACAGCCACGCCAAGAGCGTTCCCGTGCTTAGCCGACTGATGGCGAAGTTGCGTCCGGTGAAGCGCCGCGCGCTCGTTGAAAGCGACGACTTCATCGTCGACAAGAATCGCATCCGGCTCGCGCAGGCCAATGTCTTCAAGCACGATCCCGTCAACCTCATTCGCATCTTCCATCTCGCACAGAAGCACAATCTGGCATTCCACCCCGATGCCATGCGCGCCGTAACGCGCTCGCTCTATCTGGTCGATGCCAAATTGCGCGAGAACGAGGAAGCCAACGAGCTCTTCCTCGAAATCCTCACCTCGAAGAACGATCCGGAAACCGTGCTGAGGCGGATGAACGAGGCCGGCGTGCTCGGCAGCTTCGTGCCGGCCTTCGGCAAGATCGTCGCCATGATGCAGTTCAACATGTATCACCACTACACGGTCGACGAGCATCTGCTGCGCTGCATCGGCGTGCTCGCAGAGATCGAGCGCGGCGTGAATAACGAAACGCCGCTAGCCAACGAACTGATCCACAAGATCCTGCCCGGCAATCGCCGCGTGCTTTACGTCACGCTGTTTCTGCACGACATCGCCAAGGGGCGTCCCGAGGATCATTCGATCGCCGGCGCGCGTGTGGCGCGGCGCTTCTGTCCGCGGCTGGGCTTCTCCGCGGCCGATACCGAGACCGTCGCCTGGCTGATCGAAAACCACCTGGTGATGTCGAGCGTCGCGCAATCGCGCGATCTCTCCGACCGCAGGACCATCGAGAACTTCGCCGCGACCGTGCAGTCGGCCGAGCGCCTGAAGCTGCTGACGATACTCACCACTGCTGACATCCGCGCCGTCGGCCCAGGTGTGTGGAACGGCTGGAAGGCGCAGCTTATCCGCACACTCTATTATGAGACCGAACCTGTACTGACCGGCGGATTCTCCGAGGTTAACCGCGCGCAACGCGTGAAAATCGCACAGAACGAGTTCCGCGAGGCGATGAAGGACTGGCCGTCCGAGCGGCTCGAGGCCTATATCGCCAAGCACTATCCGGCCTACTGGCTCAAGGTCGATCTGCCGCACAAGATCGAGCATGCGAATTTTGTGCGCGCGAGCGAGGACGCCGACAAGCGGCTCGCCACGACCGTGGCCTTCGACGCGGAACGCGCGGTGACCGAGCTGACGCTGCTCGCACCGGACCATCCATGGCTTCTCTCGATCATCGCGGGTGCCTGCGCCATGGCCGGCGCCAACATCGTCGATGCGCAGATCTACACGACAACCGACGGACGCGCGCTCGACACCATCTCGCTGTCGCGCGAATTCGACCGGGACGAGGACGAAGAGCGGCGCGCCAATCGCATTGCCGACTCAATCGAGAAGGCCTTGCGCGGCGAGCTGAGGCTGCCCGACGTTGTGGCCAAGCGCGCGCCGCCGAAAGGCCGCATCCGCGCTTTCGCAGTGGAGCCGACCGTCACCATCAACAATCAGTGGTCGCACCGCTACACGATGGTCGAGGTCACCGGACTCGACCGCCCGGGGCTCCTGTACGAACTGACGGCGACGCTCTCCAAGCTCAATCTCAATATTGCATCCGCGCACGTTGCGACCTTCGGCGAGCGCGTGGTCGACGTGTTCTACGTCACCGACCTGATGGGCGCGCAGATCAGTTCACCGACGCGCCAGGCCGCGATCAAGCGCGCGCTGATTGCCCTGTTCGCGGACGAAACCAAATCCGCCAAAACCGCCGCGGGTTAGTTCCAATGCTCGATCGTTGAGCTGTAAGGGCACTACGTTTAAACGTCACGGCCGCGCTTGTCCCGGCCATCCACGTCTTTCTTGCTTGCTGCAAGTTCGTGAAGACGTGGATGCCCGGCATAAAGGCACGACGAAGAGAGCACGACAGTATCCTCAGTCATTCCGGGGCGCGCCGCAGGCGCTTACCCGGAATCCAGACCCAAAAGGTCACGCGAGCATCTGGATTCCGGGTCCGGCGCTCACGCGCCGTCCCGGAACGACGCTTCACTAGGGCGCGTTGCGCCCACCCGCCCGTTCCTTAACGGGACCTTAAATCGACCCGCATACCGTGTCCGGGGGCCGGCGCCGTACATGCCGCCGGCGCGGGACAAGTTGCGTATGGCCGCAAAGAAGAAAGCAGCGAACACGCGCCGGGAACCGTCGTTCGACGACGATGACGACGATAGCCCCGAACTGCGCGTGACGGGGAGCGATCGCGCGTCGCCCACCTCAGACCGTGCGTCGTCGGCGAAGCCGCGCAAACGCCGTGCCCGCAAGAAGCGCCCCGCCCGCGGCATCGGCGCGCGGATCGGGCCCATCGCCTACTGGGGTCTGGTCGCCGGCCTGTGGCTCGGCATCGCCTGTGTCGGCGTCATCGCCTGGACCGGCGCGCACCTGCCCCCCATCCAGTCGCTGGAAATTCCCAAGCGCCCGCCATCGATCCAGATCGTCGACATGCAGGGCCGCGCGCTCGCGCGCCGCGGCGATCTCGCCGGCGCGCCGCTGCCGCTGCGGGAAATGCCGGGCTATGTGCCGAAAGCATTCATCGCCATCGAGGACCGTCGCTTCTACGGCCACTACGGCGTCGACCCGTACGGCATAGGGCGCGCCTTCGTCGCCAACGTCCTGCATCGCTCCGTCGCGCAAGGCGGCTCGACCATCACCCAGCAGCTCGCCAAGAATCTCTTTCTGACGCAAGAACGCACGATCAACCGCAAGCTCCAGGAAGGGCTGCTGGCGCTGTGGCTCGAGCGCAAGTTCTCCAAGACACAGATCCTGGAGATGTATCTCAATCGGGTCTATTTCGGCTCCGGCGCCTACGGCATCGAGCAGGCATCGCAACACTATTTCGGCAAATCCGCGCGCAACATCTCGCTCGCCGAAGCCGCGATGCTTGCAGGCGTCGTCAAGTCGCCGTCGCGCCTTGCGCCGACGCGAAACTTCAGCGCCGCCGAGCGGCGCGCGAAATCCGTGCTCGCGGCCATGGCCGATCTAAATTTCATCAACCGCAGCGCCGAACGCATGGCGCTGGCGCGGCCGCCGCGCATCGTCGCCCAGGTCGACAACGGTTCGGTGAACTATGTCGCCGACTGGGCCATGGACGCGCTCAACGACGCCATCGGACACGTGGATGAAGACATCGTGGTGCAGACCACGATCGACGCGAACCTGCAGGTCGTCGCCGAGAAAGCGCTCGAGGAGGAACTCGCGCAGAAAGGCGACAAGAACGGGGTCGGCCAGGGCGCGGTGATTGCAATGACTCCGGATGGATCGGTGCGCGCGCTGGTCGGCGGACGCAGCTACGCGGACAGCCAGTTCAACCGCGCGGTCGCGGCGAAACGCCAGCCCGGATCGGCGTTCAAAGCGTTCGTCTATCTCACGGCTCTCGAGCACGGCCTGACGCCCGACACCGTGCGCGAGGACAAGCCGATCAACGTCAAAGGCTGGCAGCCGGAAAACTACAACCACGAATATTTCGGCCCGGTTACGCTGAGCCGGGCGCTGGCGCAATCGCTGAATACGGTCTCCGTGCGGTTGACGCTCGAGGTCACGCCGATGGCCGTGGTCCGCACGGCGTATCGTCTGGGCATCGGCTCGAAACTCGAGCCGAACGCATCGATCGCGCTCGGCACCTCGGAGGTCTCGATGCTCGAACTCGTCGGCGCCTATGCGTCCTTCGCCAATGGCGGTTACGCGCTGGTGCCGCGCGTGATCGACAGGATCATCGCGACCAACGGCAAGGTCATGTACGCGCACAGCGCTCCGCAGCTCGGCCGCATCATCGAGGCGCGCTACGTAGCGATGATGAACGCGATGATGACCGAAACGCTCACCTATGGCACCGCGCAACGTGCGAGCTTGCCCGGCTGGCCCGCCGCCGGAAAGACCGGCACCAGCCAGGATTTCCGCGATGCCTGGTTTATCGGCTTCACTGCGCGCCTCGTGACCGGCGTATGGCTCGGCAACGACGACGGAACGCCGACCAAACATGTGACCGGCGGAAGTCTCCCGGTGGAAATCTGGAGCCGCGTGATGCGCACCGCGCACCAGGGCGTGCCGGTTGCAAGCCTGCCCGGTACGACGGGCGGCACCATGTTCTCCGGATTCTTCGGCGGCGGAGGGCGGCCGACGCCGCCGGCGCCGATCCAGCCGGTCGCAGCGAACGGCGCATCGACCACCGGCAGTGATGGCCTCGACAACTGGTTCCTCAATACGCTGTTCGGCCGGCGCTGATCTCAGTGCTTGGCGCCCGCGCATCGAACACGCTGCGTCGCAAGCCACAGCAACAGCGTGGCGCAGCCCATCGCTGCCACGGCCACCGCGAGCGGCCAGGCACTTCGCCCGAGCAGCGAACCCACGACGGCGCCACATAGTGCGGCAATGCTTTGCTGTACGAAGCCGAACAGCGAGGACGCCGCGCCGGCGCGTTCGGGAAATGGCGTGAGTGCACCGGCAATCCCCTGCGGCAACACCATGCCGAGTCCGGCCAGATAGACGGCAACCGGCAGGACGAGCGACAGAAACGACGTCAGGCCGAACGCGACCGCCACCACCATCCCGAGACCGCCAGCCGCGCACGCACAGCCGCCGATCCCGAGCACGCCGTCGAGCCCGAGATTCACGACCATGCGCGCCGCCAGTGCCGAGCCCGTCATGTAGCCGATCGAACCAAGCGCGAAGGCAACGCCGAAATCGAAAGGCGCAAGTCCGTAGAGATCCTGCAGCACGAACGCCGAACCGGAGATCCAGGCAAACAGTCCGGCGTAGCTCGCCGACGTAATGCCGAGATGGGCCAGATAGGCCGGATTATGTGCGACGGTGCGATAAG
>DASRAF010000552.1:0-6605 GCA_035638295.1 Pseudolabrys sp.
GGAAAAAGGCGATTGACCGATCGCCCGTCAGCCCCAGCCCACCGGAGGCTGGGGTTTTCGCATTTCGGAGAGTCGGCCAATGGCCGATCGACCCGCCCCGCTCGCGACCTGCTAAGCCTTTGGTCCGCCAGTGAACCGGCAGATCGCCCGTGACAAAAACCACGCCGAACTGCCTCGGCCAATAGCCGACTGGCTCAGCGCGCGCGGGATCTACGGGCGCGCCGTCCGGTTGGAGCGGATTTCCGCTTGGACGGCCGGACCGGCAGCGGGAAGAACGTGCCGTCAGGGAATTCCAGGTACCGGCTGAATACTTGCACCTGGCCTTCGCCGCCGCGTCTGCCTTCGATCACGAATTTGGTGCCCACAGGAAACCGACTGGGAAGACGGCCCGATCCGAACGCCATGGTAACCTCCTGCAACGTCGTCACCCTGGCACTTCAATGTGTAGGTCAATTGATCCGTTGCATGGCGCGGACTTTTATCCACGTTATCCCCAACCGCGGACCCTGCCATGCGCCAGACGGCCCCATCTCGCCGCCACATATCTGACGTGGTAGGGAAGTGCCGACGAACAAGGGTTTTTACGGTTTTCGCCTATGACCGCGCCGCTCAAAAGCATCGAGGGAACCGGAGACATCTCCAGCGTCATGCGGGAGATCGGGCTTCGCGCCCACGCGGCGAGCCGCGTCCTCGCGCTTGCCCCGGCAGAGCAGAAAAACCGCGCGCTCGCGGGGATGGCTGCCGCCGTCCGGGAGCAGGCTTCCGCGATTCTTTCGGCCAACGCCGAGGACGTGGCCGAGGCAAAGGCCGCCGGGGTGGTTGCGGGGGCCTTTCTTGACAGGCTCTCGCTCGACCCGACGCGGGTCGAGGCCATCGCCGCGGGTATCAAGGCTGTCGGCGCTTTGAAGGATCCTGTTGGCGTCGTTACGGAATCGTGGACCCGGCCAAACGGCATGAGAATCGAGCGCGTGCGCGTCCCGCTCGGAGTGATCGGTATCATCTACGAGAGCCGGCCCAATGTTACGGCCGATGCCGCCGTCCTCTGCCTGAAGGCCGGCAATGCGGCGATCCTGCGGGGTGGGTCTGACAGCATGCGCTCCAGCCGAGCCATTCTAGCGGCCTTGGCTAGTGGGCTCGAGGCCGCTGGCCTACCCCAACCCGCGGTGCAACTCGTCCCAACTCGTGACCGCGCGGCCGTCGGCCTGATGCTGCAGGGGCTCGACGGCAATATCGACGTGATCGTTCCCCGTGGCGGAAAGAGTTTGGTGGCACGCGTACAGGCGGAGGCCAGGGTGCCGGTATTCGCGCACCTCGAAGGGGTTTGCCACGTGTTCGTGCACCGCACGGCTTCGCTCGACATGGCCAAGAAAATCGTACTGAACGCCAAGATGCGCCGCACCGGCGTGTGCGGCGCGGCGGAAACGCTGCTGGTTGATCGCGGCTGCGCAACCATCAACCTCAAACCGCTAGTCGAAATGCTGATCGCGGCGGGTTGCGAAGTGCGCGGCGATGCGGCAACGCAGGCGATCGACAAGCGGGTAAAGGCTGCGACCGAGGAAGATTGGGGCACCGAATATCTCGATGCCATCATCGCCGTGAAGGTCGTGGACGACATTGCCGCCGCCATCGCGCATATCGAACGCTACGGATCGCATCACACCGACGCCATCGTCGCCGACGACGGCGTCGCCGCCGCCAGGTTCCTCAGCGAAGTCGATTCAGCAATCGTGTTGCACAACGCGTCGACGCAATTTGCCGATGGAGGCGAGTTCGGCTTTGGTGCAGAAATCGGTATTGCTACCGGCCGCCTGCATGCGCGCGGCCCTGTCGGAGTCGATCAACTGACCACCTTCAAATACCGCATCCTCGGCAATGGTCAGACTCGCCCGTGAGTTCGAAGTCGCCCGCCAATTCCGAGCGCTTACTGCCACCACATGCGCCCGGCATGCGAATTGGACTGTTTGGCGGCACGTTCGATCCGCCACATGAGGCTCATCTCGCTGCGACCTTGCTCGCACTCAAGCGACTCAAGCTGGATCGTGTCTGGTGGCTGGTGACACCGGGGAACCCCCTCAAGAACACCAACGGGCTCGCGCCTTTGCCCGAACGAATCGCCGCGGCACGCGCCCTTACGCATCATCCGCGTATCGATGTCACGGGTCTCGAAGCTGTCATTAAGACGAGGTACACTTACGATACGATATCTTGGTTGCTGACCCGATGCCCGGGTGTCCGATTCGTCTGGATCATGGGCGCGGACAATTTGCGGAGTTTTCACCGCTGGCAGAAGTGGCGAAAAATAGCCGAGCAGGTGCCTATCGTTGTCGTCGATCGTTTGGGCCCAAGCCTTTATGCGGCCGCCAGTCCTGCGGGGAACGCCCTGGCCCGGAGGCGTATCCCGGAACAGGCCGTCTCCTCCCTGCCCGACCGAAAAGCGCCCGTGTGGACATTCCTCCACGGCCTCAAATCGCCCCTGTCGTCCACCGCGCTTCGCGCCCTGCGCCGTCGAAAACGCCCTACCGGTGGAGCACGCCGCGCGAGGCCGGGCAAATCCAAGGACGCCAAATCAAGTGGTAATAGGCGTGGAAACAAGAGCACGAAGCGCAAAATCACTGCGAGGACCCACAAGCGCCGGGGTAGAAAGAGACGAACGAGATAGTTATGTTTTGTTAGGCTCCCGGTTCGAACCGGGGGTGAGTGCAACATATAGAAAGGACCAGAAGCCCTGAATACATCTGCACTCTCTCGGGCATCGCGTCGTACGCCCGAAAACGTCTCCCGGCACCCAACTGCCAAGGAGATGCTCCGCACCGTCCTTGCGCGTCTTGAAGACATGAAAGCCGAGGACAGCGTCGTCATCGAACTTACCGAAAAATCGTCGATCGGAGACTACATGGTTGTGACCACTGGACGGTCACAGCGCCATGTCAGCGCCGTTGCCGATCACCTCGTCAAGGACATCGAAGATGCGGGCAATTCTCGCGTTCGTGTCGAGGGCATGAGGCAAGGCGACTGGGTCTTGATCGATGCAGGCGACGTGATCGTGCACGTCTTCCGGCCAGAGGTTCGCGCCTTCTACAATCTTGAAAAGATGTGGTCGGCGACAGGCAAGGACGCACGCCGGCCAGCCTGATAGGCTCAACGGTGCGATGCGTATCGTCGTTGCCGCCGTTGGACGCCTGAAACAGGGCCCGGAGACTGAGCTGAGCCAGCGCTATCGCAAGCGCGCGGCGCAGACCGGCCGCCAGCTGGGGTTGCGCGATATCGAAATCATTGAAATTAGAGAGAGCCGCGCCGCCGACGCGGGCAAACGCATGATCGAGGAATCGATCGCGCTCGCCAACGTCATTCCGGAAAAGGCGGCGGTCGTATTGCTTGATTCCCGTGGAGACAACCTCGAAAGCATTGATTTTGCCAGCCAGCTTTCCAAGTGGCGGGCCAATGGCCGACCAGCGACCGTGTTCGTGATCGGCGGCGCCGACGGGCTTGCGCCTAACTTGAGGGATAAGGCGGATCTAAGGATATCGTTTGGGTCCGCCACCTGGCCGCATCAGCTCGTCAGAGTGATGCTGTTGGAGCAGCTCTACCGCGCAACAACGATTCTGGCCGGCCATCCTTACCACCGGGCATGAATTTTTGCCTCAGACGACGCTGTACCCCGATTTGGTCGCAATCGGCGTCAATACCGTTGACCAACAAATGGTCTTGTCGTTCCAACTCGCGGGCGTAACATGATTTGGCTGAGGAGATTCGGCCGACTTGGCGTTTGCGCCACCCTTGTCGGGGGGCTGGGGCTGACACTCATCGCATCGGCTCAGGACAGCAAGGCTCCGCCCGCGCAGACCAGTTCAGACAAACTTGATGCGCTCAAGCAGCGCGACGAAGAGCTTAAGGCGGCGCGGGACCAGCAGCGGAAATCGGCGGAAACGGAGGCTGCGCTCAAACGCGACATCGACCAGATTGGCGCCGACCGTCGCAAGTTCAACCAGGATCTGATCGACACTGCCGCTCGCTTGCGGGACGTCGAATCCAAAATCATGACGACCCAGGATCGGCTTAAGCCTCTCGATGAGACCGAAAGCGGAATCCGCAAATCGTTGGAGAGCCGTCGCGAGCTCATCAACGAAGTGTTAGCCGCGCTCCAGCGCATTGGACGCCGAGCGCCCCCGGCACTGATCGCCAGTCCTGAAGATGCCCTGCAGTCAGTACGGACCGCCATAGTGATGGGCGCAGTTCTGCCGCAAATGCGTCATGAGCTCGGCGTGCTCGCCAACGAGCTTTCTGAGTTGATCGCGGTGCGCAAGAAAATCGACACCCAGCGCGAACAGCTGCGCACCGAGATTGCCTCCCTCGGTCGAGAGCAGTTGCGGATGACTCTGCTGGTTGACGAACGCCAGAGGCAATTGGCCGAGCGCGAAAAGGCGCTTGACGCGGAGCGGAGCCGCGCCGGTGGCCTCGCCCGCGATGTCGACAACCTTAAGGATTTGATCGCCAAGCTCGAACAGGGCCTCGACCAGGCGACGCGCGAAACGCGCGAGGCAGCGCGATCCGACAACCGGCCCGCGCTGTCCGCCTTTCGCGACCCCGGACGCCTGGTGCCAGCCGTCGCCTTCGCTTCCTTGCGTGGACGAGTTCCAAGTCCGGTTAACGGCGTAAGGTTGAAGGAATTTGGTGCCTCGGATGGTAACGGTGGGGTCGAAAAAGGCCTTTCCATTGCCACCCGAACTGGCGCACAAGTTACTGCCCCTGCCGACGGTTGGGTGGTATACGCTGGGGCATTCCGGTCATACGGCCAACTCTTGATCCTCAATGTCGGCGGCGGGTATCATGTGTTGCTCGCTGGGATGGAACGGATATCAGTTGATCTCGGGCAGTTTGTGCTGACCGGGGAACCCGTTGCGTTGATGGGGAACGGCTCCCATATCGCCGCTATCCTCGCGACAGGTTCTAGCCAACCGGTGCTATACATTGAGTTTAGAAAGGACGGGGTTCCCGTCGATCCAGGCCCATGGTGGGCAGCTGGCGAAGGCGAAAAGGTTCGCGGATAATGCGCAAGACGTCACTCATTCTTCTCGGCGCGGCGGCGGGAGCAGCACTGACGCTGCTCGCGGTTCAACCTCGCGTAATCCTGCTTGGCGCGTCGGCGAAGGCCGCGGCAGCCGATACGTACCGGCAGCTCAATCTATTCGGCGATGTGTTCGAGCGCGTGCGCGCCGACTATGTCGAAAAGCCTGACGACAGCAAACTGATCGAAACCGCCATCAACGGAATGTTGGCCGGGCTCGACCCGCATTCGAGCTACATGGACGCCAAGAGCTTCCGCGACATGCAGGTGCAAACCCGCGGCGAGTTCGGCGGTCTCGGCATCGAAGTCACCATGGAAGATGGCCTGATCAAGGTCGTGGCACCGATCGATGACACGCCGGCGGCAAAAGCCGGTGTCATGGCCAACGACATCATCACCAAGCTCGACGATGAACAGGTGCAGGGTCTGACCTTGAACCAGGCCGTCGAAAAGATGCGAGGGCCGGTGAACACAAAGATTAAGCTGACGATCATGCGCAAGGGTCAGGACAAGCCGGTCGAGGTGTCGATCACGCGCGACATCATCCGCGTTCGTTCCGTGCGCTCCCAGTCAGAAGGCGACGATATCGGCTACATTCGGCTCACGCAGTTCAACGAGCAGACGACCGAAGGGCTGAAGAAGGCCATTGCCGATATCTCGGCCAAGATTTCCGACGACAAGCTCAAGGGGTACGTCCTCGACCTGCGTAACAACCCGGGTGGGTTGCTCGACCAGGCAATCTCGGTGTCCGATGCTTTCCTGCAAAAGGGCGAGATCGTGTCCACGCGCGGCCGCAATGCGGAAGAGACCCAGCGCTTTAATGCACGTCCCGGAGATCTGACCAAAAACAAGCCGTTGATCGTTCTGATCAACGGTGGCTCGGCTTCCGCATCAGAAATCGTCGCCGGCGCGTTGCAGGATCACAAGCGGGCAACTGTCATCGGAACCCGCTCTTTCGGCAAAGGTTCAGTGCAGACGATTATTCCGCTGGGATCGGGCAATGGTGCCTTGCGCCTGACCACGGCACGTTACTTCACGCCTTCGGGTCGTTCGATCCAGGCCAAGGGCATCTCGCCTGACATCGAGATCCTCCAGGACGTTCCGGAAGACCTGAAGTCCAAAACAGATACGAAGGGCGAGGCGTCGCTGCGCGGCCATCTGAAGGGCGACGAAGGCAAGGAGCAGACCGGCTCGCAGTCGTACATCCCTCCGGATGCTAAGAACGACAAAGCCCTCAATATGGCGCTCGATCTTCTGCGCGGAACGCAGGTGAATTCGGCATTCCCGCCAAATTCGAAGACTCCGATCCCGAACTAGATCGCGTCCCCCTTTCTCACGCTAATGGGGCGGCCTTTGGCCGCCCCAGATGTTGTTCTCTACACCGTTCCTGCTCCGGTTGAAATCGATCGCGCGCTGGCTCGCCTTGAAATGAAGGCGAGATACAGGTTTTGCCGTCGGTTTTGCCGCGGCATTGCCGATTGGGCAAAAAAAGTGGAAGCGCTCGGGATTTTCCTGGCGCCGATTACATTGGTGGCGATCA
>DASRAF010000553.1:0-2433 GCA_035638295.1 Pseudolabrys sp.
CTCCTTTGCGCATGTGCATTTCTGCATGGTTAATCCCGAATGCCTTTACTTCAATGACGACGTAGCCCAGTTTTGGTTCAGGCTCGGGCATCTCCTTGATGACTAAACTGTCCAAGCCAGGACCAAAGTGATCTATAACGATGGCACGCATGTGATCTCTCTCTTTCCCTCTTCAGTTAGTCTATCGAGGTTGGCGGCAAGCCTTGTGCCAACGGATCGACGTCCGAAAACATTTATAGTTAGTGAAATCAGGGAGAGTTTCAGATTTTCACTTCACTTCGAAGGGCTAACACGTGACTGCTAATCGGCAGGTGTCGAAATGTCGACATCAGCCCGACGAGCGATGCCGGTTTTTATTGCTGGTCCTGCAATTGCTCGCTGAGGTTTCAAGGTGACCGAGATCGCTCGTGCGGTAATAAAAGACTCCACATAACGTTCTGATCGGTATGCATACCGTCGGCGTCAATCCGGTCCGAGAGGAAAATTTATGACTGAACCTATGGGCAACATGACTGACGATGTTCCACCCGCGGTACAGCGCCGCGGCGGCGTTGTGGTGCCCTCGATCTGTGTGTTCGATGTCAATGAGACGCTGCTCGATATCGAATTCCTAGCGCCGCTGTTTCAACGACTATTCGGCGACAGGAAGGTCCTGCGCGAGTGGTTTGGACAGCTTATCCTCTACTCGGAGGCAATAACCCTGGCGGGGCCCTACACGACATTCTTCACGTTGGGACAGGGCGTGCTGAAGATGATGGGCTCGATCCACAACGTGTCGATTCAAAAGGATGACATCGAGGAGTTGAGAACACGCCTGCTCACAATGCCCGCGCACCCGGACGTGCCGGCAGGGCTGAAGCAACTGAAGGATGCGGGGTTTCGGCTCGTCACCTTGACGAACTCGCCGCCCGACCCACGGACCAGCCCGCTAAAGCACGCCGGCATCGACGGTTGGTTCGAAAAGTCGTTCAGCGTCGATCGCGTGCGCCGGTTCAAACCAGCGGCGCAGGTCTACCACATGGTCGCCGAAGAGTTGGATGTGCCGCCTGCGGCGATTTGCATGGTGGCGGCGCATGTGTGGGATACGATCGGAGCGCAAAGCATCGGCTGCTCAGGAGCGCTCATTACTAGACCCGGCAATGCTCTTCTGCCCGTGCATGGCTTGCCGCAGCCGCAGGCTGTTGCGCCGGACCTTCCGGGTCTGGCCACTCAACTCATCAAGCTCTGGCGTTAATGCGGTTAAAGGCGGAGTCTTTTATTTGCGATTGCGTGTCCGGCCGCAGCACCGCGCTCATCGCTATCCTGGCGTCGGACGGATTATGACGCAGATCTACCGGGGCGATCTGGTACGTTTCGTGACGCGCCTTGCTCGGAAACGCTGGCGTTAGGTAATTGCGATGCGCGTCGGACACGCAGCAAAAATCTTAGTGTGAAACATGCGGAATCATTTGGTAAGCCAGAGTACCGCTGGAAAGGTGATAGCCAGCCCGAGGGTGGAGAGCAATAGCATCGCGGCGGTCTCAGATCGCGCGGAGTCGTATCGGTCCGCAAAGAGTGCGATCGTGGGCCCCACTGGAAAGCTACAGAGCACCAGCGCCTCGCGTGCGAACGGGCTTTTGACCGAAAGTAGATAAAGCAGAACGCCCAACGTTGCCGATTGCACCGTGACCCGCGCCAGGGAACCAGCAAAGACTCCGGCCGAAAGGCGAACCGGGTAAGCCGCTAAGACCAGACCTACACTGAAGATCGCCACGCCTGAAGTGGCGGATCCAATCAACTCTAAACTGCTCGCGACCACAGAGGGCAAATGCACTCTGGCAAGCACAACAGCGATTCCGAGGATTGGTCCCCAGAGGAGCGGGGATTCCAGACCACCTTTGAGTCCTGTCATTACGAGCCTCGACTTCGAACGATCGGTCCCCGCTCCTCGGTTCTTCGCCGCGGCATCGACCTCCAAGAACACAACCGCCAGCGCAACCGTCAGATAGATTGCGAGGGCTACGAGTCCTACAGCCCCGGCGCTGGTCGTGCCGAGGACCGGTTCGAGAACGGCAAGTCCAAATACGGGAGTACCCGATGTCGCGAGTATGAGGCTGTAGATAATAGAAGGAGTTCCGCGCAGAGACTTCACGCGCCGCAGCACGATCCATGCGACCAAAAAGAGTCCAATATGGGCAAGGATCAGTGCCAGAACGAGACGCCCTTGCTGCAGCAGGAGGTCGCGCCGGATATCCATCATTCCAACAAACAACGCAGCCGGCAAAGCAAAGGACATTGCCAGCTTGCTAAAACCCGTCACCTGGCGCGCGTCGAAGGTGTTGCGCTTACCAGCAAAGTAGCCAAGAGCCAGCACAAAAAACACAGGAACCAAAGTCCCTACAAGACCGCTGATATTCATACAATGAGATTCGCCTCTGAAGGGGTTGTGCTTGC
>DASRAF010000554.1:0-4453 GCA_035638295.1 Pseudolabrys sp.
TTTATCCCGAAGATCATTCCTGTTCGAACGAGTGTGTTCGACAACGGTGGCGGTCCGCCGGGGCCTTGAGGCACATCGGCGGAGACAAACGGGGGATTGCAATGACGAGCGCGTCGGGGAGCGCCGAACCAGCGAACGCCGAAGATTGTTTCGGCCTTGGAATGGTCTTTTCGGCGGGGGCGGGTGTGGCGGTCGATCTTGTGCAGGCGCACAAGTGGTTCAACATCGCCGCAATGAGCGGTCACCAGGATGCCGCGCAGATGCGTCGTGAGATCGCCGAGCAGATGAGCGACTCCGAGATCGGTTGTGCGCAGCGCGCCGCGCGCGATTGGTTCAAGGCGCATCCGCAAGCGCCGGCGCCGGTCGCCCGTATGCGCGTCGCGGCCTGATCGATGACATCAGCCGTGCGCGACGCGTAACAGTGCGTCGCGGAGGCTGGCGATCACGCCTGGCCAGTCAGCCGCCTTCGCCTGGCGGAACAGCCGCATCCGCGGATACCAGGGGCTGTGGTCGCCCGTGAGCGTCCATCGCCAGTCGGGCGAGAAGGGCAGCATCACCCAGGCCTCGCGTCCCATCGCACCTGCCAGATGAATGACGGACGTGTCGACCGCGATCGTCAGATCGGCGAGCGCAAGAACGGCCGCGGTGTCGGCCATATCATCGAGTTTGTCACCGACGTGCGTAATGGATTGGTGCCGCGCCAATAGCGCCACGTCGTCGCCACGCAGATCGCGCTGGATGCTGACGAACGAGATGCCCTCGAGCGTGAGGAGCGGTTCGAGCAATTCGAGCGCAATTGAACGGTTGCGGTCGTTCGGATGCCGGGCATGGCCGGCCCAGGCCAGTGCGACACGCTTGCCCGGAATGGCCTCGATGGTCAGTCGCCATTTCGCGAGATGTGCGTCATCGGCGTGTAGATAGGGAATGTCGGCCGGGATCGTTGCCGGCTCGGTCTTGAACCCGAGCGGCAGGCTGCCGAGCGGGCAGTAGACATCATAGATGGGAAGCGTCTCGCCGCGCGCATGGCACGATGCGACGCCATCGACGTTCGCAAGCAGCGCTTTCAGTTCGGGCTGTACTTCGAGCACGACCTTTGCGCCCGCGCGCGCGAGCAGCGGGGCATAGCGGACGAACTGGATGCTGTCGCCGAGACCCTGTTCGGCGGCGAGCAGAATTGTGCGCTGACCGAGAGGAAATTCGCCAAGCCACGGCCGCCCGCGGTAACCGCGGCGTGCATCAGTCATGCCGGTGCGCTTCCACCGCCATTCATATTCGGCAAAGCCGCGCGACAATTGCCCGCGTGTGAGCAGCGAGAGCGCCATGTTCGAATGTGCATCGGCGTAATTTTTGTCGAGGGCGATCGCCTTTTCGAAACTCGTGATCGCTTCGGCGTGCCGGTTGAGTGCCTGCAGCGCGCGCCCCCGATTGGTCCACGCGCCCGCATGCCGGGGCGCGGCCGCAACCGCCGCATCGAAAGCTGCGAGTGCCGGCTCAGGCCGCTCGATTTCGAGCAGCGCCGTGCCGCGGTTAAAGAGCGCCTCGACATGGTGCGGGATGCGCGCAAGCAGTGCATCGAAATCGGCGAGTGCATCGGAATAGCGGCCAAGCCGCGCGCGCGCCGTGCCGCGATTAAGGAGAGCATCGCCATGCAAGGGATTGCGCGCGAGCACGGCGTCGTAACAGGCAATGGCGTCGTCGGGGCGATCGAGCGCGTTCAGCGCATTGCCCCGATAAAGCAGCGCCTCGTGATCACTTGGCCGCAGCGCCAGCGCTTTGTCGATGTGCGCGAGCGCTTCGGCATCGCGTTTGAGCGCATGCAGCACATTGGCGAAATTGACGAGCGCATCGGGCGCGTTCGGATTGATCTTCAGCGCCGAGGCCATAAGGCGATGCGCTTCGCCCATCTGGCCAGCCTGTGCCTTGATCAGGCCGAGCAGGTGCAGCGCGTCGAAATTGTTCGGCGCTGCCTTGAGTACACGTGCGTAAAGTTTTTCGGCGTCGCGCAGGCGGCCCTGCTGATGCAGGCGCAGCGCCTCCTGCAAAGTTTGTGCAATGTTGAAGGGCCCTGACTGCACGGCGGTGCAATTGCGCACGGCCACCGCGGGCAGTCAATCCGGCCTCAGGAGCACCTAGTAGTAGGTCGGGCGCTTGCCCGAACGGCTCGCCGGCGGCCGCGGGTTGTAAAACTGATTGTGCGTACAAAAGCCGCCGATCCCGCTCACCGTCGCCATGCACTGGTTCCAGGTCGAGAAGCCGCAATTGGACGCGCCGCCGAAGCGCCCACTATGGACGGGGCACCACGGATAGGGATCGTAGGGCAGGGCGCGGTACTTGCGCCAGCACAGGCGACGACAAGGCGAGCGTCGCAAGCATGATGGTTCGACTACGTATCGCAGACCTCCTTTCGTGAGCGAACGATCGCGCCGAGAAATCTCCCTCTGCGTTTGATGTGAAGCGAAAGAACATCGCGCGTGTCGTTTTAGTTCGCGTTAGCGCGTTCAGTTCTTCTGCACCCAGAACTGGTACATGCCGGAGAAAGTATCATGATACTTCGTCTCAATCTCTTGCCAGCGATCAAGATCGGCGAGCGACCAACCGGCGGCAGCGAACCGCGCGCGGTGGCGCAGAAGTAGCGGCAGGTCAAATTCGAAGCCGACGAATGTCAGTCCATTCTCACGGATGAAATCTCTGATCACTGGAATCGTGACGCGTGACTCGTGCACGTGAAAGAGCAGATCGCGGCATTCGCTCGTCGTGAAGAAATCCGTGAAACGCGTCACGCTCGCGAGCGGCCTTGCGAGAAGCTCCTGCCGGCAGCGACGGATGTCGTCGGGAGTCGAACCGAATTTGCGTTCGGCGATGAACGCACGCGCAGCCGCGACGTCGGCGCGGCCGGCATCGCTGTAGAACGCAAGATGCATGAGACCGCCCGATCGCAATAGCGACAAAAGAATACGCCAGCCGGCGAGCGGATCTGCCATGTGATGCAGCACGCCGCACGCATCGATGACATCGAAGCTGCGGCCGATTGATCCAAGCTTAAGAATATCCGCCTGCGCATACTCGATGCGCGCAGCGAGTTCGGCGGGCGTTTTGCGCTTCGCGTAACAGAGACTGCTCAAGCTCAGGTCGATCGCAAGCGCCTGCGCGCCCATGTGTTTCTGCACCGATCCGATCGCGACCTGGCCGGTGCCGCAGCCGGCAATGAGCATGTCGAGCGCGCTCGTCTTGCCGAGCGGTGCAAACGCGGCTGTCGGAAACTGATCGCGCAGATAGTGATCGATCGGCGTCGGCGCGACTTGTCCGGCGGCGTGCACCCAGCGCGGGTAGGGGCTCTCCTCGTATTGCTGGCGTACGCGCTGCGAAACTTCGTCTTCGATAGCGGTTAGATGCGGAATTGAATTGCGCAGCTTCTGTTCTTCCGAGGGCTCGCGCACCTGCTGGCTGAGTATAGCCTCGATCTGCGGATTCCATTTTCGTTCGAGCAGCGCGGAGGCGGACGGCAACGTATGCAGCGGCACGTACATCGCGAGCGCTGCGATCTGCATCGCGCGCGGAGACGAGCCGGCGAGCGCACGCTTGAGCTCGTCGATCTTGGTTTCTTCCTCCGGCGTCGTTGCGAAAACATATTCGTTGATGAAGCACTGTCGTGCGAGCGTGCAGGCAAAGCCCAGGGTGGAATCAGCAACCGGCTTGCCGGCCATTGCATCGGCTAAAAGTGACGCGCGCAGCGCCGTGAGCAGGCGTTCGAACGCGACATCGCGCACGGGCGTCGACTGCAGAAGAACGAGCAGCAACGGATTGTCGGCGATCGCGGCGAAGTCAGCGTCGCCGAAAAGCCTTGTCACGCTTGATCTTTTCGGCCATGCCGCCATCTGCCGTCGCAATGCTTCGTCGAGCTGCGGCAGAAGTGACGTAAGCGTTTCGCGAATTCCGGAATACTGCTGGAAGAGCTGCGGCATCAGGGCGAGCGCGCGCGCGTAGCAAGCGGAAGCGTCTTTCGTCTTGCCCTGCGCGTGAAGAACGCGCGCGAGATTGTTGTGCGCCTCCGCGTGATCGGCATTGAGCGCAACGATGCGCTTGTAAGCGCGTGCAGCCTCGTCGAGTTTGCCCGCGCGATCGAACGCGAACGCATCCTGAAACATTTTGTTGATTTGACTGCCCGCATCCGGCGCGCGAGCAGCGCCAGGCGGGCCATGCTTAAGCCTGGCGCGGCGTCCTTTCCGGTTCATCGGCTTCAGTTCCTTTGATGGCGAGCTTTAAAGCCGGCGTACCGAGATTTGAAAATCCGCTGTTTGACCGTGCGCAGTGGATTCTATACTGCCTTCTCATACGGAGACGTGGCCGAGTGGCTGAAGGCGGCGGTTTGCTAAACCGTTATACGCTCCAAAGGCGTATCCAGGGTTCGAATCCCTGCGTCTCCGCCAACTATCACAATAACTATTTGAATTAT
>DASRAF010000555.1:0-4410 GCA_035638295.1 Pseudolabrys sp.
CGTTACGGCCTGAGCGGCTCAGCGCCTGCCGCTTTGAACGGCACGGAGGACACGCGCCCAAGTCGTCCAGTCGTTGGACTAGGGGCGTACTCATAAATTCGGTTCATGTCCGCTTCGCCCCGAAAGCGACCGAAATACTGCGTTGCCGCGAAATGACGAGATGGGCCAGAAGGAGACATCAGGAATGAATGGAAATGACGATGCCCGGAACCGTCCGAGATTCAGTTCCGAGGGCGCCGTTCAGACCTGTCGAAGCGAGAATTCTTCGCTGCTTGCCTGACCAATTTGAGAAATTGTTGAACCACGACTGACGAATCTCCGCGGCGCGATGCGAGGTCAAGGGGGGCCTTCGGTTGGATGGAGCCCCCAAGACGACGGTAGACAACGCCATCAACGTATAGATGACGCAAGGACGCGGGAACCAGCGAAATCCCGAGCCCAACGGCGACCAGGCTAAGAGTTGACGCGATGCGAGGAGCTTCCTGCCCGGCACGTGGACTAAAGCCTGCCGCGCGGCATGCTTCTGTCGTCACCTCACGGAGGCCAATCCCTGGGGGGCCGTAAAGAATGAATGTTTCGCGGGCAAGATGTTTCAATAAGAGCGGGCTTTCGCCTTTGCCGCCGTTCCGAGCCAATGCGTGCGCGCGGGGTAATGCCACCAGCATCGGCTCCTCAAGCAACCGGTTGATAATGAGCCCCTCCTGATCAGCATGGGGCATTCGGATGAATGCAACGTCGATTTGTTCGCTTCGCAGCAGTTCGAGCAGTTCCCCGCCGAGGTGCTCTTCCAATCGCACGGATACGAGCGGATAGGCTTCACGAAACGCACGTATGGCACGCGGCACTAACGGATGAAATGGACTCGCGGGCACAATCCCGATGCTGATTCTGCCCTCTTCGCCTCGCGCCGTGCGCCGTGTGGTTTCAAAAGTATGATCGAGCCGAGCAAGCACCGCGCGGGCATTGTCTAGGAAGGCACGCCCAGCGTCGGTCAACTCGACACCGCGCGCCTTTCGGCGAAAGAGTTGCACATCGAGTTCGCGTTCGATCGCCTTGATGCGTTGACTGAGTGGCGGTTGCTGCATGCCAAGCCGCTCTGCAGCCCGCGTGATGTGCCCTTCCTCGGCAACAGCGATGAAATACTTCAAGTGCCAGAGTTCCATGACATATTCCACCAGATATGGATTTCGTCTACAGCATATTATGGATCGACTTGCTGCGGAATGCTATTGGATGACCTCCTGAAGAGGAGGACATCATGCAGGTTGGCCGACGGCGGTTTTTGCATCTTGTGGGGAGCGTGGCCGCGCTGACGGTCGCCTCCCGCATCGCCCGCGCGCAGCAATTTCCGGCGCGTCCGATCACCATGGTGGTGCCCTACCCGGCAGGCGGTCCGGCGGATGTGATTGGGCGCATCGTCGGCGAACGCATGAGGGTGAGCCTAGGTCAACCGCTTCTCGTCGAGAACGTGTCGGGGGCCGGCGGCACCCTAGGCGTTGCCCGTGTCGCACGCGCCGCGCCGGATGGCTATACCTTGAGCATCGGACAACTGAACTCGCACGTGTTCAGCGGCGCCGTTTATAGCGCCCCCTACGATCTACCTAGGGACTTTGCTCCGGTCGCTTTACTGACGACCAACCCCCTGATGATCGTCGGGAAAAGAGATTTGCCGGCAAGCAATCTGAAGGAACTCATCGGATGGCTCAAGGCGAATCCAGACAAGGCCTCCTTTGCGACACCCGGTGTCGGCAGTCCGTCGCACGTTTGGGGGGCTTATTTCCAAGCCAAAACCGGCACTCACTTCCAGTTCGTGCCCTATCGTGGTGGCGCGCCAGCGCTCCAGGCCATTGCATCAGGCCAGATTGATCTGACCTGTCTTCAGGCATCCGACCTGTTACCTCGGGTCCGCAGCGGCGATATCAAGGCGTACGCAATTTTGGCCGACATCCATTGGGGACGAGCAACCGACATCCCAACTGTCGATGAGGCGGGAGTACCCGGACTGTACATGCCGTTCTGGCATGGCCTTTGGGCGCCCGCGAACACACCCAGGGATATCGTCAGCAAGCTTAATAGGGCCGCCATCGAAGCCGTTGGCGATCCATCAGTACGCCAACGCCTTGCCGATATTGGGCAGGAGATTTTCCCGCGCGAGCAACAGACGCCCGAGGCTTTGGCCGCGCTGCAGAAGGCGGAAATCGAGAAGTGGTGGCCGATCATCAAGGCTGCCAACATCAAGGGCGAGTGATCCGGCGCACGCGGGAAGACTCATCCAGAGAGCCTGCCGCCCAGACTATTGGATTGATCTTCGTGGCTTGCCTAACTGCACAACCGAATTTCGAAACCAACAGCGCCAAAGTTCTCGGCATTTGGAAACTTGTCTCACTGGAGATTGAAGTTCAGGGGACAGGCCAAATAGAGCCGCCGATGGGAGAAAAACCGACCGGCTACGCTATTTTTACCCAGGAAGGGCGGGCATTCTTTATTCTCACCGGAGAGTTGCGTGAGCCCGCGACGAACGACGAGCAGCGAGCCGGACTGTTAAACACACTCGTTGCTTATACCGGGACGTATCGCGTTGAAGGAGACAAGTGGATTACCAAGGTCGAAGTGGCCTGGAATCCAGAATGGGTCGGCTCCGAACAAACGCGGTTTTTCGAGCTGGACCACAATCGGCTAAAGGTGTTGTCACCGTGGCGAGTGATGCCGAATTGGCCCAGCAAAGGGATGACGCGCAGCATCCTCACTTTTGACCGATCCAAATGATGCCATGCGGCGTTTATGTCCGCTCCGGGTCTTGGTTGTGTCGAAACGCTTCGGCAAGGCGCACGGGTTGTTGCTCTTGCCCCGGGCAGGTCGCCCCTGACGCGCAGGCCTGCCGGTCGAACGGTCCAGTTCTTCGCCTACATCCTGATTGCTGCCAGGAGCGGTTTGACTCCCATGATGTTCATGACGCGCGTGAGGTTGTAGGCCAGCACGTGCAGCGCCATCTCGGCGGCAACCCGTGGCAGCGTCTTCATTAGGAAGTGTGTCGCTCCCATCCGCGCCTTGATTGTGCCGAACGGATGCTCGACGGTCTCGCGCCGCTGGCGCATCTTCTCCGGATGCTCGTCCAGCCGGCGCTGCACCGCCTCAATGACGTGCTCATGGTCCCATCGGGTGATCCGTCGCTCCTTGCCGGTGGTGCAGCTTTGCTTGATGGCGCAGTTCTGGCAGGCGTTGGTCCAGTAACGGTGCAGGAGCAAGCCATTTTCCTCGTTCGTGTAGCGGTAGGCGAGCCTTTCACCGGCCGGACAGATGTAAGCGTCCTCTTCAGCCAGGTAGCGGAAGTCTTGCTTTCCGAAGCGCCCTTCCGCCTTTGAGTTCGACGTCATCGGCTTTGGCAGCGTGACCGTGATGCCTGCCTCTTCGCACGCCAGGATCTCTTCGCCGTTGAAGTAGCCGCGGTCGGCAACGACATCCAGGCTCTCGGCTCCCAACGTCGCTTTCGTCTTTTTGGCCACGTGTGCGAGCTGCGACCGGTCGGTCCCAACGTTGGTCACCTCATGCGTGATGATGAGGTGATGCTCGGTGTCGACTGCGATCTGCACGTTGTAACCCACGACGCCGGAGCCGCGGCCGCTCGTTGCCATCGAGCGAGCATCAGGATCGGTCAGCGATATCTGCTGGTCCGGTGTGGCCAGCATCCGCGCCTTGAGGGCATGCAGGCGCTGCATCTCCTCTTTCAGCTTCGCGATCTTCTCCTTCAGGCGGGTCGTCTTGGTCGCGAGCGCCAATGATGGCTCCTGCCGATCGGCGCTGTCGAGCTGCTGCAGATAGCGGGTCACGCTCTCCTCGATCTGCGCCAGGCGCCGTTCCATCTTCGCACGGGTGAAGTTCTTGTCACGGTTGTTCACCGCCTTGAACTTGCTGCCGTCGATCGCCACGCTGGTCCCAGTCAAGAGGCCCAGGGCGCCACAGAGCGCAACAAACCGAGCGCAGACCTGGCGGATGGCGCGGCCGTTGTCCTTGCGGAAATCGGCTATCGTCTTGTGATCGGGAGCCAGCCGGCCCGTGAGCCACATCACCTCGACGTTGCGCAAAGCCTCGCGCTCAAGCCGGCGGCTCGACTGAACCCGATTGAGATAGCCGTAGATGTAGAGCTTCAGCAGCACCGACGGCTGATACGAAGGCCGGCCAGTGGCCTCAGGCTCGACGCCGCCAAACCCAAGCTCGGCCAGATCGAACTCGTCGACAAACACGTCGATTGCACGAACGGCATTGTCCTCGCCGATCCAATCCTCCAGATATTCAGGAAACAGCGTGCTTTGCCCGCGATCTATCCCTTCAATGAAGCGCTTCATCCAATCCCCCGCAAAATCGCGCGGGAATCATACCCCGAGAATCACTTCAACCAGCACGTTTTCACAC
>DASRAF010000556.1:0-6709 GCA_035638295.1 Pseudolabrys sp.
GTATTTCCGCCACCAACCACGGCTACGGTTTTCCCCTTGAAGAAGAAGCCGTCGCAGGTCGCACAGGCCGAGACGCCGAAGCCTTTGAATTTCTCTTCCGAGGGCAGCCCCAGCCAGCGCGCCTGGGCGCCGGTGGCGAGAACGACGGTTTCGGCAAGATAGACGTCGCCACTGTCGCAGGTCAGGCGGAACGGCCGCTGCGCCAGTTCCAGCTTGGTGACCACATCGGTCACGACCTTGGTGCCGACATGCGCGGCCTGCTTCTCCATTTGCTCCATCAGCCAGGGACCCTGAATGACATCGGCAAAGCCGGGATAGTTCTCAACGTCAGTGGTAATCGTCATCTGGCCGCCCGGCTGCACGCCCTGAATCAGGACCGGCTCCAGCATTGCGCGCGCGGCGTAAATGGCCGCGGTGTAGCCCGCTGGTCCCGAGCCGATGATCACGACTTTGGCGTGGATCGTCTTTGACATGTTGTACGCCCCCCTGGATGGGCGTTTTTTTGGGCGCTTATCACCCTGAGCGGCCGGAGATTTCGGCTCTTTTGCCTTGCAGGATGTATGGCTTTCAGCCGAGCTATGCAAGATACGCAACCCGTCACACCCACAGACTGCGGCAAAGCGCCGATCACGATCGTACGAGCGCGCAATATTGTTTCGCGAAATAATATTTCGCGGTATGAATGTTGTCAGTTCCGTTCGGCCAAAAGGAGCGCCTGTGCCAGCCCGCCTCGACTCGATCGACCGCAAAATCCTCAAAGAGCTGCAGGCGGACGGCCGCATCACCAATGTGGAGCTGGCAAGCCGCGTTGGTATTTCCGCGCCGCCCTGCCTGCGCCGGGTCCGCGCGCTGGAGGAAGCTGGCTACATCAAGGGTTACCGCGCGCTGCTCGATGAAAAGAAGCTCGGCTACGAAGTCACGGTCTTCGCCATGGTGCATCTGGCGAGCCAGGCGGAGGCCGACCTTGTCGCCTTCGAGGAGTTTGTGCGCGCGCAGCCGCTCGTGCGCGAATGCTGGATGCTCTCGGGCGAAATCGATTTCGTCCTCAAATGCGTGGCGCCCGACCTAAAAACCTTTCAGGCCTTCGTCGAAAAGCTCACCGCCGCGCGCAACGTGCGTAATGTGAAGACGTCCCTGACCCTGCGTAATTCGAAGGATGCGGCCATGGTGCCGATGGAAGACTAGTGCTCTTCGTGGCCCGCGCATCGTTTTACAGAGTAGACCCCTCCCGTTAGCATCGCCGCATGGCGAAGGTTTTCATCGGCGCAGCGGCCGGGTTTGCCGGTGACCGAAGCGATGCCGGCGTGCCCATTGTGGAGGTGCTCGCCGCGCAATCGGGTGCGCGCTTTCTGATGTACGAAACGCTGGCCGAGCGCACGCTGGCGCTATGCCAGCTCGAGCGCCGGCAAAATCCGCAGCGCGGCTACAGTCCCGCACTCGGTCGGATGCTGCCGCCGGTGCTCGCGCGCTGTCTTGCGGCCGGCATCAAGATCATCGGCAATTTCGGCGCGGCCAATCCGGCAGCAGCCGCGCGCCGCGTCGAAGAGATGGCGCGCTCTCTTGGTGTTCGCCCGCCGCGCATTGCCGCAATCGAAGGCGACGACATTACAAGCAAGCTATCGGCAAGCGACCTCGCATCACGCAGGGTCGACGGCATCGACCTCGCTCAGGCGCGCGAAATCCTCTCGGCCAATCTCTATCTCGGTGCGCAGCCGATCGCGCAGGCGCTCGACCAAGGCGCTGAAATTGTCGTGACCGGACGCGTCGCCGATTCTGCGCTGGCGCTTGGACCCTTGCTACATGCGTTCCGGTGGTCCACCGATGATTGGGATCGACTTGCCGCTGGCACCCTTGCGGGCCACTTGCTCGAGTGCGGTGCGCAGGTGACCGGCGGTTATTTTGCCGACCCCGGCTACAAGGACGTGCCTGGATTGGCCGAGGTCGGCTATCCGATCGCCGAGGTCGACGAAACCGGCGAAATGGTGATCACAAAGCCCGCCGGCACCGGTGGTGTGGTCAATCGCCTGACCGTGATCGAGCAGTTGCTCTACGAGATTCACGATCCATCCGCCTATCTCGCGCCCGATGTCGTTCTCGACTTGACGAATGTCGAGGTCGCCGAGATCGGCAAGGATCGTGTGCGCGTGTCCGGTGCGCGCGGCGGGCCCGCACCGGAGATGCTGAAGGCGACCGTTTGCGTCGATGGCGGTTTCCTCGGCGAAGCCGAAATTTCCTATGCCGGTCCGAACGCTCCGGCGCGTGCGCAGCTTGCCGCTGAGGTTGTTCGGGCGCGCGTGCGCACACGCGCGCCACATCTCAATGTTCGGGTCGATGCGATCGGTGTTCGCAGCGTTTGGGGCGCCGCCGGCGCAACGATGAATCTGCGCGGCGCTCAGACCGATGACGTGCGCCTGCGCTTTGCGGCCGAGTCGTCGAACGCGAGCGGCGTCGAAATTTTGCTCGACGAGGCCGAAGCGCTTTACTGCGCGGGGCCAGCGGGCGGGGCAGGGGTCCGCCGACGCATCACGCCCCGGCTTGCCAGTGCCTCCTGTCTCATCGAAAGGCGGTTCGCGGAGCCGCGCGTGACCATTTTGGGAGCACCAAGGTGACGCGCACCGTTCGCCTTCAGGAGATTGCCAGCGCGCGCACCGGCGACAAGGGCAACCGGCTCAATCTCGTTCTCGTCTGCCGGGATCCGGCGCACTATCCGGTAGTGGCCGCGCAGGTGACGGCCGAACGGGTGACTCAGGCGTTTGCCGCGCGCAAGCCGACGCGCGTCGTGCGCTACGATCTGCCGAAGCTCGCGGCGTTCAATTTCGTTCTCGACGACGTCCTCGAAGGTGGCGTCAATGCCAGCCTCGGCCTCGATGGTCACGGTAAGTCGCTATCTTTCCTTGTTCTAGATATTCCGGTCGAAATCGCTGCCGAAACATCGTGCCGTTCCATCCGGGGGACCGTCTCATGAAAAATCTGATCGCATTTGCGGGGCCTTGAAAGACAAGGATGTCTCCGAAAAGCTGCTTGCGGCTGGCATCGAACCGGAAGCGAGCTCGCCGGACGAACTGAGAAAATTCCAGGGGCTTGAAACCGAGAAATGGAAAAAAATCGTCGCCGACAAGATCGAATCGGAATGAGACCGATCTAGGCGGCCGGGCGCACCACCGGAAAGTCCCGGCCGACAACTTTATCCAGCCTGATCCAACCGGGAAGTGATCGCACAAGGTCCCGGTCGCCTTTGATGGATAATTTTTTGCCGACCATGTCGCGCCACAGCGCGTGCCCGAGATAGACCGAGACAAAGTCTGCGATCTTGCCGTGCAAAACGACGTCCACGGGATAGCCCGGATCCTTCACGCAAACGTCGACATCCAAGCGTTCGAGCAGGAGCCACAAAATACGGAACTTGAACCATTTCGCCGGTACGCCGGAAAACTCGAATCGCACGACGACGCGCCGGTCCGGCAGCGCATCGCGAATCGCCCGTTTGCGGAATCCCCACAGAAGGAAGGTCGGATCGAGGTCCTCGGGCGTCAAACTGTCGCGGGCGTGAACGAGCCCCCAGTGACCAAGCCCACTCACGATCGGACGCAATGCGTTGCCGGCGGGCGTGAGCCAATATTCGGGCCCCTTCCGGCCCTCGCGCTTGCGGCGCTCGATGATCCCGTGGTGTTCGAGTTCGCGAAGCCGGGCAACAAGCACGGCCCGGGAGATCAGTGGTATCCCGCGGTGGATGTCATTGAACGTGCGGATATCGGCCATCAGTTCGCGCAGGATGAGAGGCATCCAGCGCACGGCGATAATTTCCGATGCCTTCGCAATCGGACAGAATTGATTATAGCCGTCCTGCATGGCCGGGAGTGAACCACCTTTGCCACCGGCAAACCAGTTCGAAAAACAGACTTGTTGGCCAAACCCACCAAGCAATAATAAGATGTTCGAAGGTCGTGTCCGCGCGTACGCCAAGGACGTCGCGACCATGCCTGGTTTTCGGAAATGCGGCGCCCCGCCAATTGCGCCGTCGACAGACTGAACCGGGAGAACATCCATGATCAAGGTTTCGAACTCTGCAGTTGCTGTTGCAGGGGCCGCTCTGTTTTTGCTGGCGCAACCCGCTTCTGTGCAAGCCGACGACAGCAAACTCGGCAAGGTGCATTTCGAGACGTCCTGCAACCCCGATGCGCAAAAGCTTTTCGACCGCGCGATGCTTTACCAGCACTCGTTCTGGTATCGCGCGTCGCAAAAGGTTTTCGAGGACGTGCTGAAGGCCGACCCCGAATGCGGCATTGCCTATTGGGGCATTGCGCTGAGCCTGCTGCTCAATCCGCACGTTGCGCCGCCAGCAAAGAATCTTGCCGAAGGCGCGGCCGCGATCGCCAAAGGAAAGAGCGTCGGGGCCAAGACCGAGCGCGAGCGCGGACTCATCGATGCTCTTGCGGTCATGTACACCGATTACGACAAGATCGATCATCGAACGCGCGTCGTGGCCTATTCCAAGGCCATGGAGCAATTGGCGCAGAGATTTCCGAACGACGACGAGGTCCAGATCTACTACGCGCTGTCGCTCAATACGTCGGCGTCTGCATCCGACAAGACTTACGCCAATCAGCTGAAAGGCGCGGCGATCCTCGAGCCGATCTTCGCGCGTCAGCCCCAGCATCCCGGCGTCGCTCACTACCTGATCCATCTCTACGACTATCCGCCGATCGCCGAGAAGGGACTCAATGCGGCGAGGCTGTATGCCAAAATCGCGCCCGATGCGGCGCACGCACAGCACATGCCGTCGCACATCTTCACGCGCGTCGGGTATTGGCAGGAGTCAATCGACTCCAATGCCGTCTCGCAGCGCGTTGCGAAGGATGCGTCCGACTTCCATGACCAGCTGCATGCCATGGACTATCAGGTCTACGCTTATCTGCAATTGGGGCAGGACGTGAAAGCAAAAGCGGTCCTCGATGAAATGTCCATGGTGAAAGGTTTCACCGAAACGTTCCTCCCCGGGCCATATGCCCTTGCCGTTTCGCCCGCGCGTTACGCAATCGAGCGGGGTGACTGGAAGGCTGCTGCTTCCCTCGACGTCCGTCCCAGCCCGCTGTCGCAGGTACAGGCGATCACTTATTTCGCACGCGCTCTGGGCGCCGCCCGCTCCGGCAATCCCGAAGCCGCAAAGGCGGACATCGCCAAGCTTGTCGAGTTGCGCGACAAGCTGCGCGAGGCGAAAGACGGATACTGGTCCGAGCAGGTCGATATCCAGCAGAAGGTTGCATCAGCCTGGGTGCTCTATGCCGAGGGCAAGTACGACGACGCACTCAGCGCCATGAGCGTCGCGGCCGACGCAGAAGACCGGACCGAGAAGCATCCCGTAACGCCGGGGGTGCCGATGCCCGCTCGCGAACTTTATGGCGTCATGCTGCTTGATCGCGGCAAGCCAGCGGAAGCGCTTGTTGCATTTGAGGCCACTTTGAAGAAAGAGCCAAATCGGCTTCATGCCTACATCGGCGCGGCAAAAGCGGCCGAAAAATCCGGCGATGCGGCCAAGGCGAAGGAGTACTACGGCAAGGTCGTCGCAATTGCGGCCCACGCCGACACGACTCGCACGGACGTGGCCGACGCGCGTACATATCTGAGCCGCTGAGGCGCACAATGAAGATCGGCCGGAGAGGGATCGCAAGAACGGCGATGCAGCTCGCTGTGCTAGGCGCGCTTGCGACTCCGGCCGGCGCCGAAACACGGGAGGTGGTCGGATATGCCGGCGTGCTGGGCGAGTGGGAACTCACCGCCAACGTCACGGGCGATGACGGCACGAAGGTTCTGGCCGGGCCATTGACCATGGCGCATGTCGGCATCTGCACGGTCGACAGCCCGGAGGAAAAGAAGGGCGAAATTCGCCTGCAGATTTCGCGCCCGGCGTCGCGATTATCGGCGACGCTGGTGCTCGATGGCGTCGAGTGCACCTACAGCGGCCAGCTGTCGGACTTCTATTCGGGAACGATGAATTGCCCGGCGCGCTCGCCGATGCCGCTGAAGATCTGGCTGAAGTGACTAGGTCGGGCGAAAATCTAACGCCACTCGATCTTTTTCACCGCATAGGCCTTGGCACCGCCGGGCGTGTTGACTTCCACCGACGTGCCCTTGGTCTTGCCGATCAGCGCCTTGGCGAGCGGCGAGGTGATCGAGATCTTGCCTTTCTTCGCATCGGCCTCGGGCTCGCCGACGATCTGCCACACCTTCTTCTCGTCGGTGTCCTCGTCGACCAGCGTCACTGTCGCGCCGAAGGTGATCATATCGCCTGACAGTTTCGACACATCGATGATGTCGGCGCGCGCGAGCTTGTCCTCGAGCTCGGCGATACGGCCTTCGTTGAGGGACTGCGACTCCTTGGCGGCATGATACTCGGCGTTCTCCGACAGGTCGCCGTGCGTGCGCGCGTCGGTGATCTGCTGAATGATTCGGGGACGCTCTACCTGCTGGCAATGCTTGAGCTCGGACTCGAGCGCGGCATACCCAGCGGCGGTCATCGGAATCTTTTCCATCGTCTCTTCTCCTCCTGGCGGACGCCAAACAAATTTCTCGCAAACGCGCCGCCAAGCGCCTTTCGAAATTCCGTCCAATCGACTCGTAATACGACTCCGGCCACGGTCTCCCGCGAAACCGGAGTCACATGCGACGAGCGTCGGTCAAAAAAGCCCGTCGCGGCCAGCCTTACCTGATG